>NZ_JAPFHC010000020.1:0-107461 GCF_059803535.1 Pseudomonas sp. RP-B7
CACCAATCCTCTGTGGGAGCTGTCGAGCTTTAGCGAGGCTGCGAAGGCGGCGGCACTGTTGGTAGACGTGTTGGCTGGACCACCGCTTTCGCAGGCAAGCCAGCTCCCACACTGGCCAGGTTTCACGCAGTACCGCTCAACGAAACGCCGGCACCACATGCTTGATAAACAGCTCCAGCGACTTTTTCTTCTCGGCATGGGGCAAGCTGTTGTCGCACCAGAAACTGAACTCATCCACCCCCAGTTCCTGGTAGTACCTGATGCGCGGGATGATTTCTTCTGGTGTGCCGATCATCGCGGTCTTGTGCAGGCTTTCCAGCTCGAACTCGGGGCGGGCGGCGAATTTCTCTTCCGGGCTGGGCTCCAGGAACCCATTGACCGGCACCGTCTTGTTGCCGAACCAGGCATCAAAGGTGCGATAGAACTTGGAGATCGCCTTGGCCCCGACTTTCCAGCCTTCGGGATCGTCGATGCTGTGCACGTGGGTGTGGCGCAGCACCATCAATTGCGGGCGCGGCACGTCCGGGTTGTTGTCGAGGGCGGCCTGGAATTTGTTTTTCAGGTCGAGGACTTCTTCGTCGCCCTTCATCAGCGGCGTGACCATCACGTTGCAGCCGTTGGCCACCGCGAAGTTGTGCGAGTCCGGATCACGGGCGGCGATCCACATTGGCGGGTTGGGTTGCTGGATAGGCTTGGGCACGCTGGTGGAAGTGGGGAATTTCCAGATGTCGCCGTCGTGGGCGTAATCACCCTGCCACAGGGCGCGCACCACCGGCACCATCTCGCGCAGCGCCTGGCCGCCGGATGAGGCGGGCATGCCGCCGGCCATGCGGTCGAACTCGACCTGATAGGCGCCACGCGCCAGGCCGACTTCCATGCGGCCGTTGCTGATCACATCGAGCAACGCGCATTCGCCGGCCACCCGCAGTGGGTGCCAGAACGGCGCGATGATCGTGCCCGCGCCGAGGTGAATAGTAGTGGTCTTGGCCGCGAGGTAAGCCAGCAGCGGCATCGGGCTTGGCGAGATGGTGTATTCCATGGCGTGGTGTTCGCCAATCCACACGGTGCTGAAACCACCGGCTTCGGCCATCAGGGTCAGTTCGGTCAAGTCTTCGAACAACTGGCGATGGCTGATGCTTTCATCCCAACGCTCCATGTGTACGAACAGGGAAAACTTCATGACGCTTACCTCGGATCTATTGTGATCGGCCTGTCGACTGCAGGCCCTTGAGTGCTCTCGCCGAGGGTGAGTCAGCGGATTAATTTCTGGTATACCATAATACAAATAAACCGCAAATCATTTCTCTTCAAGGGTTTCACACTGACCTCACCCGTCGTGTGGGAACACGGTCAACTGTGGGCGCTGGCTTGCCTGCGAAGACGGCGGCACAGGCGACATCCCTGTAGGCAGGCCCACCGCCTTCGCAGCCTCGCTATAGCTCGACAGCTCCCACAGGTTGTCTTGTGGTGCTTTGGACATCAGGCCACTGCCGGCAGCGCCCCCATCTTGCCACTGCAATACACCAGCGGCCCGGCGTTCTGAGCCGGCACGATCAGGTTCTTCACCGCCCCGACCATGATCGCGTGATCACCGCCTTCATATTCACGCCACAACTCGCATTCGATCACCGCCGTGGCATTCGCCAGGATCGGGTTGCCCAGCGCGCTCAACGTCCACTCGATGCCCTGTGCCTTGTCCTTGCCCTTGCGCGCAAACGCATAGGCCTCGTTCTGCTGCCCACCGGACAGCACGTGTATCGCAAAACGCTTGTTCTTGATCAACACCGGGTACGAATCCGAACTGTAGTTGGGGCAGAACAGCACCAGCGCCGGGTCCATCGACAACGAGCTGAAGGCGCTGGCGGTCAGGCCGACGATTTGCCCGTCGTCATCCAGGGTGGTGATCACGGTGACTCCGGACGGAAACGAACCCATCACTTGTTTGTAGATGGCGGCATCGATCATGGGGCGGTCCTCTGGCGGTAATGCGGGTTTTTATAGGTTTGTAGGTCTGATGGTATACCGTAATACGGTCGATGCAAGGGCTTTTTCAACCCGCCGATAAACGCGCACCTTTGGTCTTATAACCAATAAATACGGGGCTAAAGGTGCGAAAAAGCAAGGGGCCGTATGGCACACTTGCGGATCAGATGGACGTCAGGACTACGGATCAGTCTTGTGAAAATGTTGGAATACCATAATATGGTGTTCGTCTGAGGGGCTGCCAGAGAGCGCCCCCGGTTTGGCGTCAAACAACTATAAGATCAGACCAACGCGAGTTCATTTCCATGCCCCAGATGTCACGGCAAGACCCCCTGATCGAGAATCACACGGTCGATTACGTCCCCCTCGCAGAGCGCCATGGAAAGGCCCGCGACCTGTTCACCTTATGGTTCAGCACCAACATCGCGCCATTGCCCATCGTCACCGGCGCGATGGTCGCCCAGGTGTTCCACCTCAACCTCGTATGGGGCCTGCTGGCGATTGCCCTCGGCCACCTGCTCGGCGGCATCGTGATTGCCCTGGCTTCGGCCCAGGGCCCGCGCATGGGCATCCCGCAGATGGTGCAAAGCCGCGGCCAGTTCGGCCGTTACGGTGCACTGCTGATCGTGTTTTTCGCCGCGCTGATCTACATCGGCTTTTTCATCTCCAACATCGTCCTGGCCGGCAAATCCATCGTCGGCATTGCGCCCTCGGTGCCGGTGCCCGCCAGCATCCTGATCGGCGCCCTCAGCGCTACCGCCATCGGCGTGATCGGCTACCGCTTCATCCATACCCTCAACCGCATCGGCACATGGGTGATGGGCAGCGCGCTGCTTGCCGGCTTCCTCTACATCTTCGCCCATGACCTGCCGGCCGACTTCCTCACCCGCGGCGGTTTCAACTTGGCTGGCTGGCTGGCCACCGTGTCCCTCGGCGTGATCTGGCAGATCAGCTTTTCGCCCTACACCAGCGACTACTCGCGTTACCTGCCCGCCGACATCGGCATCAGCCGCCCCTTTATCGCCACCTATCTGGGCGCCACCCTTGGCACCATCCTGTCGTTCGCCTTCGGCCTGGTGGCTGCGCTGGCAACGCCGGAAGGCACCGAAGCCATGGTCGCCGTCAAGCAAGCCACCGGCTGGCTCGGGCCGATCCTGATGGTGCTGTTCCTGCTCAACATCATCAGCCACAACGCCCTGAATCTGTACGGCGCGGTGCTGTCGATCATCACCTCGATCCAGACCTTCGCCAGCCACTGGACCCCGAGCATCAGAGTGCGCGTGGTGCTTTCCGGCGTGATCCTCGCCGGTTGCTGCGTAGTCGCGCTGGGTGCTTCGGCGGATTTCATCGCGCAGTTCATCGGCCTGATCCTCGCATTGCTGCTGGTGCTGGTGCCGTGGGCGTCGATCAACCTGATCGACTTCTACGTGATCAAGCGTGGGGTGTATGACATAACCTCGATCTTCCAGGCGGATGGCGGCGTTTATGGACGCTTTAATCTGCATGCAATCGTCGCGTATTTCATCGGGATTGTGGTGCAACTGCCGTTTGCCAATACGTCGTTGTATGTGGGGCCGTGGGCCAACTGGGTGGAAGGCGCGGATTTGTCGTGGCTGGTGGGGTTGGTGGTGACGTGTCCGTTGTATTACTGCCTGGCGACGCGGGGGAGGGTGGTGCGTGAGCCGGTGGGGAAGTTGAAGTATGTGAAGTAAATGCTGGGCGGTGCTTTCGCTTAGTGGCTTGTTGCTATTAATCTCGTCTTTTTTGGGTCTTAGGGACGAGATTGATGCAGTTTTTCGACCGTGGTTCTGTAGCACCACCGAAATTTTTTCGCATGCCGGCAGCGAGTAAGGCGCGGGCCAGGTTACTCAACTTTTTCAAAACGGACCCTTTGGAGCGCTCACAGACTCGACTTTCTGGACACTCGCTGGACGTTAACGACGTCTCCGTACTCGATGGTCTGACGACGTTGTTCCGCGGCAAGTGCGCGTTTTGCGAAACCGAGCGTGGGACGCTGGCTTATCGTTTTCGACCGCAGGCATCTGCCACGCCGGAGGGCAGTGACAGCCATCTGTATTACACCTGGCTGGCCAATGCCTGGGAGAACATCTATCCGATTTGCCGGGAATGCATTCCGAACCAGCCTGAGTATTTTCCGGTAGCAGGTGAACGCATGCCCTTGCCATCCATCGAGCGTTTGCAAGTCTATGTTGATGAGGACCTGGGCATGTGGCGGTCGTACCCACTGGGTGAGAAACATGATTTGCTCGATCCCTGTGACGACAGGGCTTTTCACAAGCACTTTTTCATCTCGGTCAGTGGCGAGATTGAAGCTCTTAGCCCGCGTGCAGCACTAACCATCAAACACTTCAAGTTGGATCGGCGCGAACTGACCCTAGAGCGAGAGGAGGCCCTGAGTGGGTATCGGGCTCGGCTTTTTGCTCCGGGGCCCGTCAAGTTTCGCGCAAATGATCTCTTTGACTTCAGCAATATGGAGTTTGGCGGGTTGTGGCATTTGCAATGCCGCTTGATTGTTTCGTTCTTGTCCAGGGCAATCAGGGGCCGGCCCACATTGATTTCTCGTTCACAAATCTCGAACTCCTATAGACGGCTTCGAAATGAGCCGGAGTTTAATCGTCATATGTCGCGGTTGGTCGAGTGGATCGAGAAAGAGAATTTTGGACGCTACGCCAAACCCTCTGAATCATTGCCCACAACCGCGAAAAACCCGCCCAAGGAAAAAGCTCCCACACCGATTGCTCCCCCTCCGGTCTACCCCACACTCCTGTCCATCGAACTGACCTGTTTCAAGGCTATTGATCAGCTCCAACTGACATTGGCGCAGCAGTCGGCGGAGTCGCTCTTGAGCCAAGAGCCGGTGCAACCCGCCATGCTGATTCTGGGGGAAAACGCTACCGGCAAAAGCTCGATCCTGGAGGCTACGGCGTTGGCATTGACTGACGAGAGCACTCGTACTTCATTGAAGCTGGATGTCGCTGACTTGGTACTCAACCCAACGTACCTGGGCCAGATCGACCATCCTCCCATGCCCTCTGCGCAGATTTGCCTGAGGTTCGATGAGAAGCCAGATGTCGTGCTCGAAATCAAAGGTTCGATCTGGGAACCACAAAGCCCGCGGGTAACTCCTCCGGTGTTTGCCTACGGCGCGTTTCGTCAATATCAGAAAAACAGCTCGGCCTATAAGGCCGGGCCTGGGATCTTCAATCTGTTCGACTCGGCACGCTTGCTGCCCAACCCCGAACCCTGGCTGCTTGGCCTGGAGGCGCGAGACCTGGCCGACGTTGCGCGTGCGTTGCGCTTCATCATGGCGGTTGATGGGGACTTCGATGTCATCGTGAAGTCTGCCGATAACCAGCGCTGCCTGATCGTCACACACCCAGGCGGGGTTGAAACCATCACGCCTCTGAGCCACACCTCGTCGGGCTACCGCTCGGTATTGGCGATGGCCTGCGACATCATGCGCAGGCTGATGGACCGCAGTACCAATCCGCACTACCAAAGCCTGGAGAACGCCCGCGCCATTGTATTGATCGATGAAGTGGAAGCGCATCTTCACCCACGCTGGAAAATCCAGATCATGAGTGCGCTGCGCAAGGCGTTGCCCAAGGTCACGTTCATTGCCACCAGCCACGATCCGCTGTGTGTGCGCGGTATGCATCATGGCGAGGTTGTGGTGGTACATCGCACTGCAAAACCCGTTATTGAGGGCAGTGCCGCGCACCTTGCTCATGTCGAGCAATTAATCGACCTGCCCGACATCACCCAACTGACCATCGAACAATTGCTTACCTCGGACTTTTTTAGCCTTGCCTCCACCGACCAGCCGCTGATGAACCAGAAGTTGGCTCAATTGGCAGACCTGCTGAGTGCGAGCTACAACGAAAAACCACTGGAACCTGATGAGCAGCAAGTGGTGAAGTTGTTCAAAGAGGAAATAAACGACGTACTCCCGGTAGGTGGTACCGAGGGGCAACGGCTGGTGCAAGAGGCGGTTGCCGAGTTTCTCCAAAAGCGCGTCACGGCCTCGCGGAAAAAGTTGAAAGAGTTTGATGATCAGGCCAAGCGCAAGATCCTCGCTGCGCTGGAGGGTTTCTGAGCCATGCGTTATGTGGATCGATCAAAATTTGTCACGCCACAGGTAATGGCAGTCGTTCCTGGACAGCGTTCGCCAGCCGACGAGGAGTTGGTGAAGGTGGCGGCCTATATCAAGAAAAAGGCACAGCTGCGGGCCAAGGCCGCGGTGAAAAGAGCCAAGGCGAAGGCGTCGGGTAAACGTGCTTCCAATGTGTCGGTTACGCAGGTTTCGCCTTTCAAGCTCTATAAGCACGATAGCGTCAAGGCCCGGCTCATCGAAATGTTCCACCGTAAATGCGCCTACTGCGAAAGCTTCTACTACGCGACCTCCGCGATGGAGGTTGAGCACTACCGCCCCAAGGAAGCCGTGTTCGGTGATGCAACGCATGAGGGTTACTGGTGGCTGGGCGTGACCTGGGACAACCTCCTGCCCAGCTGTATCTACTGTAACCAGCGCAGAACCCAAATCCTCCCCAAAGGCGCCGTTGGGCAGGTGGGGTTGCTGGAGGATGCAGGTCGCTTCACTCATGAGCGTTCGGTCACAACAGGCAAAGGCACCCATTTTCCGGTGCTGGGGCCAAGGGTTACGGATTCTGCTGGCGACTACTCCAAGGAGTTGCCACTGTTGTTGAACCCCTGCAAGGACCAGCCCCAGGATCATCTTGGGTACTGCCTCGAATCCGTGAATACCATCGCACTGACGCTGGCAAAACCGGGCGTCGAGGTTATCCCACCGAATATGGGCCTGGACCCAAAAACCCTAGCAGACTTCAAGGCCGAACTGTCCCGAACCCTCAAGTACAATCTGGACTTGAGGGGCTCGGTGTCGATCTTGATCTATGGTCTGAACCGCTTGGGGCTGGTGCAGGAAAGAACACGAGTGCTGCGCCAATTGATGTTTCTGGAGGTCCAGGTGGTCGAGCTTACCGATTACATCAACAAGTTGGAACGCCGTCCGCCGAGCTCAAAATACGCGCCGGAGGACAAAGTGATTGCTCAAGGCCTGGAGCAACTGCGTGACCGCACGGTGCGACAAATGAAATCATTGGCCAAGCCCCAGGCGCCTTATTCCATGATGGTCCGGGCCTACCTCGAAGAGTTTGCTGCACGCCTGGCCTGAACCGAATGGCGGATAACTCAATGCGCCCCGGCCGCCTTATTCAAATCACTCTCCGCCCACTCGGTATACACACACGCATCCGCCGTCGCCCAACGCACCCGCACCGGATCTCCCGCCTTGAGCGGCATCCCCGCAGCAGACAACGCCTTGACCGTCATCGAAGTACCACCGAGGGTTTTCACCGTGCAGGTCTGGCTTTCACCCAGGAACAGCACTTCACCGACGATTGCCGACACTTCATTCCAACCCGCTGCCAGCGGCTGTTCAGCCGCTTGTTCGACGCTCAATGCCAGGGCTTTTTCCGGGCGCACCATCAGCAACACGTCCTGTTCGATACGCAGCCCTGTGGTCAGTCGGATCGATAACGACTGCCCCTCAAACGATGCCGCCGCATTCCCCTGGGCCTTGAGCTTGAGGAAGTTGGAGTTGCCCAGGAACGACGCGACAAACGCATTCGGCGGGTTCTGGTACAGGTCAAAGCCGCTGCCCAAGCCGACGATCTTGCCGTGGCTGAAAATCGCGATACGCTGGGACAGGCGCATGGCTTCTTCCTGGTCGTGGGTCACGTAGACGATGGTGATGCCCAGGCGCCGGTGCAGTTGGCGCAGTTCGTCCTGCAGGTCTTCACGCAGCTTTTTGTCGAGGGCGCCGAGGGGTTCGTCCATCAGCAGGATGCGTGGTTCGTACACCAGCGCGCGGGCGATGGCGACGCGTTGCTGTTGGCCGCCGGAGAGTTGCGAAGGGCGACGGTGGGCGAACTGTTCCAGCTGTACCAGCTTGAGCATGGCGTCGACGCGTTTGTCGCGCTCGGCGCTGGCGAGTTTGCGGATCGCCAACGGGAAGGCGATGTTGTCGCGTACCGACAGGTGCGGGAATAGCGAATAACGCTGGAACACCATGCCGATGTCGCGCTTGTGCGGCGGTACGTTGACCAGGGATTTTCCACCCACCAGGATTTCGCCGCTGCTCGGCGTTTCGAACCCGGCGAGCATCGACAGGGTGGTGCTTTTGCCTGAGCCGCTGGAGCCTAGGAAGGTGAGGAATTCGCCGTCCTGGATGTCCAGCGAGATGTTGTCCACGGCGGCAAATTCGCCGTAGTGCTTGTTCAGGTTGCGCAGGCTGACCAGGGGGTGGCCGGGCTGCTGCGCGGGGGCTTTGATCACTGCACTCATGTTCTACTCCTGGCGCTCAAGCGCGGGTTTCGGTACGTCGACGTGCGACGGCGGCAATCACCATGACCAGTACCGACAGGCCGATCAGCAGCGTCGAGGCGACGGCGATCACAGGCGTTAGGTCCTGGCGCAGGGTGGTCCACATTTTCACGGGAAGGGTTTGCAGGGTCGGGCTGGCCATCATCACGCTGAGCACCACTTCATCCCACGAGACGAGGAAGGCGAACAGCGCACCGGCGACCATGCCGGGGCGGATCGCCGGGAACGTCACCTTGAACACCGCCTGCAAGCGCGACGCGCCGCAGATCACCGCCGCGTCTTCGATCGACTGGTCGAACAGCTTCAGCGAGTTGATGATCGAGATGATGGTGAACGGCAGCGCGACGATCACATGGCTGACCACAAAGGCGAACATCGTGCCGGTGTAGCCGAGCTTGAGAAACAGCGCGTACACCGCCACGGCGATGATCACCAGCGGCACGATCATCGGCAGGGTGAACAGGCCGTAGAGCAACTCACGGCCAGGGAAGAGTCCGCGCACCAACGCAAAAGCAGTCGGCAAACCCAGGGCCACGGCGAACACGGTGGTCAGTACCGCGACCTTGAGGCTGGCCGCGGCGGCGTTCATCCAGTCGGCGTTGGAGAAGAACTGGCCGTACCATTTCAGCGTCCAGCCCGGCGGCGGGAACACCAGCCACTGGGACGAACCGAACGACAGCAGAACGATAAACACGATCGGCAACAGCAAAAACAGGCCGATCAAGCCGGTGGTGGTGTAGAGGCCCAAGCGCATCCTGCGGCTCATGGCGTTGGGGGTCAGGAGCATGACGGCTTACCTCGCGTTGCTGGCGCCGACCGGGGATTCCGGTTGGAGCTTCAGGTAGAAGTAGAACAGCACCAGCGTGATAAAGATCAGCAACGCGGCGCCGGCGCTGGCCAGGCCCCAATTGAGGAACGATTGCACCTGCTGGATGATGAACTCGGGCAGCATCATGTTCTGCGCACCGCCGAGCAGCGCCGGGGTGACGTAGTAACCGAGGGACATCACAAACACCATTAAGCCACCGGAAAACAACCCCGGCCGGCACAGCGGCAGGAACACCCGGAAGAAGTTGGTCCAGGGGCTCGCACCGCAGATCGAGCCGGCCTGCAGGATCATCGGGTCGATGGCCTGCATGGTCGCCTGCAACGGCAGCACGATGAACGGGATCATGATGTAGCTCATGCCGATCACCACGCCGGTGAGGTTGTGCACCATTTCCAGCGGCTGGTCGATGATGCCCAGCGCCATCAGCGCCTTGTTGATCACCCCCGAGGCTTGCAGCAACACAAGCCAGGAATATGTGCGGGCGAGCAGGCTGGTCCACATCGACAACAGCACGATGCTCAGCATCCAACGGCCCCAACCGCGAGGCACCAGGGTAATCGCCCAGGCCAGCGGGAAGCCCAACAGCAGGCTGAACAGGGTCACCAGGCCCGCCACCGAGAAGGTGTTGAGCAGCACGCGGGCGTAGGCTGAGTTGGCGAACAGTTGTTGGTAGTTGCCCAGGCCCGGCTCCGGCTCCAGTACGCCGCGCAGCAGCAGGCCGATCAAGGGGGCGAGGAAGAACAGGCCGAGGAACAGCAGGGCGGGGATCAGGTTGCTCGATCCTTTCCAGCGCTGCATCAGGGCTGTGCCCGGAACCGCACCGGGGGCGCCGAGGGCGCTCCCGGTCGGTGTGGTTGCCGTCATTTTCATTTGACTAGCCATTCGTTCCACCGTGTTGCAATGGCCGGACCGTTCTTCGCCCAGTAGGCGAAATCAAGGGTGATCTGGTCGGCGGCGTAGGCGGTCGGCAGGTTTGGCGCGAGCACTGAGTCCAGGCGCTGCACGCTGTCAACGTTGACGGGAGCATAGGCGGTCAGGTTGGAAAAGTCGGCCTGGCCCTTGGCGCTGCTGGCGTTGGCCAGGAACTTCATCGCAGCCGCTTTGTTCTTGCTGCCTTTGGGCACGACGAGGATGTCGGCCATCACCAGATTCTGCTTCCAGCTCACGCCGACCGGCGCGCCGTCTTCTTGCAGGGCGTGGATACGACCGTTCCAGAATTGGCCCATGCTGACTTCGCCGGAGGCCAACAGCTGCTGCGATTGCGCGCCGCCGCCCCACCAGACGATGTCTTTCTTGATGCTGTCGAGTTTCTTGAAGGCGCGGTCCAGGTCCAGCGGGTAGAGCTTGTCGGCCGCGACGCCGTCGGCCAGCAGGGCGAGTTCGAGCACGCCGGGGCTGGGCCATTTGTACAGGGCGCGTTTGCCAGGGTAGGTCTTGGTGTCGAACAGCGCGGTCCAGTCTTGCGGTTTGCCGGCGCCGAGCTTGCCTTCGTTGTAGCCGAGCACGAAGGAGAAGAAGAACGAACCGACGCCGTGGTCGGAGACGAAGCGCGGGTCGATCTTGTCGCGCTGGATCACCGAGAAATCCAGGGGTTCGAGCAGACCTTCGGCGGCGGCGCGCAGGGCGAAGTCTGCTTCCACGTCGACCACGTCCCACTGCACGTTGCCGCTCTCGACCATGGCCTTGAGTTTGCCGTAGTCGGTGGGGCCGTCCTGCACCACGGTGATCCCGCTGGCCTTGCTGAACGGGTCAGCCCAGGCCTGCTTTTGCGCATCCTGGGTGCTACCGCCCCAGCTGACGAAATTGACGCTTTCGGCGGCCATGGCCGCGTGGCTGGCGGTTGCCAGCAAACCCGCGATCAGGACTGCGCTGATACGTTTGTTCAACACCATTTTTACGCCCTCATTGTTGTGTTTATGAGCGGGGCTTTTGAGTGCCCGCCTATCGGGAGCAGTCGGTGTGGATGACGTTTTTGGGGTCATCCAACCTGTGGAATATCATATTATGGTATTCCAATTTTTGCGCAAGCACTTTGCCATACCGGCTATCTGGCCGGGGTCATTCTACGAACGGGATACTCTCCACCACTTCCAGGTCATAACCGGTCAAGCCCGCGTATTTGAGCGGTGGTCCGAGGTGGCGCAACTGACCGACGCCGAGGTCTTGCAGAATCTGCGCACCGGTGCCGACTTCCGAATAAATCCGCGATTGCGAGCGGCTGAATTGGCGCGGCGTCTGGGTCAGTTGCGGTACGCGTTCGAGCAGCGCCTGGGAGGATTCGTGGTTGGCCAGCACCACCACCACGCCGCTGCCTTCGGCGGCGACGCGTTGCAGTGCGGCCCACAGCGTCCAGTTTGACGGGCCGCTGTACTCGGCGCCGACCAGGTCGCGCAACGGGTCGATCACATGCACGCGCACCAGCGCAGGGGTGTCGCGGCGCAACTGGCCCATCACCATGGCCATGTGCACGCCGCCGTCGATGCGGTCCTCGAACGTGATCAGGCGGAAGGTGCCGTGCACCGTCGGCAGGTCGCGTTCGCCGATACGCACCACGGTGCACTCGGTGCTGAGGCGGTAGTGGATCAGGTCGGCGATGGTGCCGATCTTGATGCCGTGCTTGCGTGCGAACACTTCCAGCTCGGGGCGACGGGCCATGGTGCCGTCGTCGTTCATCACTTCGACGATCACCGACGCCGGGATATGCCCGGCCAGGCGCGCCAGGTCACAACCGGCCTCGGTGTGGCCGGCGCGGGTGAGTACACCGCCGTCCTTGGCGCGCAGGGGGAAGATGTGGCCGGGCTGCACAATGTCCGCAGGGCCGGCGTTGGGAGCGACGGCGGCGGCGACCGTGCGTGCGCGGTCGGAGGCTGAAATGCCGGTGGTCACGCCGGTGGCGGCTTCGATGGATACCGTGAATGCGGTACTGAACACGCTGCCGTTGCTTGGCACCATCTGCTCAAGGCCCAGGCGCCGGCAGTGTTCGTCAGTGAGCGTCAGGCAGATCAGGCCACGGGCTTCGCGGGCCATGAAGCTGATCGTCTCAGCGGTGCAGCAGGCGGCGGGCAGCAACAGATCGCCTTCGTTTTCACGGTCTTCGTTGTCTACCAACAGCACCATTTTGCCTTGGCGGTAGTCTTCGATGATGTCTGCGATGCTGTTGAAGCTCATAGTGGGATGCTCGATTTGTTGGTTGTATGTATTATGGTATACCAAAAAATCTGAAGAGGAGAATATCTCGATGAAGGCTTACTGGATTGCGCATGTGGATGTGGCGGATGCCGAGCAATACAGCCAGTACACCCGCCGTGCGCCGGCGGCGTTTGCGCTGTATGGAGGGAAGATTCTGGCCAGGGGTGGGCGTAGTGTTGTGCTGGAGGGTGGGCCTGGGGCACCGCGTCATGTGGTGATTGAGTTTGAGAGTTATGAGCGGGCGCTGGCTTGTTATGAGTCTGCGCAGTATCAGGAGGCCAAGGGGCATCGCGAGGGTGTGGCGGTGGCGCAGGTTGTGATTGTGGAGGGGGTGGCGTAGTGGGGCTGAGTACATATCCGTTGTTTAGGTAACGGCGGCTTATGGTTCCACCCTTACAGCGGGTCACTTTTGGAAAGGCCCAAAAGTAACCAAAAGGCCTTCGCCCCAACACTCGGTACCTCGCCCAGGCTCGGTGTGCCCTCACTCCGGCTTGAATCCGTGGGCCGCCGCCACGCGCCATCCATGGCGCGGGGCGGCTAACCCGGCGTCCTGCCGGGTTGCCCACGGATTCAAGCCTGCGTTCGGCCAGCGTGTTTAACGGGGCGACCCGAGATCAAAAGCCAGAGCGCGGCGGCCTTGGAGCCGACCGGCATGGGCGGGGTGAACTGGGTCAAAACTGTGGGAGCGGGCTTGCTCGCGAATGCGGTGAATCAGCCAATGAATCCGTTGATTGATACACTGCATTCGCGAGAAAGCCCGCTCCCACATTTGGATCTCCATGTATCAGATGGAACTGTGGTTTGCTCTGGCTCTTGATCTTAGGCGGCCCCGCAAATCCATGGCGGATTACGGGCACACCGAGCCTAAGCGAGGTGCCGAGTGTTGGGGCAAGAGCGTTTTGCTTACTTTATGCGCTTTTCAAAAGTGAGCCGCCGTAAGGGCGGAACCATAAGCCGCCGTTACCTAAATAACGGATATGTACACCGACACACCGACACACCGTCATCGCAGGCAAGCCAGCTTCCACATTTTGAATGTTATCCGTCCAGGCAATCAGCGAATAAAGTGAATCTTCCCGCTGTCATCATTGCCAATGTAGATCCCATACACCCCAGCCTGCCGCTCCTCGATATACCGCTCAAGAATTTGCCGAATCGCCGGATAGTAGATGCTGTCCCAAGGAATCTCCTCGGGCGCGAAGAACTTATAGTCCAGCGTCTCCGGCCCAAACTCCCCGGTAATCTCCAGCGCAATCGCGCGAAAGATGATGTATACCTCGCTGATCCTGGGCACGCTGAAGATCGAGTAGGGCGAGACAATCTCCGCCCGCACGCCGCTTTCTTCCCAGACTTCGCGCAGCGCTGCCTGTTCGGTGGTCTCGCCACCTTCCATAAAACCCGCCGGCAACGTCCAGGTGCCCGGGCGCGGTGGAATCGCCCGTTGGCACAAAAGGTACTTGCCGTCCTGCTCGATGATGCAGCCGGCAATGATCTTCGGGTTTACATAGTGGATATAGCCGCAGCCCCGGCACATCAGGCGCTCATGAGTGTCGCCCGGTGGCAGCTGGTGACCGAGGTCACTGGCGCCGCAATCCGGGCAAAAGCGCGGGCTGGGCACGGTCAGTGACCTATGCGGGGTTCTTTGAGCGCGATGGGCAGGGTGATTTCCGGGATCTTGCCGGTCTCTTCCTGTTTGCGCTTGAGGTAGTCCAGGGCCACGGCCGCAGCGGCGCGTACGTGATCGACGCAGGCCTGGTGGGCGGCGAGCGGGTCGCCGCTCTTGATCGCCTGGACCATGCGTTCCATTTCCTGGTTGCTGGTGCCGCGACGGTTTTCCTGGGACACCGAGGTAGCGCGCAGGTAGCTGATGCGCGCCTGCAACTGGCGCAGCTGGGTGGCGGCGACGTGGTTGCCGGAGCCTTCGAGCAGCACGTCGTAGAAGCCCTGCACCGAATCGATCACCTGTTGCAGCTCGCCATCCTTGAGGGCCTTGCGGTTCTCTTCGAGGGCTTTTTCCAGGGCCTTGATGTCCTTGGCCTTGGCGCGCAGGGTGAACAGTTGCACGATTAAACCTTCGAGCACGCAGCGCAGTTCATAGATGTCGACGGCATCGGCCAGGGTGATCACGGCCACTTGCGGGCCCTTGGCGTCGGCGAATTCCACCAGGCCTTCGGACTCCAGGTGACGCAACGCCTCACGCACCGAGGTGCGGCTGACGCCGAGGCGGTCGCACAGGTCGCGCTCCACCAGGCGGTCGCCCGGCAGCAGTTGGAAGTTCATGATCGCGCTGCGCAGTTTCTCCAGCACGATTTCCCGCAGGGTGACCGGGTTGTGATTGACCTTGAAGCTGTCGTCGAGTGGCAGGCGTTTCATGGGCGTTGCTCTGTCTGTAACGGTTAACTGGGGGCCGAACGTGGGCCGAAAGTGACGGCGAGTTTATCACGCGGTGTCTTTTAAGCGACAAACCCTCACGGCCCCCCGCATGCCTCAGGCCAAGGCCGGCAACGGCCCCAGCTTGCCCTTGTGATAGATCATCGGCGTGACCGGCTGCGCGGGCAGGATCAGGTTTTTCACCGCGCCGACGATGATCGCATGGTCGCCGCCGTCGTATTCACGCCACAGCTCGCACTCGATGATCGCCGTGGCCTTGGCCAGCAGCGGGTTGCCCAGCTCGCTCAAGTGCCACTCGATGCCCTTGGCTTTTTCCTTGCCTTTGCTGGCGAAGGCATAGGCTTCGGCGGTCTGGTCGGCGGACAGCAGGTGGATCGCAAAGCGCTTGCTGTCGCGCAGCACCGGGTAGGTGTCTGAAGCATAGTTGGGGCAGAACAGCACCAGCGCCGGGTCGATGGACAACGCGCTGAACGCGCTGGCGGTGATGCCGACGATGCCGCCGTCCGGGTCAAGGGTGGTGACCACCGTGACGCCGGACGGGAACGAGCTCATCACGTCTTTGTAAATGCCGGGTTCTATCATGGTTGTGGCCTCTTAACGCATCACGAAAGGATCAGGCATGGGCGCCTGGGACAGGTTGATCCACACCGTTTTCAGCTCGGTGTAGGCCAGCACCGAATCGATGCCGCTTTCGCGTCCATAGCCACTGTTCTTGAAGCCGCCGATCGGCGCCATGGCCGACACGGCGCGGTAGGTGTTGACCCAGATGATGCCCGAGCGCACGTCCCGGGCCAGGCGGTGGGCGCGGCCGAGGTCGCGGGTCCAGATGCCGGCGGCGAGGCCGAACTGCGAGTCGTTGGCGATGGCCAGCGCTTCGGCTTCGTCCTTGAAGCGGATCACCGAGGCCACCGGGCCGAACACCTCTTCTTGCATGATCTTCATCGAGTTGCGGTCGCATTCGAACAGCGTCGGCTCGTAGAACCAGCCTTCACCCAGGTTCTGCGGGCGCTTGCCGCCGGTGCGCAGGCGTGCGCCCTCGGCGATGGCGTCGGCCACCAGGCCTTCGACCACGGCCAGTTGCTGCGCGGTGGCCATCGGGCCCATCTCGCTGGCGTCGTCCTGGGGGTTGCCGATGCGGATGCGCTGGGCACGCGCCACCAGGCGTTCGACGAATTCGTCGTAGATTTCATCCTGTACCAACAGGCGCGAACCCGACACACAGCTCTGCCCGGACGCCGCATAGATACCAGCGATTGCGCCGTTGATGGCGCTGTCCAGGTCGGCGTCGGCAAAGATGATATTGGGCGATTTCCCGCCCAGTTCCAGGGACAGCTTGGCGAAGTTTTCCGCACTGCTGCGCACCACATGGCGGGCGGTGGCTGCGCCGCCGGTGAAGGCGATCTTGCGCACCAGCGGGTGGCGGGTGAGGGCGGCGCCGGTGCTCGGGCCGTAGCCGGTGACCACGTTGACCACACCAGGCGGAATCCCGGCTTCCAACGCCAGGCGCGCCAGTTCGAGGATGGTCGCCGAGGCGTGTTCCGACGGCTTGATCACGATGGTGTTGCCCGCGGCCAAGGCCGGGGCGAGTTTGATCGCGGTGAGGTACAGCGGGCTGTTCCACGGAATGATCGCGGCGACCACGCCCATGGCTTCGTGCACGGTGTAGGCGAACAGGTCCGGCTTATCCAGCGGCAGGGTGCCGCCTTCGAGCTTGTCGGCCAGGCCGGCGGTGTAGTGAAAGAACTCCGGCAGGTAGCTGACCTGGCCGCGGGTTTCGCGGATCAGCTTGCCGTTGTCGCGGCTCTCCAGCTGGGCCAGTTGCTCCTTGTTGTCGGCGATCAAGTCACCCAGGCGACGCAGCAACTTGCCCCGTGCAGTGGCAGTGAGGCCACGCCAGGCGGCGCCGTCGAAAGCGGCCTGGGCGGCCTGCACGGCGCGCTCCACGTCGGCTTCATCGGCGTCGGGCAGTTGTGCCCAGGGTTCGGCCAGGGCCGGGTTGAGGCTGTCGAAGGTCTTGCCGGACAGCGCATCGACCCATTCACCGCCGATGCACATCTGGAAGCGTGCGAGCGTCATGCAACGATCCCCTTTATCTGATTGTTCTGGGAGTGGGCCGTCTCAAGAAAACCCAGCAGCAGCTGGTTGACCAGGCGCGGCGATTCTACCGGCATCATATGCCGTTGTTCGGCGAGCACGGCGACCGTGGCACCGGGAATCCTGTCGGCCAGTTGGCGGGCCATTTCCGGGGTTGAGCCGGGGTCGAGCTCGCCGGTGGCGACCAGCGTCGGCACGCGGATGCCCTTCAGGTCATCGGCGCGGTACATGTCCTGGGTAGCAAACAATTCGTAGGTGGTCAGGTAGCCCTGGGGATCATTGCCCGCCAGGGTCTGGCGCAACGCCGCGATCTGCGCCGGGTTGGCCGCCTGGTATTCACGGCTGAACCAGCGCGACAGCGCCGCTTCGGCATTGGCATCCGGTCCGTGTTCGGCGGCCTGGGCGGTGCGCGCAATCACCCCGGCACGCTGCTCAGTGCTGCGGTTGAACACGCTGTTGAGTACCACCAGGCCGTGCAGGCGCTCCGGGTAATGCAGGGCAAACGCCCGCGCCACCAGGCCGCCCATGGAAAACCCGATGACCGTGGCCTGGGGCAGTTGCAGGTGGTCGAGCAACTCCAGCAACTGGTCGGCGTAACCCAGCAGCGGCGTGCCGCTGGCCGGGCGTGGGCTGGCGCCATGGCCAAGCATGTCGTAGGCGATCACGCGGTAGTTGGCGGCCAGGCCAACGACCTGGCCGCCCCACATCTCTTTATTCAGGCCCACGCCGTGGATCAAAACCACAGGCTGGCCTTGGCCGGTCGCCAGGTAACTGGTGCCAGCCGGGGTGTGTTCAGCGGTGAGCCGAATCATGGAGCGCTCCTGCATACCTTTTTATTAGGAATTATCGGCCGGGATTACTGGGCTTTTTCAGCGGCCAGTTCTTCCAGGTCGATGTAGCGGTTGCCGATACGCGGGTGCAGGCGGCCGCCGTCGGCGCAACCCAGCACGACGACGATTTCGTCTGCACGCGGCGCGTCTTCGATCTGCATTTCCAGGGTGATGTAGTGCGAGCGCAGGCCTTCGTCGTCCTTGTGCATCATCGGGATCTGGATCGAAGTGCCCGGGCCGCCGCGCTTGTTGGTAAAGCTCAGGTAGCTCTTGGCGTTGACCGCTTCACGGTAGTGGTTGCCGAAACGCAGGGTGTGGATGATCGCCGAAGCGTGCTCGATCTCGCCGTCGGCGCCCACCACGGCCGCTTTACCGTAGGCCTCGATGTTCTCGGCACCGCCGATGATGCCCACCAGGCGTTCAACCATCAGCGCACCGAGGTCGGAGCAGTTGGCGCGGATTTCCGGTTTGAGGTCCTCGACGAAACCACGGCCCAGCCACGGGTTTTTCAATACCACGGCCAGGCCGACCATTTTCACCGGGGTGTCAGAGGCTTTGCCGCCTTCGATGAAGGTTTCTTCGACGTAGCTGACGATCTTGCGGATTTCGAAACTCATGGCACGGCTCCAGTTTTTGTGATTGGGTTTGCGTATGATGGTATACCATAATACGTAAAGCGCAAGGATTTGAAACACCTTCGCGAGCAGGCGACGACTGCGAACTGATGGCACAGTGCCTTAAATTTGCTAAGGCTTTCGGTGTGGCTGCCGACTATGTGGGTAACCCCTTCTGTACTCGATGCCGGAAAAAGCAATCGAGAAGGCAATTGGCGTTGCTTGCGACGCTAGACAAAGGAAGAAATTCTGAATGAATCAGGCAGTCAAGGACGGCTATTTACTCCATGCAGCCCCCAGCGTCATGGATGGCATCGTGGTCGCCAGCACGTCGCTGGAAGCATTGCTCCAATCCCGCAAAATCCTCGCCAGCGACGCCAGCCTGGTGTTCGGTACATTGAGGTTGCCTGAGTATCAGCGGCCTTATCGCTGGGGCCCCAAACAGCTGGAGCGCTTACTGCTGGATCTGCAGGCGTTCTTTCCCAAAGCGGCAGTCGAGCAAGCGACGCCCTCCCATGACTTTTACTTGGGTAGCATCATCCTGCATCAGGTCGGCGGCAGTGATCACCGGCGCGGTCAGTTGAACATCATCGATGGGCAGCAGCGTTTGACCAGCATGGCGTTACTGCGGTTTTTGCAGTCGCGTGGTGCGGCCGCCTTTGATCTGAAGTTTTCTTCCCCGCAAAGCCAGAACCGGATTCGCCGAAACCTCGCCTGGCTGGAAGCGCAGGAGCTGCCGCATGTTGACTTCAATCGGATTAATATCAGTCTGGTCGTCACCCGTTCAGAAGATGACGCGTACCGGTTTTTTGAAACTCAGAACACCAGTGGCGTGCGCCTGGGTGGTGCGGACATTATCAAGGCTTTCCATTTACGCAGCGTGCCGCGTGCCGCTCAGGACGCCTATGCCCGGCAGTGGGAATCCTTCGGCGACCTGACCTCGCTGGTCGCGACACTGATGAAATCACGCAGTTGGCAGACGTTGAAATGGCGAAAGGTGGCCAGTGACCGCGAGCCGATTGCCGAGCGTGAACAGATCGTCGATGAGTTGGCAAAACGTACGGTTGCCGACGGTCGTGACGTGGCTTACCGCCCGGCGCAGATCAATCATGCTGGTGATGGTGAGTCCTGGCAGGCGACTCGGCCAGGCTACGGCATGCGCCAGCCGCTGAGCACAGGGGCGAATACCATCCGTTATGTGGCTTATTTTCATGAGCTGCAGGAGCGTTTGTTGATCAAGCGAGACGTGCCGGAGTTGGCTGAGTTCTATCGCTATTACGAACAACTTGCGATCAAGGCCCGTGGCAGTGTGTTCCTGCTGCGTTTGTATGACTGCGCTTTGCTGCTGTATGTGTGCCAGTTCGGTACCGCGCAATTGCTGCAAGCCAGCCTGTGGCTGTTTCGGATGACGTTTTCGGTACGCCTGACTCATCAGGTCAGCGTGCGTGAAATGGATGTGCAGCGGTTTGTGCGTGACAACCCGGTATTGGATTGGATCACCAGCAGTTTCAACCATGAGCAACTCATTCAGTACTTGCGCGATTACCAATACGAACTTGACCCTGCCGGGGTTGATACAAACACCATTAAGTCACGCTTTATTACCTCGGTCGCGGCAACGCTGCATCTACCTCTGCCTATGGATAACCCGCAGGCAATGATCACCGCGTACGATCTTCAGTTGCGCAAAGCGCTTGATTCATTGTGTGGGAGTCGTCCATGACCGCGCAGGTTCTTTCCCAGGTCCAGACAGCCGACGCACTGTGCCTGAATAACGTTGCACTGGTGATTCCCAGCTACCAGCGTCCGTATGTATGGTCGAGCGACGATGTGCTTGGGCTGTTGAATCAAATCATCAATGCTTGCATGAAAGGTGACGATCACTACTACATTGGTACGGTGTTGACCAGTCGCTTGCCAAACCGCAGCGACTCGGCGGCTGACGTCACGTACGAATTGATTGATGGTCAACAGCGCATGACTACGTTGTTGGTATTGGCACTGGCCTTCCATGCCGTTTCGCCAAGTCCGCGCTTGAAAGCGCTGGCCGTGCTGGGGGGCAAGCCGCGATTGGTTTTTGCGATTCGTGAGGAGGTCCAGGCCCGGCTCGCTGCCTGGGCAGGACTGAGTGACGACGAGCCTGTCGTCGACCTGCACGAAAAACCTTACCTGAAGCAGTTGGTCGCCGCTCACAAGACGGCAAAGGACCGCTTGCAGGAGCTGCGCAAACAACGAGGCCCCGACTGGTTGGCGGCGGTCGAGCGATTTTTGCTGAACCAGGTCAAGTGGGTGAATAACATCATGCCGGCCAGCATGGATTTGAACGGCCTGTTCGCCACCCTCAATACCAGTGGGATCCAGCTGGAGCAGACCGACATCCTGAAAGCGCGCCTGATGGACAAAATCTCCCATCACCGTGCGTGCTATGAAGGCATCTGGCAAGCTTGCGAAGACATGGACAGTTACTTCGAGCGCAGTGTGTCCCGCGTTTTCCCGGATGCCGCCTGGAAGCGCATGAGGTTTACGGACCTTGAGTGCTATTCGCGTGATGTCTTCTTCCTGGAACGTCCGTCAGAAGGTCGCGGTAACGGTCTGACGATTGCCGAAATCAGTACAAAACGCGTGTCCCGGGATGAACTTTATCCGGCCCCCGTAAAAGACATCGATGACGATGATCACGATGAGGGCAGTGTGCAATCGATCATCAGTTTCGGTGCGCTGCTGCTGCATACTTACCGCATTTACCTGCATCTGCACGGCGATGGAGAGGACATCGTTACGCCGCTCAACGAGTCGCGCCTGAACAGTTGCTTCAAGCAGTTTGTCGACGAAGCGAACGTGAACCAGGCCCGGGGATTCATCGAATGCTTGTGGCAGGTGCGTTATCAGTTTGATCTGTGGGTCGTGAAGTGGGTGCGTCTGGCCGAAGAGAAGGACAAGCACCTGCGGCTGAGCATTATCAATAGGCGCACAGTTGGCAAGGTGAGCGCCAGCCGCACCACCGAGTTGAATACACCCAACCTGGCGCAACTGCAGAGCGTGCGTTACTTCACCGGTGATCGCAGTGCCCAGTATTGGCTAACGCCGTTTCTGGGAGCGCTGGTCAACGATTCGAGCCTGGGCGGTCAACAGGTCGATACTTTGCTGGAATACATCGACAACCAATTGTCGATTGCTCCTGAAACCAGTACCCAAAAAACTGCGAGCTTTGTCTTGTTGTCAGGTAGTTGTGCATCACCTCAGCACATTACAGACAAACTCGCCTACCTCAGGGAAGCCAACGGCACAGGCTTTGAACGTTACTGGTTCCAGAAGCTGGAATACATCCTCTGGCGCGAACGCAATCAGCTCCGGTGCTTCCACAAGGAAACGCTGGAGAGCTATCGCATCGCTTCAAGAAATTCAGTTGAACACGTGCACCCTCAAAACGAGGAATACCAGAACCGTCTGGATGACCAATACCTTCATAGCTTCGGCAACCTGGTGCTGTTGAGCCCCGGCGAGAACTCCTCATACAGCAACCAGGCCGTACTGAAGAAAAAGGCTGACTTCATCGCCAAACGGCAGTACGACTCCTTGAAGCTGGCGCATATGTTCGATGTGTTGGGCGAGGGCGAAACGTGGGGGTGGGAGCAGATCGAGCGTCACCGCAAGCAGATGCTCGACCTGATCGAGGCCCACTACTTACGGTAGTGATGCCTTGCCCCGGCGGGCTCAGTACTCCCAGGTCACCGAAGCGGTCACATTGCGCAGCGCGCCGTAGTTGGTGGAACCGGCGGCCTGGTACAGCGACAGCAGGTATATCGGGTTGGTGACGTTGTTCAGGTTCAGCGATGTGCTCCAGTTTTCCGTAGGAGTTAGTTGTCATTGTGATATTCCGACTGAAACAACAGGGCGCTCAGCCACGGGCGTGGTTGAGCGCAGTGAGGGGGCTCAGATCGCCTGAGGCTTGAAATCGCTGGCCGCCACCGGCATCACCCCGTGCAGCAGCGCCACGGATTTCTCCAGGCCTTCGAGGCTGTTGAGCAGCACATCCTCGTGTTCGATGGACAGCCAGCCGTCGTAGCCGGCCATTTTCAGGCGGTAGCAGAACTGTCGCCACCACTGCTCGCCATGGCCGAAACCGAGGGTGATGTAGGACCAACTGCGTGCCGACACGTCCATCAGCGAGCCGTTTTCCAGCAGCGAATCCACCGCCTGCACCGGCGTGTTGAGCAGGGTGTCCTTGGCGTGCACGTGGTACAGCGCATCGCCCAGGGCATCGGCGGCGGCCAGTGGGTCGGCACCCATCCAGAACAGGTGCGACGGGTCGAGGTTGGCGCCGATCACCGGGCCGATGGCGTTGCGCAGCTTGAGCAGCGAGCGCACGTTGAACACGCACTGGCTGCCGTGCAATTCGAGGGCGATGCGCTCCACGCCGTGGGCCTTGGCCAGGTCGGCGATCTCGCTCCAGAACGGCAGCAGGCGCTCTTCCCATTGGTAGCGCAGAATGGTTTGCGTCTCCGGCGGCCACGAGGCTACGACCCAATTGGGCATGCGGTCGCCGGCCTGGCCTTCGGGCAGGCCGGACATGGTGCACACGGTCTTGATCCCCAGCTCACCGGCCAGGCGAATCGTGTCCTTGAGGCACTGCGCCTGCTCCGGCTGGGTCGGATGCAGCGGGTTGCCGTTGGCGTTCAGCGCGATGATTTCCAGGTTGTGCTGCTCGAAACTGCGGGTGAAATCGCGGCGGGCGGCGTTGCTGTCGAGCATGTGCTTGAGGTTCAAGTGTGGCGCGGTGGACCAGCCGCCGGTGTTCACTTCCAGGCCGGACAGGCCCATGCGTTCGGCGTGCTTGAGCACATCGCCCAAGGGCAGGTTGCCCAGGGTGTCGGTGACAAATCCCAGTTTCATAGCGCGATTCCTGACGGAGTGTTGTGGTTGTTGTGAGGCGATTATTCGCAGCGACCACGCCGTGTTCAAGGCTGAGCAAGGGCAAAGTCTGATGTGAAAACCATCAAATAAGGACGCTTAAAAAACTGCGTAAATAGAGGTTTGCGGTTTATAACGGAGGGTATTTACATCATTCAGGATGCGCCGCCATGCCTCAGCAAAGCTCCACGCAACTCTGGAAGGGCCCTACCGTGGAGCAGATCGCCAGGGTTGCCAGGGTCGGCGTCGCTACCGTGGACCGCGTACTCAATAACCGCGCCGGGGTGCGCGAAAATACCCGGCTCAAGGTGCTGGCGGCGTTGGACAAGCTCAAGCAGGACCTGGCCAACGGCACGGCCACCCTGCATATCAAACTGTTCTGTGAGTCGGGGGAAACCTTCAACGCCACGCTGGCCAGTGCGCAGGAGGAGATCAACAGTTCGACCCCCGGCGTGGTGGTGCACGGCAGCTACGTGCCGAGCAATCAGGTCGATCCTGCGGCATTGGCCGACCAGGTGCAGGCCGACGGCGCCACGGCCGACGGTGTGATAGTGGTGTGCCGCGAACACCCGGCGATCAATCGTGCCATCCGCGCCTTGTGTCGCCAGGCGATCCCCGTGGTCTGCCTGACCACCGACCTGCCCAACTCGGGGCGCAGTGCCTATGTGGGCAACGATCAATATGCGGCCGGTAGCGTCGCCGGACTGTTGATCGGCAATCGCCTGGCGCGGCAGAGGGCCAAGATCCTGCTGGTCACGAGCATGGCGTTTCGCTGCCAACAGGAGCGGGAAATGGGCTTTCGACGGGTGCTGCGCGCGGAGTTCCCGCACTTGAAAATCGATGAGCGAATGATGTCCGACGACAGCCCGCAGACCACCGCCGAGCAGTTGCTGCGCTATTTCTCCAAGCACGACTACCCGGCGGCAATCTACAACGTGGCCGGCGCCAACCGTGGTGTGGCCCAGGCCATCGGCACGATTCCCGCCGAGCAGCGCCCGGTATTCGTCGGCCACGAGTTGACCGGGCATACGCGGGCGATGCTCGAATCCGGGGTGATGGACTACGTGGTGTCCCATGATGTCGTCGGCGAACTGGCGGCGGCGGTGCGCTGGATTCGCGGTGCGCGGGAAGGGGCGCGGGCCGCTCCGGCGTTTACCCGGGTGTTGGTACACACGCGCTACAACTGCGATTGACGATGAAGACGTAAAAGTCCAGTATGGAATTATAAGTACAAAACAGTTGCAGCAGCGCTTTCTTCTCTCTTGCCAAACCAACAACAACCCGCGAGAACCTCATCATGAAGAAACTCCCCCTCATCACCGCCCTGGCCTTGGGCCTGCTTGCGTCCTGCCCGTTGATGGCAGCCGAGAAAACCCTGCGCATCGGCATTGAAGCGGCGTACCCGCCGTTTGCCTCCAAGACGGAAAAAGGCGAGATCGTCGGTTTTGACTACGACATTGGCAACGCCCTGTGCGCGCAGATGAAGGTCAAGTGTGTGTGGGTCGAAGGTGAGTTCGATGGTCTGATTCCGTCCCTCAAGGTGAAGAAAATCGACATGGCCTTGTCGTCCATGACCATCAATGAAGACCGCAAGAAGTCGGTGGACTTCACCCACAAGTACTATTTCACCTCGTCGCGGCTGGTGATGAAGGACGGCGCGGTGGTGGATGACGGCTACGCCAGCCTCAAGGGCAAGACCATCGGCGTGCAGCGTGCGACCACCACCGACCGTTATGCCACCGAGGTATTTGAACCCAAGGGCATCACCGTCAAGCGCTACAGTAATAACGAAGAAATCTACATGGACCTGGCGGCCGGTCGGCTGGATGCGATCTTTGCCGACACCATCCCGCTGAATGACTTCCTGCAGATGCCTCGGGGCAAGGGCTATGCGTTTGTCGGGCCCGAGCTGAAGGACCCGAAATACGTGGGCGAGGGCGCGGGGATCGCGGTGCGCAAGGGCAATGAGGCGTTGGTCACGCAGTTGAACGCGGCGATTGACGGGATTCGGGCGAGCGGTGAGTACCAGAAGATTTCGCAGCAGTACTTCAAGTCCGACATCTACGGCGATTGATGCCCACACAACCCGGCCCCCCCTATTGTAGTGAGCGGGCTTGCCCGCGCTGGGTGGCGCAGCCGCCCCAAATCCAGGCACCTCGGTCTTCCTGAAACACCGCGGTGGATCGTTTGGGGCGGCTGCGCCGCCCAGCGCGGGGCAAGCCCGCTCACTACGACCGAGGTGCCTCAATGGCCTTTCAATTCCTTGAGGTGTTTGTAGACCGTCGCCCGCCCCATGCCCAGCACGTTGGCCACGTAGTTCGAGGCGCTCTTGCCTTTGAACGCGCCCTCGGCATGCAGCGCCAGCACCAGTTCGCGCTTGTGGTCGCGGGTCAGCAGGTTGAGGCTCAGTTGCCGCTCGCGCATCCAGGCATGCAAAAACGTGTTGATGCGCTCTTGCCAATCATCGCGAAACAGCGAGTCCGGCTGTGGGATCAGTTTGCTCGGCGAGAGAAACAGGTCCAGCGCCGCCTTGGCGTTTTCAAACAGTGAAATATTCAGGTTGATGCACAGCACCGCCAGGCGCCGACCTGTGTGGTCGTGCAGCACGGTGCTCAGGCTGCGAATTTTCTGACCATCCCAATTGAGCTTTTCGTACGGGCCGATATTGACGTCGCTGATGTCGTCACTGAGCATGTCCTCCAGCGCCGAGTCGTCGCCAATTGCCCGTTTCGACAGGTTGTTGGCGATGTAGTCGACCTTTTGCGAGCGCAAATCGTGCAGCACTGCTTCGGCGTGGGGAAAGAACAGCGTGGCGATGGCGTCGGCCATCGCCCGGAAGTTCTGCATGATCTGTTCTTGTTCGGCGCTGTTCATCAATGGGGCTCCAGGCGTGCGGGGGAGAGCATACCAGCGTCGAGGCCGAACCGCGTCAGTGGCTCCGGCAATGGCGCCCCGCGCACCAGCGCCGCGCTGGCCTGGCCCATGGCCGGGGAGGTCTGGATGCCATACCCGCCTTGGGCGGCCACCCAGAACAGGCCGGGCACCACGGGATCGAAACCTGCAAGCAAATCGCCATCCTGCACAAAGCTGCGCAGCCCGGCCCAGGTACGCGTTGGGCGGCGAATGGTCAGGGTGGTGGCTTCTTCGATCTGGTAGATGCCCATGGCGATGTCCAGCTCTTCGGGCTGGATGTCCTGGGGTTCGACCGGGTCGGCGTTGGCCGGCGAGCCGAGGAACATGCCGGCGTCGGGTTTCATGTAGAAGGATTCGTCCAGCGCCACCAGCATCGGCCAGTGGTGGCTGTCGACGCCTTCGGGGCCGGCAAAGATGAAGGCCGAGCGGCGCTTGGGTTGCAGGCCGATAGGCGCGGCACCGGCCAGCGCACCGAGCCTGTCGGCCCAGGCACCGGCGGCGTTGATGATGACGGGCGCGCTGTAGGTGGTATCGCCGGTTTGCACCTGCCAGAGGCCGGCGGCGTCACGGCTCAAGCCGATGACGTGGCTGTCGGTGCGCACCTCGCCGCCGTTGCGGCGGATGCCACGCAGGTAGCCCTGGTGCAGCGCGTCGGTGTCGATGTCGCTGGCGGTCGGGTCGTACAGCGCGCCGTGGACTTTTTCGCGGCGCAGAATCGGCATTTTCGCGCAGGCTTCGTCGGCGCTGAGCAGTTCAACCTGTGCCACGGTGGCCTTGGCGCTCAGGTACTGGGCGTTCAATTCGGCCGCGTCGCCGATAAAGTCGACGGTGATTTCGCCCCGTGGCGTCAGCAGCGGGTGTTCGCAGAAACCCGGCGGCGGGTTGTCGAAAAACGCGCGGCTGGCCAGGGTCAACGCGCGCACTTGCGCGGTGCCATAGGCGGCAGTGTAGAGCGCCGCCGAACGCCCGGTGGAGTGATAACCCGGATGGCTTTCACGCTCCAGCACCAGCACCTTGCCGTGCGGCGACAACCAGAAACCCGTGGACGCGCCGGCAATGCCGCCGCCGATGATGATGAAATCTGCGTGGCTCATAAGTGTCTCCAGAGTGCATTGGCCAATGCGATGTCTTCCAGGCCCAGGCCGATGGAGCGGAAGAATACGTGACGGTCGTAGGACGGGCGCGGTACGTGTTCGCTGAGCAGTTCGGGCAGGTCGCCGACGATGTGGCGTTTGTCCCAGCCGTGCTGTTCGGCGGCGATGAGCATTTCCCCGGCCGAGCCTGGGGTGGTCTGGCGATAGTCGCAAAATACCTGCATGCCGTTCAGGGATTCGGGTGGTACTTCGTGGGCGCGCGGGGCGTTGGTGCTGATGGAGGTGATCAACGCCGGCTTGCCCAGGCGGCTTGGATCGATCACCGGCCCGGCGGATGAGGTGCACAGCAGGATCACGTCGGCGTCGTCCACAGCCGCATCGCACGTAGGCGCGATGGTCAGCCGTGGGTCCAGGCTGTTGAGGTGGGCGATGGCCTGCGGTGCAGCTGCGCCCAGGCTTGGCGAAAATACGCGGATGCTTTGCCAGTCCCGGAGGTTTTTCACGTAATGCAGATGCGCCTGGGCCACCTTGCCACTGCCGATAATCGCCAGGCGCCGTGCCGACAGAGGCGCCAACGCCTCCACCGCCAACGCGGTCGTTGCGGCCGTGCGGGCGGTGGTCAACTCGGCGGCATCGCACAGCAGCAGGGGTTGGCCGGTGTGCATCGACATCAACAGCGTCCACGCCGTCACCAGCGGCCCCTGTTCACGCACGATATACGGTGAGGTCTTGACGCCATAAACGCCTTCCTCGGCCAGCACGCCCAGGTAGTTGATGAAGTCGCCGGCACCCTGTGGAAATTCGACCAACTGTTGCGCCGGCTGCACCGCCTGCCCGGCGGCCAGGTCGCGGAACAGCTTGTGCAGGATCTGCGGTACATCGACTTGGGCGAGCAGCTCGCGGGCCTGGGTTTGGTTGATCACTTGAGGCGTGCTGGGCATGGGATGCTCCGTGACTAAACTAATTTGTCCATTATGGACTATTGGTTCTATCCGGCAAGCGCTAAACCTCAGCCTGTGAACCTGAATCCGCCCGACAGTTTGTCCTTCAAATACCCGACCAACACACTCACCGACTTCGGCACATGGGGCGAATACGGCCGGATCAGGTAAATCTCATCGGCAAACGCGCCCTTGAGCGTCCAGTCCTTGAGCACCTGCACCAACTTGCCGCTGGCCAGCGCGGCATGCGCGCTGAAATCCGGGAGCAGGGCGATGCCCAGGTGATTGAGGGCCGAGTCTCGCAGGGCTTCGCTGTTATTGGTGGCGAAACTGCCGGAGATCGGCACCGTGAGGCGTTCGAGGTGTTTTGTGCCGCGCTCGAAGGTCCAGGCGGGCTGGTCGGTGCCGCGTGGGTAGAACAGGCAGTTATGCGCGGACAACTCGCCCGGCTCGCGGGGTTCACCGTGGCGTTGCAGGTAGTCTTGGGTCGCGACCAACACCGAAGTGGTGTCGCACAGCTTCCACGCCACATGGGTTTCCGGCACCTGGAAACCATGGCGCACCGCCAGGTCGTAGCCTTCGGCAGCGAGTGAACTCAGGGCGTCGGATACGTCCAGCTGGATACGCACCTGCGGGTACTGCTGCAAAAAGTCCGACAGATGCGGCACCAGTTGCTGACGAGCGAAGGCCACCGGCGCGGTCAGGCGCACCAGCCCGCGAATCTCTCCGACCGAGTCGCGCACCGACGAGAAGCTGCGTGCGATTTGTGCGTAGGCGCTGCGTACTTCTCGGGTCAGCGACAACCCCGCGTCTGTCAGGCGCACGCTGCGTGTCGTGCGGGTGACCAGGCGGGTGCCGGTGGCTTTTTCCAGGTCGGAAATGCGCTGGCTCACAGCGGACTTGCTCACACCCAGGCGGGCGGCGGCGGCAGTGTAGGTGCCGTGCTCTTCCAGTACTGACAGCCAGTGGATATGGGTCCACAGCCCTTCGATCTCAGCCTTTTCCATGATGGGATAGTTCGCGTATGTGGACAATAAGTTCAGGATTCTGCTCTGGTTAGGAACAAAGCGAAAGCCTATCGTGTGTCTGACTTACTGACCTGCATGCTACCCACCTGGGATCTACTGCCATGACAACTACAATCGAGCACTACATCAACGACCAGCGCGTGTCCCGCGATGATCGTTATCAGGACGTCTTCAACCCAGCGACCGGTGAAAAGACCGGCCGCGTCGCCCTGGCCAGCCGCCAGACCGTGGCCGAAGCCGTCGCCGCTGCCCAGGCCGCCTTCGCCGGTTGGGCCGACACCCCGCCGATCCGCCGCGCCCGCGTGCTGTTCGAGTACCTGCACCTGCTGCGTGAACGCAAGGACGACCTGGCGCGCATCATCGTTGCCGAACACGGCAAGGTGTTCACCGACGCCCAGGGCGAAGTGGACCGTGGTATCGACATTCTGGAGTTCGCCTGCGGTATTCCGAACCTGCTCAAGGGCGAGTATTCCGACCAGGTTTCCCGTGGCATGGACAACTGGACCATGCGCCAGCCGCTGGGCGTTGTAGCGGGCGTGACGCCGTTCAACTTCCCGGTGATGGTGCCGATGTGGATGTACCCGATTGCCATCGCGGCGGGTAACACCTTCATTCTCAAGCCAAGCCCGACCGATCCAAGCGCTTCGCTGTTCATGGCCGAACTGCTGCGTGAAGCCGGCCTGCCCAAGGGCGTGTTCAACGTGGTGCAGGGTGACAAGGAATCGGTGGATGCGCTGATCGAACACCCGGACGTCAAGGCCGTGAGTTTTGTCGGTTCCACGCCGATTGCCCAATACATCTACGAAACCGGCGCCCGCCACGGCAAGCGCGTGCAAGGCCTGGGCGGGGCGAAAAACCACATGGTGGTGATGCCCGACGCCGATATCGAAAAAACTGTGGATGCCTTGATGGGCGCGGCCTACGGCAGTGCCGGCGAACGCTGCATGGCGATCTCCGTGGCAGTGTTGGTGGGCGATGTGGGTGACAAAGTCATCGCCGCGCTGACCGAGCGCGCCAAGCAACTGCGCATCACCGACGGCCGCGACCTGAAAGCCGAGATGGGCCCGATCGTGTCCCGTGCTGCCCTGGAACGCATCAGCGGCTATATCGAGCAAGGCGTGCAGGCCGGCGCACAACTGCTGCTCGACGGACGCGACTACGTGCCGACCGAGGCGGGCCTGGAAAACGGCTTCTGGCTCGGCGCGACCTTGTTTGACCACGTGACCAAAGAGATGAGCATCTACCGCGAAGAAATCTTCGGCCCGGTGCTGGCCTGCGTGCGCGTGAGCGACTTCGGCGAAGCGGTGAAACTGGTCAACGAACACGAATTTGGCAACGGCGTGAGCTGCTTTACCCGCGACGGCAACATCGCCCGCGAGTTTGCCCGGCGCATTGAAGTGGGCATGGTCGGCATCAACGTGCCGATCCCGGTGCCGATGGCGTGGCATGGTTTTGGCGGCTGGAAGAAAAGCCTGTTTGGCGACATGCATGCCTACGGCACTGAGGGTGTGCGGTTCTACACCAAGCAGAAGTCGATCATGCAGCGCTGGTCGGAGAGCATCGAGCAAGGCGCCGAATTCGCCATGCCGGTCTCCAAATAACTTCAGGTTGTAGAAGATCCAATGTAGGAGCGGGCTTGTGTGGGAGCGGGCTTGCTCGCGAATACGGTGTGTCAGTCGAAATATAGTTGACTGACAGTCCACATTCGCGAGCAAGCCCGCTCCCACATTTTTTTGCCCATCTCCAGCAGATGCCCCAGCGCCAGGAGCGAGGCGCTTGCCCTACTTGAAGGAACTTGGCACGCTCACCCAGCGAGCGAACACAGTTAAGTCAATCAATAGGGAAATGCCACGTTGAGCTGGGTAAAATTCGGAGTATTGCTGGCCTTGCCGGGCGCGCTGCTGTCAGTCCTGAGCATGTACATGGTGCTCAAGGACGACAACAAACTCGAGGCCGATCTTTCCTACCAATACGACAGTGCGCCACGTCTCTTCACCGAGCGCTTGGACACGGTTAAGGAACACCTCGATTACACGCGCCTGTATGACGACATCAAGCAAGCCGGCAACGGTGCCCTCAGCCACGAACAGATCAACAAGATCGTTGACCTGAGCCAGGCCCCCTATCAGGCCTTGTTCGCCGCTCCGTTCGAAAGGGGGCCCGACAACTACCCCGTCAGGCTGTTGATCACCCTCAGGAACACCGGCAGCAAGGTGATCAAGGAAGTGCACATCAAGCTACCTGAGAAAGGTATCGTTCAGATCCGCGACGAATCACGTATCGATACCCTCAAACCGGATTTGCTGAGCAGCGTGGAGATTCCGGCGATTGTGCAAAACGGCGTCTACCGGATCTGGATTTATTTTCAGGGTGATCTGAAAACGCTCATGGAGAAAGACGTGCACATCGGCTACAGCGATGGCGTGGCACAGGTTCGTGTGTTTGAGGAGGTCATTGGCCTCGACGCGTATATGGCCCGATATGGGGTTTTCTGGTTGTCTATGTTGACGCTGGTTTACGCGTTGCTGGTCGCCCTCTACATGCTGGTTTCAACTTATAAAGAAGATGAAACCAGCCCGGCGTCACGATAAATGACTATCCCCGTCCACTGGAGAATGCGTTGAAAGCAATCATGGGTATCGCCTTGTTGGGCTCGTTGCTGGCGGGCTGTGCGCCGTCTCACTCGGCATGGACGGGCGTCAGGAACGCGTTTGTCGGCACGCGCTTCGATGCCCACCTCTATGACGACTGCAGCCGCGGCTGTGGCGACTCCTATTGGTCCCCGGTCAACAAGAACAAAGTCTATGACCAGGTTGTGAAGGAGGGCGATGGCCAGCGCTACTTCGTGACCTGGATCCGCGACTGTCGATACTCTGTGCTCGTATCGGGTGAGGGCGTTATCCAGTCGTGGCGCTATGAGAATGAAAACCGTAGCAGCTGTTACATTTTTTGATCGTTCCCCAAATAACCAAAGCCTGTACGCGGTCACACTGTGGGAGCGGGCTTGCCCGCGATGAGGGAATGTCAGTTAGCCTGTTTGGCACTGATAGACCGCTATCGCAGGCAAGCCAGCTCCCACATGTTTAAACGAGTTTCAGGCAGTTGATGGAGCGATCCACCGTGGTGCGGGCAATCTCCAGCAGGTGCCACACCGCCAGAATCTTCGCCCGTTCGGGGCTCTCCAACTGCTCACCACAATCCAGCGCCGTCGCCGAAGCACTGTCCAGCAAACTGGCGGTGTAGAGCAGGGCGTCTTCGAAACTCAGGTCTTCGTTGACCGAGTGGAAGCCTTGGGCTGGCAGGTAATGGTCGATGGCGCGGTTGAAGGCGGCGCGGTCTTTTGCCGGGTCGATAGGTGGATCGGGTAGGGCTTTGTTCATGGTGTAACTCCTATTGGGCAATGGAGCTACCGTCAACGCTGCTAAACGTGGGTGGTAGCTGTACGCGGGTTAGCAGACCGGTCAATAGGAAAACCAGCGCACCCGAAAGTGCCCCGCGCACAGCCACCATAAACGCAGATGTGAACCGTGTGCCTATTGAAGTCAGGCTGCTAAACCCGGTCACTGAATTGGCAGTGACGGACCGCAGATTAGCCACCGATTCCAGCAGGCACAAGGCGGCGGGGATTGTCTCGGAAACGTCCCGCAATTTAAAGCGACACGACTTGCTGGCCCTTTACGAACCATGACAAAACTCCAGCAACCCCAGCGCCCTAATGCTGAAATGCAGTCAAAAATGTGGGAGCGGGCTTGCTCGCGAATGCGGTGGATCAGCCAATGAATGAGTTGACTGAACCACCGCATTCGCGAGCAAGCCCGCTCCCACAAGGGTTCTAGGGTGTTTTGGAGAATGGGGGAACTTACCGTCGCCCAGCCCGCGTACTCACATCCACCCAAACCGCCAACACCAGAATGCTGCCCTTCACGATCATCTGCCAGTAACTGTCCACGTCCAGCATCGACATGCCGTTGTCCAGGCTGGTAATCACCAACGCCCCCAGCAACGCGCCATACACCGTGCCCGAGCCGCCGCGCATCGAAGTGCCGCCGATAAAGCACGCGGCAATGGCGTCCAGTTCGCCCATGTTGCCTGCTGACGGTGAGCCGGCAGCCAGCCGCGCAGTGTTGACCAGACCGGCGAGCGCGCACATCACGCCCATGATCCCGAAGATCCACAATTTCACCGCCTGCACATTGATGCCCGACAGCCGCGTGGCCTCCATATTGCTGCCCACCGCATACACCCGGCGGCCGAACACGGTCTGGCTGGTGACATAGCTGAACACGCCGAGCAGCACCATCAACAGCAGCACCGGCACCGGAATGCCGTCATAGCTGTTGAGGGTGGTGACGAATCCGGCGAGCACTGCGCCGATCACTGCCACACGCACCAGGTCACGCACCATCGAGTGCGCCGTCAACCCATGCAATGCGCGATTGCGGCGCTGTTTCCAGGTCAGGAACAGCGTCAACGCAAACAACAGCACCCCAAGCCCAACACCCACCGCATGCGGCAAATACCCCTGGCCTATGTACACCAGCGACGGCGACACCGGCGCGATGGTGGTGCCGCCGGTGATCCCCAGCAGAATCCCGCGAAACGCGAGCATCCCGCCCAACCCGACGATAAACGACGGGATGCGCAGATAGGCCGTCATGTAGCCGTTGGCCAAGCCAATCATCAGCCCGCACAACGCCACCAGACTCAGGTTGGCCAGCAATGGCACGTGATACACCACGTCGAGGATCGCCGCCAAGCCACCGAGCAACCCCAGCAACGAGCCTACCGACAAGTCGATCTCGCCGCTGATGATCACCAGCACCATGCCGCACGCCAGAATCCCGGTGATCGCCATCTGCCGCAACAGGTTGGACAGGTTGCGCGGCGTGAGAAACCCGCCCTCGGTCTGCCAGCTGAAAAACACCCAGATCACCGCCACGGCGATGACCAGGGCAAGCATTTTGTAGCGAGTAAACAGCTGTTTGACCTGGTTCATCTACGCGGTCTTCCGATCATTATTATTGTTGTTGTGGCTGAGCGCTGCGGCGAGTACCTGTTCCTGGGTGAGCCCGTCGTTGACGAAGTCGCCGCGCAGTTGGCCGTCGCCGATCACCAGCACGCGGTCGGACACTCCCAGCACCTCGGCCAGTTCCGACGAGACCATGATGATCGCCACCCCTTCGGCTGCCAGCGCGCCCATCAGTTTGTAGATCTCATACTTGGCGCCCACGTCCACGCCGCGTGTGGGCTCGTCGAGGATCAGCACCCGCGGCTTGGCCATCAGCATTTTCGCCAGCACAGCCTTTTGCTGGTTGCCGCCGGACAGGCTGGTGATCGGCAGGAACGGGCTCGCGGTCTTGAGGTGCATGCGCGCGATCTGCCGGTCGATGCTACCCAGTTCGGCTTCGGTATCGATGCGCGTCAGCTTGGCATAGGTGTCGAGCACGGCCAGGGTGATGTTCTGGCCCACGCCGAAGTCGGGGATGATGCCTTGGCGCTTGCGGTCTTCTGGCACCATGCACAGCCCGGCGCGGATCGATTTGAGCGGTGTGCGGGTGTCGATCCGCTGGCCGTCCAGCCACACCTCACAGCTGTAGCGTCCGGGGTAGGCGCCGAACAGGGCCGACACCAACTCGGTACGCCCGGCGCCAACCAGCCCGGCGATGCCGAGGATTTCGCCGCGCTTGAGCGCAAAGGAAATGTCGTCGACGCGTTTGCGCCTGGGGTTGTCGACGTCGTAGCAGGTGACGTTGCGCGCCTCGAAAACCACCTCGCCGACTGTGTGGGGTTGCGTGGGGTAGAGGTTGCTCATCTCGCGGCCGACCATCTGCGTGATGATCGTGGCGATGTCCATGTCGGCCATGGCGGTGGTCGCGATGTGCTTGCCGTCGCGGATCACCGCGATGGTGTCGCACACTGCCGCCACTTCATCGAGCTTGTGGGAGATGTATACGCAGGCCACGCCCTTGGCTTTCAGGTCGCGGATGATGTCCAGCAACACCTCGATTTCCGAGCGCGTCAGGGCCGAGGAGGGCTCGTCAAGGATCAACAGGCGCGCGCGTTTATTGAGGGCCTTCGCGATTTCCACCAGCTGCTGGTAGCCGCCGCCGTACTGCGACACCGGCAGCGACACGTTCATGTCCGGCACCTTGAGCTCGCGCATCAGGGCTTCGGCGCGGTGGATCATCGCCGGGTAGTTCATGCGCCCGCCGGGCAGGGTCAGCTCGTGGCCCATGAAGATGTTCTCGGCCACCGACAGGTCGGGCACCAGGGTCAGTTCCTGGTGGATGATCACGATGCCGGCGGCCTCGGTTTCGCTGATGGATTGGGCCTTGAGCGGTTGCCCGTGCCAGAGGATTTCACCGTCCCAGGTGCCGTGGGGGTAGACCGCCGACAGCACCTTCATCAAGGTGGATTTACCGGCACCGTTCTCGCCGCACAGGCCGATGCATTCCCCCGGCCGCACCTTGAGGTCGATGCCGTTGAGGGCGTTGACACCGCCAAAGCGTTTGACGATGCCGTTCATTTGCAGCAGGTAGTCGGCCATGGCGGTCACTGCCCGGCAATCTGCTCTTTGGTGTAGAACCCGTCTTTCTCCAACAGGTCGATATTGGCCTTGGTCAGCGGGGTCGGGGTCAGCAGGATGGTGTCGACCTTTTTGCTGCCGTTGTCGTATTGCGAGCCGTAGGCCGGTTTTTCATTGCGCGCCAACTGCACTGAAAGCTTGGCCGCTTCGGTGGCGATCAGCTTGAGCGGTTTGTACACGGTCATGGTCTGGGTGCCGTCGATCACGCGCTTGACGGCGGCGAGGTCGGCGTCCTGGCCGGAGATCGGCACCTTGCCCGCGAGTTGCTGCGCGGCCAGGGCCTGGATCGCGCCACCGGCGGTGGCGTCGTTGGAGGCGACGATGGCGTCGATCTTGTTGTCGTTGCGGGTCAGCGCGTTCTCAACGATGCTCAGGGCCTCGGTGGGGTTCCATTCCTTGACCCACTGTTGGCCCACCACCTTGATGTCGCCCTTGTCGATGGCCGGTTGCAGCACCTTCATCTGGCCTTCGCGCAGCACCTTGGCGTTGTTGTCGGTGGGCGCGCCGCCGAGCAGGAAGTAGTTGCCCTTGGGCGCCGCTTGCAACACGCCACTGGCCTGCATCTCGCCGACTTTTTCGTTATCGAAGGAGATGTAGGCGTCGATGTCGGCGTTGAGGATCAGGCGGTCATAAGACACCACCTTGATCCCGGCCTTCTTGGCTTCGGCCACGGCGTTGGTGAGGACGGTGGCGTTGAACGGCACAATGACGATCACGTCGACGCCCCGGGAGATCAGGTTTTCGATCTGGGAAATCTGCTTTTGCTCGTTGGCGTCGGCCGATTGCACGAAGACCTTGGCGTCGAGTTTTTCGGCGGCGGCGACGAAGTAGTCACGGTCGCGTGACCAGCGTTCCAGGCGCAGGTCGTCGATGGAAAAACCGATTTTCGGGTGGGCTGGGTCGGCCATGACGGGCAGGGCGAGCAGGGCCAGGGCGGTGGCGATAAGTGTGCGTTTCATGGGTGTGCGTCCTTTTATTGTTGTTGGAAAGACTCAGGTGAAACGGGTTTTTGTAGTGAGCGGGCTTGCCCCGCGCCGGGTGGCGAAGCCGCCCCAAATCCAGACGCCTCGGTCTTTCTGATACACCGTGGCGCCTGGGTTTAGGGCGGCTTCGCCACCCGGCGCAGGGCAAGCCCGCTCACAACGCGTTCAGCGGTAGATAAAGCGGTTGACGATGCCTTCGAGCATTTCCTGGCGGCCGCTTACCGCCTGCGGGTTCAACTCATTGGCAAACGCATGCTCGGCCAGCGACGCCAGGCTGAATTCACCCGCCAGCACCGCCTGGCCCAACGGTTGCTGCCAACCGGCGTAACGCTGGTCCTTGAACTGTTGCAGCCGATCGTTCTGCACCATCGCCGCTGCGCGTTCCAGCGCCAGGGCCAACACATCCATGGCCGCCACATGCCCGTGGAACAGGTCCACTTCGTCCAGGCTCTGGCGGCGCACCTTGGAGTCGAAGTTATAGCCGCCATTCTTGAAACCGCCAGCCTTGAGGATTTCATAGGTGGCGAGGGTCATTTCCTCGACGCTGTTGGGGAATTGGTCGGTGTCCCAGCCGTTCTGTGGGTCACCGCGGTTGGCGTCGATGCTGCCGAAAATCCCCAGGGACACGGCGGTGGCAATTTCGTGATGAAAACTGTGCCCGGCCAATGTCGCGTGGTTGGCTTCGATGTTCACCTTGATCTCATGTTCCAGGCCGTATTCATGCAGGAAGCCGAACACCGTGGCGCTGTCGTAATCGTATTGGTGCTTGGTCGGCTCCTGGGGCTTGGGCTCGATCAGCAGGTCGCCCTTGAAGCCGATCTTGTGCTTGTGCTCCACCACCATGCGCATAAAGCGCCCGAGCTGTTCGCGTTCGCGCTTGAGGTCGGTATTGAGCAGGGTTTCGTAGCCTTCGCGGCCGCCCCACAGCACATAGTTGGCCCCGTTGAGCCGGTGCGTGGCGTTCATCGCGCTGAACACCTGGGCGGCCGCCACGGCAAACACCTCGGGGTCTGGATTGCTCGCGGCGCCGGCGGCAAAGCGCGGGTTGCTGAAGCAGTTGGCGGTGCCCCACAGCAGTTTGATGCCGGTCTGTTCCTGATGCCGCTCCAGGTGATCGACCATCTGTGCGAAGTGGTGGCGGTACTCCTTCAACGAGTGGCCTTCGGGGGCGACATCCGTGTCGTGAAAGCTGTAGTAATCGATGCCCAGCTTGGAGAAAAACTCAAACGCCGCCTCGGCCTTGCCGATGGCCACGGCCATTGGCTCGCCGCTGCGCTGCCACGGGCGCTGGAAGGTGCCCACGCCAAACATGTCCTCCCCCGGCCAGACAAAGGTGTGCCAATAACAGGCGGCCATGCGCAGGTGTTCACGCATGGGTTTGCCGAGGATCAGTTTGTTTGCGTCGTAGTGGCGAAAGGCGAGGGGAGCGTCGCTGTTTGGGCCTTCGAAGCGAACCTTCTCGACACCTGGGAAGTACGGCATGGCGTTTTCCTTATTATTCTTGGCGGTGTCTCGATACTAGCAACGGTGTTGGGGCTGGCGATTATGAAAATCACCAAGGGATGGTGCGATTTTGAGTGGTGGGGTCTAGTCTGTCCCGACCGGCCCCAGGACAAAAACAATGAAAACCCTACCGCCCGTGCACCGCATTGCCTTGCTGTTCAACGGCAGCAAAATCTACGACCGTGGCATCATCGCCGGCATCGGCAATTACCTGAGCAGCACCCGCGCCTCCTGGGACTTGTTCCTTGAAGAGGACTTTCTGTGCCGCCTCAAGGGCATCGAACGCTGGCAGGGCGATGGGATCATTGCCGACTTCGACGATCCGCTGATTGGCGAGGCGCTGGCCGGGAGCCGACTGCCGGTGGTGGCGGTGGGTGGTTCCTATGAGGATGCGCGGGCGTATCCGAAGGGCATTCCCTACGTGGCCACCGATAACCACGGCTTGATGAAGCTGGCCTATGAGCACTTGATCGAAGCGGGCCTGACGCGCTTTGCCTGTTTCAGCCTGCCCGAGGCCCAGGCCAATCGCTGGGCCCAGGAGCGGGAAAAAGCCTTTCGCCGCCTGATGCAGCGCGACGGCCTGCCCGTCGAGATCTATCGCGGCCTGGGCACCAGCGCACCGCTGTGGGACAGCGCCGTAGAGCAGCAGATCGCCTGGCTGCAGGGCTTGCCCAAACCCATCGGCATCATCGCCGTCACCGATGCCCGTGCGCGGCAGTTGTTGCAAGCCTGTCTGACCGCCGGGATTGCCGTGCCGGAGGAGGTCGCGCTGATCGGCATCGACAACGACCCACTGACCCGCACGCTCACGCGGGTGCCGCTGAGTTCGGTGATTCAGGGCACCGAAACCATGGGCCGCACGGCGGCGGCGCTGTTGCACCAGATGCTGCATGGCAAGCCGTGCAAGGCCGAGCAGATCCTGGTGCCGCCGGAGGCGATCAATGTGCAAGCCTCCAGCCTGCATCAACCCTTGGGCAACCCGTATGTGATGCAGGCGCTGCTGTTTATCCGCCAGTACGCCTGCCAGGGCATCAAGACCGCCCAGGTGGCAGCGTATGTGGGGGTATCGCGTTCATCCCTCGAGGCGCACTTTCGCCGCGAACGCGGGTGCAGCGTGCATGACGAGATCCTGCGTTTCAAGCTGGCGGCGGCCGCCAAAGGCCTGGAAAACCGTGGCCTGGCGATTGCCGACATTGCGCAGCGTTGCGGCTTCAAGTCGGCGCAGTACCTGCACACGGTCTTTCGTCGTGAGTTTGGTTGCACGCCAGGAGAGTATCGCCAGGGTTAAAAAAGCAGCCCCAGCAAGGCCGCCTTGACGGCCGCCTCGGCCTTGTTGCTGGCCTGGAGTTTGCGCATGGCGTTGACCAGATGAAACTTCACCGTACGGATGTCGATGGTCAGGATCATGCTGATCTCGAAATAGGTCTTGCCCAGTGCCGTCCAGCGCAAGGTTTCTTTCTCGCGCACGGTCAGGGGGCGGTCGATTTCAGGCAGGTATTTGTCAGAGAAAAAGCGTGTCATGGACTCGTGCGCCAACTGCGTCAGCCAGATCAGCTTGTTTTCGACGCTCTCCAGCTCCAGCGCAGAAATATATTCACTGGAGCGTGAAACCGAGAGCAGGCCAATCGCGTTGGGCCCCCGCTGGGAAGACAGGCACCAGCCGTGGTTCAGCTGGTAGTGCCGCGCTTCCTCCCAGAAGGCCAATTGTTTGTGCTGTTGCGCGGCGGACCAATGCAGGGGGATGGAACGGGTCAGGCCATGTTCGACGGTAGGGTCCTGGACGAAGTAGTTCTCGCTGACGTACTTGCTTTCCCAGGCGCTCGGGTAGTTCGACAGCAGGACATAGTGCGGTGCGCCCAACGGCAGCGGAATTCTTAGACCGTAGGAGCAGAATTCAAAGCCCAAGCCGGACGTAATGGCATGCAATTTATTGAATAGTTCATGTTCGGTCGTGCAGCCCGACACTGCCTCGACTAACGTTTCGCGCCAGTCATTCACCAAGAGTTCCTTCCATGCTCGACGCCCGTCATAGCTGGGCGGAGTCGAATTATACAGGCTGTTCCAGGCGGCGGATGCATAGTTTATGGGGGTAGTCCACCTGCCCATTCGGGCAGCTACTCACAAAATCAACGGTTTGCTGTACTCGGCCAATAATATTGGTTGGGTGGTTGGCATGCTTACGGCAGTAACAGGGACAGTGGGTGAACTATTGCCAGGCATGGCGAGTGCCCTGGCGAAGTATCGGTATGAGGTATTTGTCAAAGCCCTGGGCTGGCCCTTGCCGTGCGAAGAGGGGCGTGAGCTGGATGCGTTTGATCGCCCGGATACCGTCTACGTTCTGGCCTGTGACCGTGATCGCGAGATCTTCGGTTGCGCCCGCCTGCTGCCCACCAATGGCCCGTACCTGCTGGGTGAAGTGTTCCCGCACTTGATGGGGGAAAGCCCGCCGCCGTTCTCGGCGGATATTTGGGAGCTGTCACGCTTTGCCATCAGCCAGCCCAAGGGGCAGGTGTTGAGCGCCGAGCAAGCGTGGCAGAACACGGTAAAGCTGGTTCGCGAAGTGATTGATGTGGCACGCTCCAAGGGCGCTTTTCGCCTGATTGCGTTCAGCGCGGTGGGCAACGAGCGCCTGCTCAAGCGGATGGGCGTTACCACGCGCCGGATCTCGGCGCCGCACCTCATCGACAACCAACGCATCGTGCCATTCTGGATCGACATCGACGACACCACCACCCGCGCCTTGTGCCTCGCGGCCTGAAGCGGGTTATTTATGATTGCGTTGGCCAGAGCCTTGTTGGTGCTGTTGTTGATCGTGTCGAGCTTTCCGTTTTTATGCCTCTACATGCTGATCAACCCGTCGAAGAACCGAAACCTGTACGTGGCCTGCCGAGTCTACGCGCTGATCAATCGCATCTGTGCGGTGCGTGTCGAGGTGCACGGCTTTGACCGCGTGCCCACCACCCAACCCTATATTTATGTGGCCAACCACCAATGCAACCATGACGCGCTGATCGTGGCGCAAGCGCTCAACCCCGGTACGGTGATTGTGGCCAAGCACTCACTCAAATGGTTGCCGCTGCTAGGGCAGTTGTATTGGTTGACCGGCAGCCTGTTCATCGATCGAAGCAGCCCACGGGCGTCTATCGAGGGGTTGCGCAAGCTGGCCAGGCGGGTGGTGGCCGACAACACGTCGCTGTGGATCTTCCCGGAAGGCACGCGCACCCATGGCGAAAAGATGCTCGCGTTCAAGAGCGGTGCCTTTCGGCTGGCCAAGGAGATGGGGGTGGGGATCGTCCCGGTGACGATCAGCCCGGCGGTGAACCATATCGCTTACAACGCCTTGCGCAGGACGCAGGTCAGCATCGTCGCCCATCCGCCCATCGAGGCGGATGAGGTCGCGGCGATGAGCGCCAAGCAACTGGCGAACTACGCACGCGAGATTATCAACAACGCGCTGCCGGTGGCTTAGAAGGTCGCCTTGACCTGCAAACCCAGGACCAACGCGTCGTCGATCTTGTCCCCGGAAAACGCCCCCGGTTCGATGATGTATTGCACATCCGGACGCAAGGTCAGCCACGGCGTGGCCTGGTAGCCGTAGCTCAGTTCGATCAACTGCTCGGCGTTGTTCAGGTTGGGGTAATCGGTACCGGCGTTGAACGCCGCCAGTTCCTGCACCTCACGGCTGCGCGGGTTCGGCACGGCACGCCCGTAACCGAGGGCGAGGGTGTCACGCGGGCGGCCTTCGAACGGTTTGTACAACACCACGCCCGCGCCATACCACTTGCTGAACGGTGAGGCCGCTTCACTGGCCGCCGAGTATTGGCCAAAGGCATGCAGCACGCGACCGGCGGATGTATCCGAGGCCCACACGGCCTGGTCGATCAGCAGGTAGTGCCCGCTGCGTCCACTCACTTCCTTGGTGCTGCCGATGCGTTTGACGTCGGAGCTGTCGTAGTAATAACCCACCTTGTATTCGCCCGGCAGGGTGCCCGCGTGCTTGTAGATCAGCTCGATGGGCACCACGGTGCCGGTGGTGTGCTTGGGCGTCAGATGCCAGGCGCGGCTGGAGTTGCCGTTGCTTTGCGGGTCGACGTTGAATGCCGCCACGCGCAGTTGCCAGTTTGGCGAGAGGTCGTATTTGACCCGTGCACCGAGGCGCGCATTCGGGTAGTTGGTCCAGCCGCTGCCGCCGGACATGTTCAGCGGGTGCCCGCAGAAACCGGCGTTCATGAAGTTGCACAGAACGCCGCTGTCGAGGCCGCCGAGGTCGTTGCCCATGGCCATGTAGCCAAGCTTGACGTTCAGCGCCGGGGTGAACAGCGTGCGCTCATAGCTCAACTCGGTGAGGCGGGTGTAGAGGCCGCCGTAGTTTTCCTGGATCGGCAGGCGGTTGCCCACCAGGTCTTCGGAGGCGCTGTTGCCGCGTCGGTCGTTGATGGTCAGCTGGATGCGGTCGCCGTTGTTGAAACCGTAGAGCTTGCCCAGGTCGAACTGCACGCCGAGCTTGAGGTTCTGCGAGTAGCGCGCCGAGCGGTGCATGCCGCCGTGGGCGTTGTAGGCGGTCTCGCCGCTGTAGTCGCCGGTGAAGCGGATGCCTTGTGCGTCGAGCTCGCGGCGCAGGCCGCCCCAGTCGCCGGTCAGGGTGCTGTTATCGGCTTGTACGGGCAAGGCTGCGCCCAGGGCCAGGCCGAGCAGCAGGCGCCCCAGGGACGTGTGAGAAGTGAGGGTCATGCGGGTTCTTCCAGACAGAAAGCGCGGTGCAGAGGGCACCGCGCTTGATCGAGGGGTTAAGGCAGGGCGTAGGCGATCACGTAGTCGCCACGGTCAGTGGACTGGCGTGCACCGCCGGCGGTGATCACCACGTATTGCTTGCCGGTTTTCGGCGAGACGTAGGTCATCGGGCCGCCTTGGCTGCCGACGGGCAGGCGGGCTTTCCAGATTTCATCACCGTTGGCGCTGTTGAAGGCGCGCAGGTAGAAGTCCTGGGTGCCGGCGATAAAGATCAGGCCGCCTTGGGTCGACAGCGTGCCGCCGAGGGTCGGCAGGCCGATCTTGATCGGCAAGTGCATGCGGATGCCCAGGGGGCCGGTGTCTTCAACGGTGCCCACCGGCACTTGCCACGCGACCTTTTGGGTCTTCATGTCGATCGCGGTCAAGGTGCCGAACGGCGGCGCCTGGCACGGAATACCGGCCACCGACAGGAAGCGGTTTTTGTTCACGGCATACGGCGTGCCCTTGAGGGGCACGGCGCCCATGCCGGTGTTCAGCGCTTCGCCGCCGGACGCGGCCTGGGCCTTGTTCTGCGACGGTATCATCTGGATCCACAGGCCCAGGCGCATGTCGTTGACGAAGATAAAACCGTGCACCGGGTCGGTGGAAATGCTGCCCCAGTTCATGCCGCCCAGGGAGCCCGGGAAACTCAGGGATTTATCGGTGCCCGGCGCGGTGTACAGGCCGTCGTAGCGCATGCCCTTGAAGTCGATGCGGCACAGCAGTTGGTCGAACGGGGTGGCCCCCCACATGTCCGACTCGGTCAGGGTTTGCGCGCCGATCTGTGGCATACCCACAGATTTAGGCTGGGTCGGCGAGTAGGGTTCGTTGGGGATGTTGGCGGCCTTGACCGGTACTTCCTTAACCTCGGTCAGCGGCTTGCCGGTGGCGCGGTCGAGCACGTAGATCTGCCCGGCCTTGGTGCCGATCACGACTGCAGGCACGGCTTTGTCGGTGCCGGGTGCAGTGAAGTCGATCAGGCTTGGCTGCATCGGCAGGTCGAAGTCCCACAGGTCATTGTGGACGGTCTGGTACACCCACTTTTCGGCGCCGGTGGAGGCGTCCAGCGCGAGGACCGACGCGCCGTATTTGTGGTTCAACTGCGTGCGTTCAACCCCGTAGATGTCGGTGGACGAGCTGCCCATCGGCAAGAACAGGGTGTTCATCAGCGGGTCATAGGACATCGGCGCCCAGCTGTTTGGCGTGCTGCGCACGTAGGTGCTGCCCTCGGCCGGGGCTTGTTTGTCCTGTGGGTTGCCGGGGTCGAAGGCCCAGCGCATTTGCCCGGTGATCACGTCGAAGCCACGGATCACGCCGCCGGGCATGTCGGTCTGGACGTTGTCCGCCACGCGCCCGCCAACCACCACGGTGGTGCCAGCGATCAATGGCGCCGAGGACAGTTGGTAGTAGCTGTCCGGCACGTTGCCCAGGCCGGCTTTCAGATCCACTTGGCCGTGGTTACCGAAGTCTTCGCAGAACTTGCCGGTGTCGGCGTCCACGGCGATCAGGCGCGCATCGATGGTATTGGTCAGCAGGCGACGCTGGCACTGCGCACCGGCGGCGACACTGGCAGCAATGATCGGCGAGCTGTTGGGCTGGGTCGGCTGGGCAATCGGCGCGGTGGCGTCGAAGTAAGCCATGCCACGGCAACGCTGCCACACCGCCGACTTGGCGTTGACGTCGTTCTTCCACAGCTCTTTGCCGGTGTCGGCGTCGAGGGCGATCAGGTTGTTGTGGGGGGTGCAGATGAAGACTTTGTTGCCGATCTGCAAGGGCGTCAGTTGGTCTTCGGCGCCGTTGCCGTCGCTGAGGGCGACGTCACCTGTGTGGTAGGTCCACGCCACTTTGAGTTTGTTCACGGTGTCACGGTTGATCTGGTCCAGCGCGGCGAAACGGCTGCCGCCTTCGGTGTTGCCGTAGTGCGCCCAATCTTTCTGCGCATCGGCCGCCGCCACCGGGGTGATGCCCGGACCGGCACCCGTCGGCGCGACGCTGGGGTGGGCGACAAACATATTGCCCGCCGCCACTGCCACGCCGACCGCCAACACGGCGGCGACGCCATACGCGCCACGCGCCGGCTTGCCGGCCAGCAGCGGGTAAACCAGTGCCACCACCATGCCGATGGCCGCGAACATGAACAGCCGCGAGAACAGCGGCCAGAACACCAGGCCCACATCCGCCACGGCCCAGATCGCCGTGCCGACCAGGAACGCGGCGAACAGCCACGCGCCGGCTGGTTTCTGCCGCGCAATCAGCAGCCCGGAGACCGCCATGGCCAGGCCGCCGATCAGGAAATACCAGGAACCTCCAAGGCTGACCAGCCTGGCGCCGCCAACGGCCAGCGCCACGCCGAGCAGGGCGAGGATGACGCCCAATCCCAGCAGGAGAAATCTAGAGGCGCCCGTGGCGCGTGATGCTTGTTTCATGTCGACAGCACTCAAGGTGAATGGCAAAGAGAGAATGTTAGCAAGATAAGTAACTGGTTAGTACATTCTTGCGATAAGACGTAAGTAGCAGGTGATGTGATGATTCAAGCAGGGAGCGCGGCGCTTTGCCGGAAAAGACGCGATGTTAAAAAATGTTAGATTGAAAAAATACTTCACATAATCTGTTCATTGGTGGATGATCGATAGCAATTCCAACGCGGCTCGCCGGTGTGGCCTCAGCCGCCGTTTTCCCCTGGAGTACCCCATGAATAATAAGAATGTTGGTGTTGTCGGTCTGGGCGCGATGGGCCTGGGCATTGCCCGCTCGCTGCTGCGCGACGGCTTCAATGTGCATGCCTGTGACGTGCGTGACGCCGTCACCCGGCAGTTCGCAGGCGAAGGAGGGGTGGCCTGCACGTCTGCGGCGCAGATGGCCGAAGCCTGCGATGTGATCATCACCGTGGTGGTTAACGCCGAGCAGACCGAAACCGTGTTGTTCGGTGAAGGCGGGGCGGTGGCGGCACTGCGTCCGGGCGGCCTGCTGATCGGCTGCGCCACCGTGGCGCCGACCTATGCGGTTGACCTCGGCCAGCGCCTGGCGGAGCTGGGCCTGCTGTACCTCGATGCGCCGATCTCCGGCGGTGCGGCCAAGGCTGCCGCCGGTGAAATGACCATGATGACCTCCGGCCCGCACGCTGCTTACGCCAAGGCTGAGGCCGTGCTGGCCGGCATGGCGGGCAAGGTCTATCGCCTGGGCGATGTCCATGGCCTGGGCTCCAAAGTCAAAATCATCAACCAGTTGCTCGCCGGCGTGCACATCGCTGCGTCTGCCGAAGCCATGGCCCTGGGCCTGCGCGAAGGCGTCGACGCCGATGCCTTGTATGAAGTCATCACCCACAGCGCCGGCAACTCGTGGATGTTCGAAAACCGCGTGCCGCACATTCTGAAGGCGGACTACACGCCGCTGTCGGCGGTGGATATTTTCGTCAAGGACCTTGGCCTGGTGCTGGATACCGCCCGTGCGAGCAAATTCCCGCTGCCGCTGTCGGCCACCGCACATCAGATGTTCATGCAGGCCTCCAGTGCCGGTTTCGGCCGCGAGGACGACTCGGCGGTGATCAAGATTTTCCCCGGCATCGACCTGCCGACCGCCAAGCCCGACTCTGTTTAAGGAACGCGTCATGACGACTGCCAACGCGCGCCCATTGCTGGGCTGCATCGCCGACGATTTCACCGGCGCCACCGACCTTGCCAACATGCTCGTGCGCGGTGGCATGCGCACGGTGCAGAGTATCGGCATCCCCAGTCGCGAAGTCGCGGCCGGGCTGGATGCGGATGCAATTGTCATCGCCCTGAAGTCGCGCACCACCCCGGCAGCCGAGGCGGTTGCTGAATCCCTGGCCGCACTGGAGTGGCTGCGCGCACAGGGCTGCGAGCAGATTTTCTTCAAGTACTGTTCCACCTTCGATTCCACCGCCGCGGGCAATATCGGCCAGGTCAGCGAGGCCTTGCTCAAGGCCCTGGGCAGCGACTTCACCCTGGCGTGCCCGGCGTTTCCGGAAAACGGTCGGACGATTTTCCGTGGCCACTTGTTTGTGCAGGACCAACTGCTCAGCGAATCCGGCATGCAGCATCATCCGTTGACGCCGATGGGCGACGCCAATCTGGTGCGTGTGCTGCAAAGCCAGACCCAGCTGCCGGTCGGCCTCCTGCGTTACGACGCGATTGGCGCCGGGGTCGAGGCGACCCGCGCCAAGATCGCCGAACTGCGTGGGCAAGGCGTGGGCATCGCCATCGCCGATGCGCTGTCGGACCGCGACCTCTACACCCTGGGCAGTGCCTGCGCGGACTTGCCGTTGCTGACCGGCGGCTCGGGCCTGGCATTGGGCCTGCCGGACAATTTCCGCCGCGCCGGCAAATTGCGTGACTTCGATGTCGCCACGTTGCCCTCGGTCAGCGGCGGCGAAGTGGTGTTGGCGGGCAGTGCATCGGTAGCGACCCTGGGCCAGGTGGCAGCCTGGCAGGAAGCCGGGCGCCCGGCGTTGCGCATCGATCCGCTGGCCCTGGCGGCCGGTGAACCGGTGGTGGCCCAGGCCCTGGCGTTTGCCCGCGACAGCGCGCACACCGTGTTGATCTACGCCACCAGCACCCCGGCCGAGGTCAAGGCGGTGCAACAACAATTGGGCGTCGAACGCGCCGGAGCCCTGGTCGAGGACGCGCTGGGCGAGATCGCCAGCGGCCTGCGCACAAGTGGCGTGCGGCGCTTTGTGATCGCCGGCGGCGAAACCTCCGGCGCGGTGGTCAAGGCGCTGGGCGTCAACCTGTTGCAGATCGGCGCGCAGATCGATCCGGGCGTGCCGGCTACCCTCAGCGGTGGTGCCGAGCCGTTGGCGCTGGCGTTGAAATCGGGCAACTTCGGCGGTCGCGATTTCTTCGCCAAGGCCCTCGCGCAACTGGCCGGAGGTGCGCAATGAGCGGCATCGACGAACAGGCCCAGCGCGACGAAATCTGCGAGGTTGGCCGCAGCCTGTATCAGCGCGGCTACACCGTGGGCAGTGCCGGCAATATCAGCGCGCGCCTCGACGATGGCTGGCTGATTACGCCGACGGATATCTGCCTCGGGCGCCTGACCCCGGCCGCCATCGCCAAGGTCAACCTGAAAGGCGAGTGGGTCAGCGGTGAAAAGCCGTCCAAGACCCTGGCCCTGCATCGCCAGGTGTACGACCGCAACCCTTCGGTGGGCGGCGTGGTGCATACCCATTCGACCCATCTGGTGGCGCTGACCCTGGCCGGGGTGTGGCGCGCGGACGACATCTTGCCGCCGCTCACGCCGTATCAGGTGATGAAGGTCGGGCACATTCCCTTGATCGGCTACCAGCGCCCCGGCTCCCCAATGGTTGCCGAGCAAGTTGCACAACTGGCCAACAGCGTGCGCGGTGTGATGCTCGAACGCCTCGGGCCGGTGGTCTGGGAAAGCTCGGTGGCCAAGGCCAGCTACGCCCTGGAAGAACTGGAAGAAACCGCGCGGCTCTGGTTGATGAGCAACCCACGGCCCGCGCCGCTGGACCAGGCTGCACTGGATGAACTGCGCGAGACGTTCGGCGCGCACTGGTAACCCCAACATTGCACGCGTTGCCCCGAGGCCCTGGTCAGGGACTCGACGGCCCCGGCTTGCGTAAAAAACAATAACAACAGGACATTTTCGAATGAGCCCACTGATTTTGATGTTGACCGCCGGTGCGGGTATCGCGCTGTTGCTGTTTCTGGTCCTCAAGTACAAATTCCAGCCGTTTGTCGCGCTGATGCTGGTGAGTATCGTGGTGGCCCTGGTTGCCGGGGTGAAACCCGCCGACCTGGTCGCGACCATCGAAGGCGGCATGGGCAAGACCCTTGGCCATATCGCGATCATCATTGCCCTGGGCGCGATGATCGGGCGCATCATCGAACTCTCCGGCGGCGCCGAGGCCCTGGCCAAATCGCTGATCGAGCGCTTCGGCAACAGCCGCACGCCGCTGGCGCTGACCATTGCCGGGTTCATCATCGGCGTGCCGGTGTTCTTTGAAGTCGGGGTGATCATCCTGATGCCGCTGGCCTATGGCGTGGCTCGCCGCGCCCGCAAACCGCTGCTGATTTTTGCGCTGCCGATGTGTGCGGCATTGCTGACCGTGCATGCGTTCCTGCCACCCCATCCGGGTGCCGTGGCGGCCGCCAGCCAACTGGGGGCGGACCTGGGGCGGGTGCTGATGTTCGGCCTGCCGATGACCGCATTGCTGTGCTACATCGGTTATCGCGTGGCGGGGCGCATGACCCGCCGTTTCTACCCGATGACCGACGACATCCGCGCCGAAGTCTACGGCCCGCACGTGACCAACGCCGACTTGCAGGCCTGGAACAATGGCGGCCAGCAGGCCGTACAACAAGCGGCCGTGGCCGAGTCCCACATGGGCCTGGAAGAATCCACCAGCGCCATCGCCGCCAAGCTGCCGGCGGCGCCTGCACCGGGTTTTGGCTTGATTGTCAGCCTGATCCTGCTGCCGATTGTGTTGATCCTGTTGGGTACCCTGGCGACTTCGCTGTTGCCGGTCGAGTCGACCTTGCGTGGAGTGATGACGGTGCTCGGCGCGCCGCTGGTCGCGCTGCTGATCGACACCTTGCTGTGCGCCTGGCTACTGGGCTCGCGCCGTGGCTGGAGCCGCAGCCAGGTATCGGATGTGATTGGTTCGGCGTTGCCGGGCGTGGCCATGGTGATCCTCATTGCCGGTGCCGGTGGTGTGTTCGGCAAGGTGCTGGTGGACACCGGCATCGGCGCGGTAGTCTCCGACATGCTGCGTACCACCGGCTTGCCGGTGCTGGCCCTGGGCTTTTTGTTGACCATGCTGCTGCGTGCGGTGCAGGGTTCCACGACCGTCGCGCTGGTGACCACGGCCGGGATCATCAGCCCGTTGATCGTCACCCTCAACCTCACGCCCAACCACCTGGCGCTGCTGTGCCTGGCCATGGGCGGTGGCGGGCTGGCGATGTCGCATATCAACGACGCCGGCTACTGGATTTTCACCAAGCTCGCCGGGCTCAACGTGGCGGACGGTCTGCGCACGTGGACGGTGATCACCACCTTGCTCGGCACCTTGGGGTTCTTGATTACCCTAATGATCTGGCCTTTTGTCTGACTTCCAGGAGTTCCCATGCCTCGCTTTGCTGCCAACCTGAGCATGCTGTATCCGCAACACGACTTTCTCCAGCGGTTCGCCGCGGCGAAAGCCGATGGGTTTGATGCGGTGGAATACCTGTTTCCCTACGACTACAGCGCGGCCGAGCTCAAGCAGCGCCTGAGCGACAACGGTTTGGTCCAGGCCCTGTTCAATGCACCGCCGGGTGACTGGGCGGCGGGGGAGCGCGGCATCGCCACGCTGCCGGGGCGCGAGGCCGAGTTTCGCCTGGGCTTCGACCGCGCGCTGGAATACGCCGCCGTGCTCGGCAACGACCGCATCCACGTGATGGCCGGCCTGTTGCCGTCGGAAAGCCTGCGCCAGCGCCACCACGCCGTGTACCTGGAAAACCTCGCCTACGCCAGCGCCGCAGCGACCCGGGTCGGGGTGACGGTGTTGCTGGAGCCGATCAACACCCGTGACATGCCGGGGTTCTTCCTCAACCGCCAGGACCAGGCCCAGGCCATCTGCCGTGAAGTGGGGGCGAGCAACCTCAAAGTGCAGTTCGACTGCTACCACTGCCAGATTGTCGAGGGGGATGTGGCGACCAAGCTGCGGCGTGATTTCAACGGCATCGGCCATATCCAGATCGCCGGCGTACCGGACCGCCATGAGCCGGACTCGGGCGAGTTGAACTACGGCTACCTGTTCGGCCTGATGGACCAATTGGGCTACACCGGCTGGGTTGGCTGCGAGTACCGGCCAAGGGGCGACACCTCGGTGGGCCTGCAATGGTTGCGTGATCTGTAACGGACCCGCGTTCGGCAAGCCCGCTCACTACGGGTTTTATCAGTTTGGTTGGGTTGGCAGCATCAGCTCGATGCCGCGCTTGCGGATGCCGTCCGCCGCCGCCGGGGCGAGGGCGTCGTCGCTGATGATCACGTCGAACGGTTCCAACCCGGCAATCCGGTACATGCTGAAGGTGCCGTACTTGGAACTGCTTGCCACCAGCACCACCTGCGCCGCCGATTGCATGGCCACTTGCTTGACCTCCACCTTCAGCGCCGAGGGGGTGGTGATGCCACGGTGCAGGTCCCAGGAGCTGGTAGACATGAACGCGATGTCGGTGACCACCTGACGCAAGGTCGCCACCGCCAGCCCGCCGACCGAAGAATGGTTGTCATGGTCCAGCTGCCCGCCGGTGTGGATGACGGTCACCTGTTGCGCATCCATCAAGGCCTGCACAATGCCGAAGTCGTTGGTCACCACCGTCATCCCCGACAGCGCCTTGATATAGGGCACGATCTCCAGGGTGCTGGTACCCGCATCCAGGTACACCGTCATGTCCGCGTGCAGCAAACGCGCGGCCAGGCGCGCCATGGCCTGTTTCTGCGGCAGTTCCACCACGGCCTTGGACTGATGGCTCGGCTCGCTGTGCAACTGGCTGGCGATACGCACCCCTCCGGTGACCGAATAGGCCCGGCCTTCCTGCTCCAGCAGCGCGATGTCGCGGCGCACGGTCATGTGCGAGCAGTCGAACATCTCCATCAGCTGGTGCACGCTCATCACCTGATGCTTGCGCAACTGCCGCAGGATTTGCTCGCGACGCTGCTCGGGAATCATCGGGGTGCTGCTGTCGGCAGCAGTGTCCTTGGGGTTGGGCATTGGCGTTCCGGGTCGGTCTGGGGGCTGGTGCACATAGTAGCGAATACACGCAGCGTTCGCCTGCTCCCTGCAGGCGAACCCAGGCTGAGGTTATCTAGTATTTGAACCGGCCCACCAACCCCTTGAGCTGCCCCGAAATATCCGTAAGCCGGCCTGAACCGGCCTGCGCCGAGTGGGCGAAGCCTTCAACCAGTTGCGCATCGGCATGAATCTGCGCGATGTGCCGGTTGATCTCTTCGGCCACCTGGTGCTGTTCTTCGGCGGCGGTAGCGATCTGGGTGTTCTGGTCGCGGATCGAGTCCACCGAGCCCAGAATCTTGTCAAAGCTGTCGCGGGCCTGCTGGATGCGATCCACGCTGGTCTGCGAGACCAGCAGGCTGCCCTGCATCTGCAAGGTGACTTCCTGGGTGCGCCGGGCGAGGTTGCCCAGCAGGCTGTCGATCTCGCCGGTGGAATCGGCGGTGCGGCGGGCGAGGGCGCGCACTTCGTCGGCCACCACCGCAAAGCCGCGACCTTGGTCGCCGGCACGCGCGGCTTCGATGGCGGCGTTGAGCGCGAGCAGGTTGGTCTGTTCGGCAATCGAACGGATGGTGTCGAGGATGGTGTTGATGTTCTGGCTGTCCTGCTCCAGCAACTGCATGGTCTGGGTCGACTTTTGCAGGTCTTCGCTGAGCTTGAGTACGCTGCCGGTGGCTTCGCCGATGTGCTGCTGGCCGTTGTGTACGTCGCGGTAGCCCTCATCGGCACTGGTGGCGGCGGCGCTGCACGAGCGTGCGACTTCGTTGGAAGTGGCGACCATCTCGTTGAACGCGGTGCTGACCAGTTCCACGGCTTCGCGCTGGCGGCCGGCGGCCTGGTTCATGTTGTTGGCGACGTCGCTGGTGTCGGCGGCGGCGCTTTGCAGGTCGTTGGACGCACTGCCGATACGCTGCACCAACTGCGCAATCGCGCCGAGGAACTGGTTGAACCAGCCGGCCAGGGTTGCGGTTTCGTCCTTGCCTTGCACGCTGAGTTTGCGCGTCAGGTCGCCTTCACCTTCGGCGATTTCCTGCAGGCCATCGGCCACGCCGCGGATCGGCCGCACGATCATGCTGGCGAAACTCGCACCGACGAGGGCGAACACCACGGCCAGCGCGGCGGCGATGGCGGCGATCAGCCAGGTCAGGCTGGAGGCGCCGGCCATCACCTCGTCGCGCTTGATCAGGCCGATGAAGCGCCAGCCCAGGTCTTTGGAGCTGACCACGTTGACCATGTAAGGCACGCCGTCGATCTCGATCTGGGTCGCGCCGTCAGTGCGCTTGGCCAGTTCGGCGTATTGCGGGCCGAGGTCGGCCAGGGGCTTGAAGTTGTGCTTGGCATCGCTGGGGTCTACCAGCACGTTGCCGTTGCCTTCCACCAGCATCAGGTAACCGCTGTCGCCCAGTTTGATGTTGCGCACCAGTTCGGTGAGTTGCTTGAGCGACACGTCCAGGCCAACCACGCCGAGGATGTTGCCGGTGGCGTCGGCAACGGTGTGCACGGTGCCGATCAGCACCACATCGTCCGGCGCCCAGTAGTACGCTCCGGTACGCACGGTAGTGCCCGGTGCGGCGATGGCGGCTTTATACCAAGGGCGCACGCGTGGGTCGTAGTTGTTCAGCTTGGTGTCGTCGGGGTAGCTGGCGTAACCGCCGTCGGCGAGGCCGAGGGACAGGTAGGCGGTGCTGGGATGGCTTTTGGCGAACTGGTCGAAAATCGCCAGCAGCTCTTTATTCGTTTGGGTCAGGGGGATTTGCGCGGCGTCGGCACCGGCGTAGCTCTTGAGGTCTTTGGCCGCGACAACGCGCGGGTCCTTGGCCACATATTCAACGTTCTGGCTGATGCCGTCGAAGAATTGCTTCATGCCATTGTCGATCTGGCGGATCTCGCGGCTACTGCTGTCGAGGAAGTTGGCCACGGCCGCATCCCGCAGGTTCAGTACCACCAGCACGGCCACCAGGATCACCGGCACGCATGCGATGGTCGCAAACGCCCAGGTCAGCTTGTGTTTGATATTCATGACATCTCCCGCAGGGTACTTATTAGAGTTGGCAAGGCGGAGAAAAGCAGCGAAGAGCGTCGCATGTGTTGTTTTTAGGGGGGGATTGCCCATGCGTACCCCCATATATCGACCAGCAGGGCACGCACTTTAGGCCTTGGGCAGCGTTTAGCCGATACGCTCGCCACCCAGTGCATCGCGCTGCATCGATTGCAGGTTTTTTTCAATGGTTTCGCAGATGGTGTCCATCTGGATCTGGTGTTCGCTGGAGTAGAACGGGCTTTGCAGGTCGGTGCCGATACGCTCGATGGCCAGCAGCATGAAGCCCACCACCGTGGAGGCCAGCGGGGTGAACCAGCCGAGGGACTCCACCAGGCCCACCGGCACGATCAGGCAGAACAGTGAAATGAATAGGCGCGGGAAGTACACGTAGGGGTAGGGCAGTGGGGTGTTGGCGATGCGCTCCATGCCGCCCTGGGCGTTGGACAGGTCCACCAGGGTCGATTCCAGCCGCGCCAGGCGGATGCTGTCGAGGTGGCCGGCCTTGTACTCCCTGGCGAGCAAAGTCGCCGAACCGGTAAGGATGTCGTTGGCAAAATTGTTGGTGGCGCCGCTGCGGGCGAACTCATCGGCGGGGATAAACGCACGGACCTCGTCAGGGCACGGCTGGCCCTTGAGGTGCGCGGCCAGGCAATTCACATAGGCCACATGCCGACGCAGCAGGGTGGCCTTGACCGGGTTCACTTCGTCGTCCGGGTCATCCAGCAGCGTCAGCACCTGGCGCGCAAAGCTGCGCGAATTATTGACCATCGCCCCCCACAGCGTGCGCGCCTCCCACCAACGGTTATAGGCGCTGCTGTTGCGAAAACTGATCAGCACCACCAGCGCCGAGCCGAGCAGGGTCAAGGGCATCAGCGGCAGGTTGATCTTGTAGGTGAGGAACAGCATGAAGTCCACGGTGACGGCGACGTCCCACAGCAACAGCCAGAACAGGGCCCAACCGACGTAGCCCATGGTTTTGATGATCAGGCGGTATTTCTTGATGATGGCGGCTTTCAAACGACGACCTCGCGACGAGCGGTGGGCAACAGTGCCTTAGCTCGGACGCGGGGTAGGGGGGAAAGGTTCGCTGCTGAAACGTTTCTTATTGCTGGGCGAGGATGCTGGCGAGCAAGCCCGGGAAGCGGGTTTCCAGCTCATCGCCGCGCAATGAGTTCATGTGCGTGGTCCCCACATTGCGCGTCTGCACCAGCCCGGCATCGCGCAACACACGAAAGTGGTGGGACATGCTCGACTTGGGCCGCCCGCCATCCAGTTCACCACAGCTGGCTTCGGCAACACCGGCCAGGCAACGCACGATTTCCAGGCGCACCGGGTCGCTCAGCGCGTAGAGCACGCGTTCGAGGGTGAGGTCTTGGATAAGGGGGTGTTTGAAGGCTCGCATGAAACGAATCATAACAGGGGGCTATCGCTGAATACCATAGTTCGATTACCATCGAACTATCGAATCAACCACCCCCTTGCTGGAGTCGTCCCATGGCCGCCTTGTTCGAACCGTTCAAACTCAAAGACGTCACCCTGCGCAACCGCATCGCCATCCCGCCGATGTGCCAGTACATGGCCGATGACGGCATCGTCAACGACTGGCACCACGTGCACCTGGCCAGCATGGCCCGTGGTGGGGCAGGGCTGGTGGTGGTCGAGGCCACCGCCGTGGCGCCGGAAGGCCGTATCACCCCGGGTTGCGCGGGGATCTGGAGCGATGCCCATGCGGCCGCGTTTGTGCCGATGGTCAAGGCGATCAAGGCTGCCGGCTCGGTGCCGGGCATCCAGATCGGCCACGCCGGGCGCAAGGCCAGTGCCAACCGCCCGTGGGAAGGCGATGACCATATGCCCGCTTCCGACGCCCGCGCGTGGGAAACCATCGCGCCGTCGGCGATTGCCTTTGGTGCCAACCTGCCACAAGTGCCTCGCGCCATGACCCTGGACGACATCGCCCGCGTACGCCAGGACTTCGTCGACGCCGCTCGCCGTGCCCGCGACGCCGGTTTTGAATGGATCGAGCTGCACTTCGCCCACGGCTACCTGGGCCAGAGTTTCTTCTCCGAACACTCCAACCAGCGCACCGACGCCTACGGTGGCAGCTTTGACAACCGCAGCCGCTTCCTTCTGGAAACCCTGGCCGCCGTGCGCGAAGTCTGGCCGGAAAACCTGCCGCTGACCGCGCGTTTCGGTGTGCTCGAATACGACGGCCGTGACGAGCAGACCCTCACCGAATCCATCGAACTGGCCCGTCGTTTCAAGGCCGGTGGCCTGGACCTGTTGAGCGTCAGCGTCGGCTTTACCATCCCGGACACCCATATCCCGTGGGGCCCGGCATTCATGGGTCCGATTGCCGAGCGCGTACGCCGCGAAGCCGGTATCCCGGTGACTTCGGCGTGGGGGTTTGGCACGCCGCATCTGGCGGAAGAAGCCTTGCAGGCCGGGCATCTGGACCTGGTTTCGGTCGGCCGTGCCCATTTGGCTGATCCGCATTGGGCGTACTTTGCGGCCAAGGAACTGGGCGTGGAGAAGGCGTCGTGGACCTTGCCGGCGCCTTACGCGCATTGGTTGGAGCGCTATCGCTGATTGGCGATAACGCCAAGGCTGGAAAAAATCCAACGGTGGAAGGGGGCTTGCTCCCTCCCACCGTTGCTTCGCGTCAAGCCGATACAAAGTGGTTACCCGAAAAATAGTGAATGAGAACGCATATCAATTGGTCTGCGGTTGGTATAGCATCGCGCCGCGAAAATCTGGCAGCTATGCCGCTCCATTTGGCTCATTCACTAGGTTCATCATTCATGCGTCGTACCCTGGTTTCCATTTGTGTGCTTCAGGCGTTTTCCCCCGTCACCTGGGCAGAAGTCGCCCCGACCGACAAAGCCAGCGTGGAGTTGCAAGCCACCTCCATCACCGGCACCGCGGACTACGAGACCGCCCAAGGCCCGGTCAAGGGATACCTCGCCACACGTTCCGCCAGTGCGACGCGCACCGACACCTCGATCCATGAAACCCCGCAATCCATCAGCGTAGTGACCAAGGATGCCGTCGAAGACATCGGCGCCACCCGTCTGCAAGACGCGCTGGACTACGCCGGCGGCGTCGGGCGTGCCAACAACTTCGGCGGCCAGGGCCTCACTACCTTCACTGTGCGCGGTTTCACCACCGGCGAGTTCTACCGCAACGGGTTCCCGATCAACCGTGGCTACCCGAACATGCCGGACGCCAACACCATCGAACGCCTCGAAGTACTGCGCGGCCCGGCCACTATGCTTTACGGCCGTGGCGACCCAGGCGGCACCTTCAATGTGGTGTCCAAGCAACCACTGCCCGAGCGCACCGTGACCCTGGGCAGCCAACTGAATGACCAAGGCATGAAGCGCGGCACCCTCGACGCCTCCGGCCCGCTGGATGACGAAGGCCGCTTGGCCTATCGCCTGAACGTGGTGGGCGAGGGCGGCGAGACCTTTCGTGATCATGTGGAAACCGAGCGCTACGGCGTGACGCCAGTGATCACCTGGCAGGCCAGCGACGACACCAAGGTGATCTTCGAAGGCGACTTCATGCGCAACAACCACCCGCTGGACCGTGGCCTGACGCGCTTCGCCAATCAAAAAGGCACCGCGTCCCGCGATACGTTCTGGGGCGACAAGGATGTGGGCAAGCTGCACAACGACAACAGCATGGCGCAGTTGCGCTTTGAGCATCTGCTGAATGAGAACTGGACCTTGGGCGGTGGATTCCAGTGGTTGGATGGGACGTTGCAGGGCAATGCTATTGAGGCCAACGGTCCCGCCAGCCTGAACGCCGACGGTCGCACCCTGCAACGCAACTTCAACTACCGCAAGCTGGAATGGACCGACAAAGACACCCAGCTCAACCTCACCGGGCATTTCTCCGCAGGCGGCTTCGAGCACACCTTGCTGACCGGTGTCGAATTTGAAAACTACGACTACAAATCGATCATCCAGCGCTCCAGTGCGGCGGCTGGCACTTACCCCATCGACATCTTCGATCCGGTCTACGGCCAGGCACGTCCGCCGCTCACCCGCACACCGACCCATGACAAGGAAAACCTCAAGACTTACGCCGCATTCGTGCAGGACCAGGTTGCGCTCACCGAGCGCCTGAAAGTGCTGGCCGGCGCGCGTTTCGAGCGCTTCGAACATGACTACGAAAGCTATGTGAGCGGTGTCAAACCCTGGAGCGCCGCGGACAACGCGGTCACTCCGCGCGTGGGTGTGACCTACGACCTCACCGACACCGTAGCGATCTACGCCGACGCTGCGCGTTCGTTCAAGCCAAACACCGGCGCGGCCCGCGTCGGTGGCGGGTTCGAGCCGGAGAAGGGCAAGTCCTATGAGATGGGTGTGAAGTGGGAAGCACTGGATCGCCAGCTGAGCGTCGATGCCGCGATCTATCAGATCGAGAAGAAAAACGTCCTCGCCACCGACCCGGTGGATTCGGCCTTCAGCGTTGCCGCAGGCCAGGTACGCAGCCGTGGTTTCGATCTCAACGTGGCGGGCAACCTTACGCCGCAATGGCGGGTCATCGGCGGCTATGCCTATGTAGACGCCGAAGTCACTAAGGACACCACGCTCCGCTCCGGCACCCGCCTGATGAACATCCCGCGCAACAGCTTCAGCCTGCTCAACGTGTACGAGTTCCAGGACGGCACGCTGAAGGGCCTTGGCCTGGGTGCAGGTGCCAAATACGTGGATGAGCGCGCAGGCCAGACGGCAAACACCTCGTTCGCCATGGATGCCTACACCGTCGTCGACCTGCTTGGCTACTACAAGGTCAACGACAAAGTACGCCTCAACCTCGACGTGAAAAACCTGTTCAACCGCGACTATGAAGAAGGTGCATTCGGCAACTTCTACGCCTACCCCGGTGCCCCCCGCACCGTCCAGGTCGGCATCGCCTACACCCTGTAAAACCCCGCGCGGCTTGCAGCCAATTGCAAGCCGCGTCACACCCCTGACAAATCCCCGCCGATAAGCATTTACGTCCACCCCCATTCGATGAGAAAAGCATGTCCATTTTCCCGGATATGGACATCTCATGCCTCGTTCAACCCTGATAGCCCGTGTGCTTTTCACGCTGGTGGTCGTCCTGGCGCTCTGGTACTGCTGGATTCTCATCAGCGCCACCCAGCAAATCGGCGGCGCCAGCCCCGCTCAACAGACCCTCGGCACCTTGCCCGGCGTGCGGCCACGGGCGGTCGCCAAGGACTGCACCGGGGTGGTGGTGACCGCCCAGGGCACGTGGCTGGTGGGGCGTGTGGAAAATGAATATGAACAGCTGGCGCCGTCGGCCGAGCGCATCGACCTGAATGGGTTGGTTGCCGGCAAACCACGGGACACGTCCCAAACCAGCGTTATCGCGCGCCTGGATGCCGACGGCGTGTTCAAGCCGGTAGCGCAGGTCAGTGGCACGGCGTGCCTGGTGACGAGTGCAGACGGTGCAAGGGTTGTGCTGTTGACGGACATTTATCGGGCCGACGATGGGGGCGCCCAGAACGTGGTGTTTCGCAGCGATGACCAGGGCAAAAGCTGGGCGTGGCTGCGCGACGGGTTTTTCCCTGACGTGAGCGGTGCGGCCACCACGATCACACCGTACTTCTACGGCAAGGACGAGGTCTGGGCCTGGCGCTGGGCCGACGACATCGAGCCGCTGTCCGGGGTGTTTTACTCCGCCGATGGCGGTGCCCACAGCACGCCGATCACGGTGACAGAGCCGCTGGCAGTGACCGCCGACTACGTGCGCAGCCAGCATCCGGACATCCAGGAGTGGCGCGACTCGGTCGACCAACTCACCCACGTCCTGCAAGTCAGCCCGCAGCGTGCGTTTATCTGGGTGTCCCAGCGTTATTGGGCCAGCCATCCCGATGGCAAGAGCGATAACCTGGCGTTCAGCGTCACCACCCGTGTGCAGGTGCAACGCGTGGCTGGGCAGTGGCAAGTGGAGAACCTGCAGCGGGACAACGGCCTGTATATCTCCGAACTGGCCGACAACGGCGCCGGTCGTGTGATCGGGCTGATCGACCAGGGCTCCAGCGGTCGCACGCTGGTCGCCGAGCTGGACACGGGCAGCCTGGCCTGGAAACCCCTGGGCGAGTTACCCAACGTGTTCTCCCCACTGCCCGCCAAGACCCGGGCGTTCGGGCTGTGGGTAGGACGCAACAGCCTGCTGGTCAACACCTACAGCGGCCACCGTCCGCCGCGTTGGCTGTATTGGTGGAGTGAGGCGAACATCTCGGCCGACGCGGTGTTCTATTCCCAGGACTGGGGCCAGTCCTGGAAACGCCTGGCGTTGGACGGCTACATGGGCGTGCGCGGGTTTGAGGGCAAAAGCGACCGGGTGATCTGGAGCCAGCAGGATTACGGCGCCGACACCGTCCTCAACACCTACCGCTTGCACTAAACCCCGTAGTGAGCGGGCTTGCCCGCGCCGGGCGGCGAAGCCGCCCCAAATCCAGCCCCCCCGGTTTTTCTGAAACACCGCGGCGCACCGTTTGGGGCGGCTTCGCCACCCAGCGCGGGCAAGCCTGCTCACTACAGGGGGGTGAGGACGTTCATGACGGTGTCCAGCGCTACGCGTGTGTCGTCCAGTTGCACCAGAGAGGCATGCCGCGCACCCAGTGCGTCGCGGTTCTGGATCGCGGTGAGGATCGCCTTGTGCCGGGGCAGGCTCAGGCCCTGGATGTCGGGGCGGCGGTTGGTGATGTTGATTGATTCGCGCAGCGGCAACGACAGCATGTTGCACATGTAGGCCAGCAGGTCGTTGCGCGTGGCGTCGGCGATGGCGCGGTGGAAGTCCAGGTCGGCCTGTAGCAGCTCCTCGTGGGTCTTCGCGGTTTCCATACCCAGGTAGGCTTTTTCGATGGTGGCGATGTCTTCATCGGTAGCCGTGGTCGCGGCCATGGCGGCGATTTCCGGTTCGAGGATGCGCCGCACACCGGCCAGGGTGTTGAAGAATTCGCTGTGGGGCGTGGACTGCATCAACCAGGACAGCACGTCCGGGTCGAGCAGGTGCCATTTCAAGCGTGGCCGTACCACCGCGCCGACCCGTGGCTTGGAATACACCAGGCCCTTGGCGCTGAGCACCCGCGTCGCCTCGCGCAACACCGAGCGGCTGACCTTGTACTCCTCGCAGAGCGTGGCCTCCAGGGGCAGCTTTTCTTCGGGCTTGAAGCGCCCGGAAACGATGTGCATGCCCAAGTCCTGAACGATCTGGGCATGCATGCTCTTGCGCGGCTTGGGCGGCTGGTGATCCATAACGACGGGGAGGCTCTGGCTTAAAGACGCCGCATCATAGCATCCCAATTAGTGGGAATGCCGGGGGACTTCCGCCCCTCGGCAGCCCACCAGGAAGTCAAAGTCGCAACCCTGGTCCGCCTGCAGTACATGGTCGATGTACAGTTGGCGATAGCCGCCAACGATCAGCTTCTGCGGCGGTGCAAGATCGGCCATGCGCGCCGCCAGTTCGGCGTCGGGGATGTCCAGGTGCAGGCGGCCGTTGGCGCAGTCCAGCTCGATCCAGTCACCTTCCTGCACCGTGGCCAACGGCCCGCCAGCCGCCGCTTCCGGCGCCACGTGCAAGACCACGGTGCCGTACGCGGTGCCGCTCATGCGCGCGTCGGAAATCCGCACCATGTCCGTCACGCCCTGGGCCAGCAGCTTGGCCGGCAAGCCCATGTTGCCCACCTCGGCCATGCCCGGGTACCCCTTCGGCCCGCAGTTCTTCATGACCAGAATCGAGTTGGCATCCACGTCCAGTTCCGGGTCGTTGATGCGTGCCTTGTACATGTCGAAGTTCTCGAACACCACCGCACGGCCGCGATGCTGCATCAGTTCCGGGCTGGCGGCCGACGGCTTGAGCACCGCACCCAGCGGCGCCAGGTTGCCGCGCAAGACGCAAATGCCGCCGTCGGCGCGGATCGGGTTGTCGAGGGTGCGGATCACTTCATCTCTGCCGTAGATCGGTGAGTCCTTGGTGTTCTCGCCGAGGGACTTGCCGTTCACGGTCAGCGCATTCGGATGCGGGATCAGGTTGGCTTCACCGAGGCGGCGCAACACGGCGGGCAGGCCGCCGGCGTAGTAGAACTCTTCCATCAGGAAGCGCCCCGACGGCTGCAAGTCGACGATGGTCGGCATGCCGCGGCCCATGCGGGTCCAGTCGTCCAGGTCGAGTTCGACGCCGATGCGTCCGGCGATGGCTTTGAGGTGAATCACCGCGTTGGTCGAACCGCCGATGGCCGCGTTCACACGGATCGCGTTTTCAAACGCCTCTTTGGTGAGGATCTTCGACAGCTTCAAGTCTTCACGCACCATCTCCACCGCACGCATGCCAGACATGTGCGCCAACACATAACGTCGCGCATCCACCGCCGGAATCGCCGCGTTGTGGGGCAGGGAAGTACCCAGCGCCTCGGCCATGCAGGCCATGGTCGAGGCGGTGCCCATGGTGTTGCAGGTGCCCGCCGAACGCGACATGCCGCCCTCGGCCGCGAGGAAATCGTCCAGGGTAATCGTGCCGGCCTTGACCTGTTCGCTGAGCTGCCAGACCACTGTGCCCGAACCGATGTCCTGGCCCTTGTGCTTGCCGTTGAGCATTGGCCCGCCGGTGACCACGATGGCTGGCACGTCGCAACTGGCGGCGCCCATCAGCAGGGCGGGGGTGGTCTTGTCGCAGCCGGTCAGCAGCACCACGCCGTCAATCGGGTTGCCGCGAATCGCTTCCTCCACGTCCATGCTCGCCAGGTTGCGCGTGAGCATGGCGGTAGGGCGCAGGTTGGATTCGCCATTGGAGAACACCGGGAATTCCACCGGGAAGCCACCGGCCTCGATCACGCCGCGTTTGACGTGCTCGGCGATCTGGCGGAAATGCGCGTTGCACGGGGTCAACTCCGACCACGTATTACAGATGCCGATGATCGGTTTGCCATGGAACTGATGGTCGGCAATGCCCTGGTTCTTCATCCAGCTGCGGTACATGAAGCCGTTCTTGTCGGCAGTACCAAACCACTGGGCGGAGCGTAGGCCGGGCTTTTTATCAGACATGATCGATTCTCTTATTGTATGACTATATGTTCTATGCGTGCTTAAACATAAGCGCAAAATCGCTGCTTTGGAAGAGTTGTTTTGCAAATAGTCCTACTATATAGTCTTTCTCAACTGAGGTATGACCCTGGCGGATTTTCGCGAGAGGCGTCCCCCGAGCTTCTATAAAAACAACAATCCGGAGATCGACCCATGAGCCAGGAACTGCGGCTTATTCGGCGCATCACGCTGAAACTGATTCCCTTCCTGATCCTGCTGTACCTGATCGCCTACGTGGACCGTTCCGCCGTGGGCTTCGCCAAGTTGCACATGGGCGCCGACGTCGGCATCGGCGACGCCGCCTATGGCCTGGGCGCGGGGCTGTTCTTTATTGGCTACTTCCTGTTCGAGATCCCCAGCAACCTGATGCTCGACCGCTTCGGCGCACGGCGCTGGTTTGCGCGGATCATGATCACCTGGGGCACGATCACCATCGGCATGGCCTTTGTGCAGGGCCCGCACAGCTTCTATGTGATGCGCTTTCTGCTCGGCGCGGCGGAGGCGGGGTTCTTCCCTGGCGTTCTGTACTACATCACCCAGTGGTTCCCGGTGCGCCATCGCGGCAAGATCCTCGGGTTGTTCATCCTCTCCCAGCCCATCGCAATGATGATCACCGGCCCGGTGTCCGGTGGTTTGCTGGGCATGGACGGCATCCTCGGCCTGCACGGCTGGCAGTGGCTGTTCATCGTCATCGGCACCCCGGCGATCCTGTTGACCTGGCCGGTGCTGCGCTTCCTGCCGGACGGCCCCAAGCAGGTCAGCTGGATGAGCGCCGACGAGAAGGCCTGGCTTACCGGCGAATTGAACAAAGACCTGCAAACCTACGGCCAGACCCGCCACGGCAACCCGCTGCATGCCTTGAAAGACAAACGCGTGTTGCTGCTGGCGCTGTTCTACCTGCCGGTGACCCTGAGCATCTACGGGCTGGGCCTGTGGCTGCCGACCCTGATCAAGCAGTTCGGCGGCAGCGACCTCACCACGGGTTTCATCTCCGCCGTGCCTTACCTCTTCGGCATTATCGGCCTGCTGATTATCCCGCGCAGTTCCGACCGCTTGAACGACCGCTACGGCCACCTTGCGGTGCTCTACGTACTGGGTGCCATCGGGTTGTTCTTCAGTGCCTCGCTCAGTGTGCCGGTGCTGCAAATGGCCGCGCTGTGCCTGGCGGCATTCGCGATGTTTTCCTGCACGGCAGTGTTCTGGACCTTGCCGGGGCGCTTCTTTGCGGGGGCCAGCGCGGCGGCGGGCATTGCGTTGATCAACTCGGTGGGCAACCTCGGCGGCTATATCGGCCCGTTCGTGATCGGTGCGCTCAAGGAATACACCGGCAACCTCGCTTCGGGCCTGTACTTCCTGTCCGCTGTGATGGTGTTCGGCCTGCTGCTGACCGGCGTGGTCTACCGCCTGCTGGAACGCAAGCACGTGCTACCCGCCGACCAATTTGCCGCCAGCGCCCGTGGCGCCACACGTACTTGATTCAAGGAGAAAAGGCATGCGTTTAGTTCAGTTTGAAGTGCACAACAGTGAGCGTCGGGTCGGCGTGGTGCAGGGCGCGCAATTGCGCGAAGTGCAGGGCGCCCGCAGCGTGCGGGAATTGGCCCTGGCCGCCATCGAAGCCGGCGTCGGCCTGGCGCAACACGTGAACAGCCTGGGCCTGGGTGCCAGCCACGATTACGCGGCATTGCTCGCCGCGCTGAAAATCCTGCCACCGCTGGATCACCCCGACCCCGCTCACATGCTTATCAGCGGCACCGGCCTGACCCACCTGGGCAGCGCCTCGGCCCGCGACAAGATGCACCAGGCCGGTGACGACACCGCCCTGACCGACACCATGCGCATCTTCAAATGGGGCGTGGAGGGCGGCAAACCCGCGGCCGGCCAGGCGGGTGTGCAACCGGAGTGGTTCTACAAGGGTGACGGCAGCATTGTCGTGCGCCCCGGCGCCGCGTTCCCGGTGCCACCCTTTGCCGAAGACGCCGGTGAAGAGCCGGAAATCGGCGGCCTCTACGTCATCGGCCCGGACAGCCGGCCTTATCGCGTCGGCTTCGCGGTGGGCAACGAGTTCTCCGACCACGTGATGGAGCGCAAGAACTACCTGTACCTGGCCCATTCCAAACTGCGCAGTTGCAGCTACGGCCCCGAGCTGCGCATCGGCGAGCTGCCCGCGCATTTGTCGGGCAGCAGTCGCATCCTGCGCAACGGTGAAGTGATCTGGCAGAACGAGTTCCTCAGCGGCGAGGCCAACATGTGCCACAGCCTGGAAAACCTCGAATACCACCACTTCAAGTACCGCCAGTTCCTCACACCGGGCGATGTGCACGTCCACTTCTTCGGCACCGCCACGTTGTCATTCGCCGACGGTATACGTACCCAACCGGGGGATGTGTTCGAGATCAGCCAGGCCGAATTCGGTGCGCCGTTGGTCAATAGCGTCGGCAGCAGCGATGCGGCATTCGAACCCGGCCACGTCCTCACCCTTTAAGGAGCCCCTCATGTCCCAGTTTCTCGGCCACAACTACATCGGCGGCCAGCGCAGCGCCAACGGCAGCGTCACACTCAAGAGCGTCGACGCCAGCACCGGCGAAGCCTTGCCCCAGGATTTTTACCAGGCCACCGCGCAGGAAGTTGACGCCGCCGCCAAGGCCGCCGCGCAGGCCTACCCGGCCTACCGTGGATTGAGCGCGGCGCGGCGTGCGCAGTTCCTCGATGCGATCGCCGAAGAGCTGGATGCGTTGGGCGATGATTTTGTCGAGCTGGTCTGCCGCGAAACCGCGCTGCCCGCTGCCCGCATCAAAGGCGAGCGCGGGCGCACCAGCGGCCAGATGCGCCTGTTCGCCAGTGTGCTGCGGCGCGGTGATTTCTACGGCGCACGCATCGACAAGGCGTTGCCGGAGCGCCAGCCACTGCCGCGCCCGGACCTGCGTCAATACCGCATTGGCCTGGGCCCGGTCGCCGTGTTTGGTGCGAGCAACTTTCCCCTGGCGTTTTCCACGGCCGGCGGTGATACCGCGGCTGCGCTGGCCGCAGGCTGCCCGGTGGTGTTCAAGGCCCACAGCGGGCACATGGCGACCGCCGAGCGCGTGGCAGACGCGATTATCCGCGCCGCCGAAGCCACCGGCATGCCGGCCGGTGTGTTCAACATGATCTTTGGCGCGGGCGTCGGCGAGGCGCTGGTCAAGCACCCGGCGATCCAGGCCGTGGGCTTTACCGGCTCGCTCAAGGGCGGGCGTGCGTTGTGCGACATGGCGGCGGCGCGGCCGCAACCGATCCCGGTGTTTGCCGAGATGTCGAGCATCAACCCGGTGCTCGTGCTGCCCGAGGCGCTCAAAGCCCGCGCCGAAACCATCGCCCGCGACCTGACCGCCTCGGTGGTGCAGGGCTGCGGCCAGTTCTGCACCAACCCTGGCTTGGTGATCGGTATCGCCTCGCCAGCCTTCACCGCGTTCACCCAACAAGTGGCGCAATTGATCGGCGATCAACCGGCACAAACCATGCTCAACGCCGGCACCCTGGGCAGTTATGGCAAGGGCCTGGAAAAACTCCTCGCACACCCCGGCATCGAGCATCTGGCGGGCAACCCGCAGGCGGGCAATCAGGCGCAGCCGCAGCTGTTCAAGGCTGATGTGCGCCTGTTGATCGACGGCGATGAAGTGTTGCAGGAAGAAGTCTTCGGCCCCACCACGGTGTTTGTCGAAGTGGCTGATCAGGCTCAGCTCAGTGCCGCTTTGCACGGCCTGCATGGCCAGCTCACCGCGACCCTCATTGGCGAACCGAATGACCTGCAACAGTTCGCCGAACTCACGCCGCTGCTGGAACAGAAAGTCGGGCGCATCCTGCTCAACGGTTACCCCACCGGCGTCGAAGTCTGCGACTCGATGGTACATGGCGGCCCGTACCCGGCAACGTCCGATGCCCGTGGCACCTCGGTCGGCACCCTGGCCATCGACCGCTTCCTGCGCCCCGTGTGCTTCCAGAACTACCCTGATAGCCTGCTGCCCGACGCGTTGAAAAACGCCAACCCGTTGCGTATCCAGCGGTTGGTGGATGGCACGCCATCGCGTGACCCGCTGTAAGACGCAGACCTGAGAACAACAACAATCCAGGAGGCAACATGTCGTTTCACGCCGTTACCGCACACCGTGCGCAACTGGGGGAGAGTCCGTTCTGGGACGTGCCCACCCAGGCGCTGTACTGGGTCAATATCGCCGGCAAGCAGGCGCTGCGCCTGATGGGCGGGCAGTTGCAGGTGTGGCAGTTGCCCGAGCATGTCTCGGCGTTCATCCCGTGTGAGCGCGGCGATGCGTTGGTGACGTTGAGCAGTGGTGTGTATCGCCTGGATCTGGTCACCGAAGCCCTGACGTTGTTGTGCGTCGCCGACCCGCAGCCGGGCAACCGCAGCAATGAGGCGCGCTGCGATGCCCGGGGGCGCCTGTGGCTGGGCACCATGCAGAACAACATCGGCGAACAGGGTGAAGACCTGCCGATTACGCGCCGTTCCGGCGGCCTGTTTCGTATCGATGCCGATGCGCAGGTCACGCCGTTGCTCGGCGGCTTGGGCATCCCCAACACCCTGCTGTGGAACGAGGATGCCAGCCTGGTGCACTTCGGCGACAGCATGGACCGCACGCTGTACCAGTTTGCAATCCGGCCGGACGGCCAGCTCGACCCCGCGCAGGCGTGGTTCGGCGCCCACGCACGTGGCGTGCCGGACGGCTCGGCGATGGACGTTGAAGGCTACCTGTGGAATGCGCGCTGGGATGGCAGTTGCCTGCTGCGTATCGCGCCAGATGGGGAGGTGGACCGCATCATTGAACTGCCTGTCAGCCGTCCCACCAGTTGTGTGTTCGGTGGGCCGGACCTTACCACCCTGTATATCACCAGTGCCGCCAGCCCTTTGGATCACCCGTTGGACGGTGCCGTGCTGGCAATGGAAGTGGATGTACCCGGAAAGCCTTGCACGCGTTTCGCCGGATAACGAGCGAGCCTGAACTGTGGCCAGGGAGCAAGCGCCCGCGCCACAAGAACCGTTCTACCTAAAAACAACAACAAGGAGTCACCCTATGAATCGTCGTCGTGGTATCCGTTCCCTGTGCGCCGCCGCCGTAGCGGTCTCGGCCATGAGCTTGAGTGGGCTGTTACTGGCCGCTGAAGAAGTGAAGATCGGCTTTCTGGTCAAGCAGGCTGAAGAACCGTGGTTCCAGACCGAATGGGCCTTCGCCGAAAAAGCCGGCAAGGACCATGGATTTACCGTGATCAAGATCGCCGTGCCCGATGGCGAGAAAACCCTTTCGGCCATCGACAGCCTCGCGGCCAACGGCGCCAAGGGCTTTGTGATCTGCCCGCCGGATGTGTCCCTCGGCCCGGCCATCGTCGCCAAGGCCAAGGCCAACGGCCTCAAAGTGATTGCCGTGGATGATCGCTTCGTCGATGCCAAGGGCGCCTTTATGGAAGACGTGCCGTACCTGGGCATGGCGGCCTTCGAAGTTGGCCAGAAACAGGGCGCGGCCATGGCGGCCGAAGCGAAAAAACGTGGCTGGGACTGGAAAGACACCTACGCGGTGATCAACACCTTCAACGAACTCGACACCGGTAAAAAACGCACCGACGGTTCGATCAAATCCCTGGAAGAAGCCGGCCTTCCCAAGGACCACATCCTCACCGCCGCCCTGAAAACCCTCGACGTGCCGGGCAGTATGGACGCTACCAACTCGGCCCTGGTCAAGCTGCCCAGTGGCGCGAAAAACCTGATCATCGGCGGCATGAACGACAACACCGTGCTTGGCGGCGTGCGCGCCACCGAAAGCGCCGGCTTCAAGGCGGCCAACGTGATCGGCATCGGTATCAACGGCACCGACGCCATCGGCGAGCTGAAAAAGCCTGACAGTGGTTTCTTCGGTTCGATGCTGCCGAGCCCGCATATCGAGGGCTACAACACCGCGAAAATGATGTTCGACTGGGTCACCAAGGGCACGGAACCGCCGAAGTACACCGCCATGGATGAAGTGACGCTGATCACCCGCGACAACTTCAAGGAAGAACTGACCAAAATCGGGTTGTGGCAATGACCGCTGCGGCCCTGCGCTTTGACGGCATCGGCAAGACCTTTCCCGGGGTCAAGGCGCTGGATGGCATCAGCTTTACCGCCCACCCCGGGCAGGTGCACGCCCTGATGGGCGAGAACGGCGCGGGCAAGTCGACGCTGCTGAAAATCCTTGGCGGCGCCTACATCCCAAGCAGCGGCACAGTGCAGATCGGCGCGCAGACCATGGCCTTCAAATGCGCCGCCGACAGCATCGCCAACGGTGTGGCGGTGATCCACCAAGAGCTGCACCTGGTGCCGGAAATGACCGTCGCCGAAAACCTGTTCCTCGGGCATTTGCCGTCGCGGTTCGGCGTGGTCAATCGGGGCCTGCTGCGCCAGCAGGCCCTCGCTTGCCTCAAGGGCCTGGCGGATGAAATCGACCCGGCCGAAAAACTCGGCCGCCTGTCCCTGGGCCAGCGCCAACTGGTGGAAATCGCCAAGGCGCTGTCCCGTGGCGCGCATGTGATCGCGTTTGACGAACCCACCAGCAGCCTGTCGGCGCGGGAGATCGACCGCTTGATGGCGATCATCACGCGCCTGCGCGACGAGGGCAAAGTGGTGCTCTACGTGTCGCACCGCATGGAAGAAGTGTTCCGCATCTGCAACGCGGTGACGGTGTTCAAGGACGGCCGCTTCGTGCGCACCTTCGACGACATGAGCGCGCTGACCCATGACCAGTTGGTGACGTGCATGGTCGGGCGCGACATCCAGGACATCTACGATTACCGCCCGCGTGACCACGGCGAAGTGGCGTTGAAGGTCGACGGTTTACAAGGCCCTGGCTTGCGTGAACCGATCAGCTTTGACGTGCGCAAGGGCGAGATTCTCGGGCTGTTCGGCCTGGTCGGGGCAGGGCGCACCGAACTGTTGCGCCTGCTCAGCGGTTTAGAGCGCACCAGCGCCGGTCGCCTGGAGCTGTGCGGCGCGCCGCTGCAACTGCGCTCACCGCGCGATGCCATCGCCGCCGGGGTGCTGCTGTGCCCGGAAGACCGTAAAAAGGAAGGCATCATCCCGCTGTCCAGCGTCGCCGAGAACATCAACATCAGCGCCCGTGGCGCCCATTCGGCGTTCGGCTGGTTGTTGCGTGACGGCTGGGAAAAGGGCAACGCCGAGCACCAGATCAAGGCGATGAAGGTCAAGACGCCGAATGCCGAGCAGAAGATCATGTACCTCTCCGGCGGCAACCAACAGAAGGCCATTCTCGGCCGCTGGCTGTCGATGCCGATGAAGGTGCTGCTGCTCGACGAACCCACCCGCGGTATCGATATCGGCGCCAAGGCCGAGATCTACCAGATCATCCATAACCTCGCAGCCCAGGGCATTGCGGTGATCGTGGTGTCCAGCGACCTGATGGAAGTGATGGGCATCAGCGACCGCATCCTGGTGCTGTGCGAAGGCGCGCTGCGCGGCGAACAAACCCGCGCGCACGCCACTGAATCCAACCTGCTGCAACTGGCCCTGCCGCGCAGCCTGGCGAACTGAGAGAGAACCATGACCACTCAACACAACACGCTGCCCACGGCACGCAAACCCCTGGATGTGCGCGCACTGCTCGACAACTGGGCGATGCTGCTGGCGGCGGTGAGCATCTTTTTGCTGTGCGCCTTGCTTATCGACAACTTCCTTTCACCGCTGAACATGCGCGGCCTGGGCCTGGCGATTTCCACCGTGGGCATCGCCGCCTGCACCATGCTGTTCTGCCTGGCGTCCGGGCACTTCGACCTGTCGGTGGGCTCGGTAATTGCCTGTGCCGGGGTGGTCGCGGCCATCGTGATGCGCGATACCGACAGCGTGTTGCTCGGCATAGGCGCGGCATTGCTGATGGGCCTGGTTGTCGGGCTGATCAACGGCATCGTCATCGCCAAGTTGCGGGTCAACGCGCTGATCACCACCTTGGCGACCATGCAGATCGTGCGCGGCCTGGCCTACATCTTTGCCAATGGCAAGGCGGTGGGCGTGTCCCAGGAACAGTTCTTCGTGTTCGGCAACGGCCAGTTGCTGGGCGTGCCAGTGCCGATCCTGATCACCATCCTGTGTTTCCTGTTCTTCGGCTGGCTGCTCAACTACACCACCTACGGGCGCAACACCATGGCCATTGGCGGCAACCCGGAGGCCGCGCTGCTGGCCGGGGTGAACGTGGATCGCACCAAGATCCTGATCTTCGCCGTGCACGGCCTGATCGGCGCGCTGGCCGGGGTGATCCTGGCGTCACGCATGACCTCTGGCCAGCCGATGATTGGCCAGGGCTTCGAGCTGACCGTGATCTCGGCCTGCGTGCTGGGCGGGGTGTCGTTGAGTGGTGGGGTGGGCATGATCCGTCACGTGATTGCCGGGGTGTTGATCCTGGCGATCATCGAGAATGCGATGAACCTGAAGAACATCGACACGTTCTACCAGTACGTCATCCGTGGCTCGATCCTGTTGCTGGCAGTCGTCATCGACCGCATGAAACAACGCTGACTCCAAGCCATGTGAGGAACCAAATGTGGGAGCGGGCTTGCTCGCGAATGCGGTGTATCAGATTCAAATGTGTTGACTGACACACCGCATTCGCGAGCAAGCCCGCTCCCACAGTTTTAGTCCGCGGTGAATCTGAAAATGGTGTTCTGGGTGTAGGTCTGGCCTGGGTTCAGGCGGGTGGATGCAAAGTTCGGCTGGTTGGGCGCATCCGGAAAATGCTGGGTCTCCAACGTAAACCCACTCCAATGCAGATACGTCTTGCCGGCTTTACCCTTCACCGAACCATCGAGGAAGTTGCTGGTATAAAACTGCACCCCGGGCTCCGTGGTAAACAGCTGCAAGCGCCGTCCCGACTCAGGATCACGCACTTCGGCCGCCAGTTTTTTCACGTCGCCCTTGCTATCCAGCGCCCAGTTGAAATCAAACCCACCGCTCTTGGGCTCGGCAAACTTGAGCTGCGGATGATCGTCCTTGATGCGCTGCCCAATCGGCGTCGGCGTGAGGAAGTCCATCGGCGTGCCCTTGACGGGCGCTAGTTCGCCGGTCGGGATCAGGGTGGCATTCACCGGCGTGTAATGGCTGGCGTGCAGGGTGGCGACCTGCTTGAGAATGTCGCCATTACCCGCGCCGGCCAGGTTGAAGTAGCTGTGGTTGGTCAGGTTGAGCACCGTGGGTTTGTCGGTGGTGGCCTTGTAGTCGATGTGCAGTTCGTTGTTGTCGTTGAGGCGGTAGGTGACTTCGGTCTTGAGGTTGCCGGGGAAGCCCATCTCGCCGTCCTTGGACAGGTAGGTGAGGGTCACGCCCACCGAGTCCTTGGCCTTGATTGGCGTGGCGGTCCACACATGTTTGTCAAAGCCCTGGGCGCCGCCGTGCAACGCGTTGGGGCCGTCGTTGAGCGGCACTTGGTAGCGCTTGCCGTCGAGTTCAAACGCGCCGCCGGCCAGGCGATTGCCGAAGCGCCCGATGGTCGCGCCGAAAAACGCCGTGCCGGCCTGGTAGCCCTGCACATCGTCGAAGCCGAGCACCACGTCTTCGACCTTGCCGTGTTTGTCCGGCACCTTGAGCGCCTGCAACACGCCGCCGTAGGTGATCACCGTGGCTTGCATGCCATGGCTGTTGCGCAGGATGTACTGTTCGACGGCGGTGCCGTCGTTGGTTTTACCGAAGGGTTTGTGCTCGCTGCTCAGGCCTGCCGCCTGGGTGCCGCCACTGGCGATCAGCATGGACATGGCCAGGCCCGAAAGCAGGTATCGAGGGTGCTTCATGGTCGAACTTCCTTTTGTTGTTTTGAGTGGAATAGTTCTACTAATGTGCGATATTTTGTCTGTTGGACAGCGAATTTATAGCCTTTAAACAGGTTTTTGCAAAATAAAATAAGACTAATTAGACGAGGCAGCATTTTATGACCACCACACACGCCGTTTACCCCGACCTTGAAGGCAAGACCGTGCTGATTTCCGGCGGCGCCTCGGGCATTGGTGAATTCATGGTGCGCGCGTTTGCCGCCCAGGGTGCCAAGGTCGGCTTTGTGGACCGCGCCCAAAGCCAGGGCGAACGCCTGGCGGCGTTGTTGAGCTCACGGGGGCATACGGTGGAATTCGTGCAGTGCGACATCACTGACGAGATCGCCTATAAGGCCGCCATCGCGCGTTTCGAACACTCCCTGGGGCCGATCACCGTGCTGGTGAACAATGCCGCCAATGACGTGCGTCACACCCTGGAAGAGGTCGACTCGGACACCTTCGACCGGCTCATCTCGGTGAACCTCAAGCACGCTTTCTTCGCCGCCAAGGCCGTAGTGCCGATGATGAAAGGCGCGGGCGGCGGGGCGATCATCAACCTCGGTTCGGTCGGCTGGATGATGGCCTCGGCCGGCTACCCCGTGTACGCCGCCAGCAAGGCTGCCGCCCACGGCATGACCCGTGCGTTGGCGCGAGAGCTGGGGCCGAGCCAGATCCGCGTGAACACCTTGGTGCCGGGTTGGGTGATGACCGAGAAACAACTGGCGATGTGGGTCGATGATGACGCCAAGGCACTGATCAGCCGCAGCCAATGCCTGCCGGGCAGCGTGCTGCCGGAACATATCGCCGACATGGCGTTGTTTCTGGCCTCGGATGCGTCGGCGATGTGTTCGGCGCAGAACTTTATCGTGGATGGTGGGTGGGTCTGATCCTCAATCTTCCAGTCAACAAAGCACTCATGTGGGAGCGGGCTTGCTCGCGAAGGCGGTGTACCAGTCGGTAAATCCAGTAACTGACACTCCCCCTTCGCGAGCAAGCCCGCTCCCACACAAACTCACTCCTACAGGTGGATAGGGGGTGTTTATTCGATGGGGTATTTCTTGAAGGCAGGGTGTTGCTCCAGCCGCTCGGCCAGGCGTTGCAGGTTGGGGAATGCCTGGGCATCGACCACCGACGCCACGGTGTACTGGCTGAACGACCACGCCACCGCAGCCGTAAGGCTGGCTTGGTTCAGCGCGTCACTGTCGGCCACGTGCTTGTCCAGCAACGAATACGCCGCGAGCAATTGCCCCGTGACCCGCTCCAGCCATGGCGCGTGCAACTTCTCCGCGGGGCGCAGGTTGTGTTCATAGACGATCTGCACGCTCTTCTCGCAGGCCGCCAGCGCCAGGCCCAGCACTTGCAAGTCATGGGCGCGTGCCTTTGGGGCCTGGGGCAGCAGCTTTTTGTCGGCCGGGGCCAGGTTTTCCAGGTAATCCAGGATCAGGCTCGAATCCATCAACACCGTGCCATCGTCCAGCACCAGGGTCGGGGCCTTGACCACCGGGTTGATCTGGGAGAATTCGTTGAAGGTGCTGAACACCGACAGCGATTGATGCTCGAATGCCACCCCATACAACTCCAGGGAAATGGCCACGCGGCGTACGTAGGGCGAGTCCAGCATGCCGATCAATTTCATGAAGCCTCCATTGCTCACAACGTCATTGGCCCAAGAGAGTAAGGGCAGGCGATAGGCCTGCGCAATATCGGACGTCAATGGGTAAGATGGCCTACGAATTCGTTGATCGTAAACGCCTATGGAGCAGTCAGCATGACCGACTACGTACCCCCGAAAGTATGGACCTGGGACACCGAAAACGGCGGCACCTTCGCCAGCATCAACCGGCCCATCGCCGGTGCTACCCATGAGAAACAACTGCCGGTGGGCAAACACCCGTTGCAGTTGTATTCCCTGGCCACGCCCAACGGGCAGAAGGTCACGATCCTGCTCGAAGAGCTGCTGGCCCTGGGGCACAGCGGTGCGGAATACGACGCCTGGCTGATCAAGATCGGTGACGGCGACCAGTTCGGCAGCGGGTTTGTCGGCCTCAACCCGAACTCCAAGATCCCGGCCTTGCAGGACCGCAGCGGCGCCACGCCGATTCGTGTGTTCGAGTCCGGCGCGATCCTGCAATACCTGGCCGAGAAGTTCGGTGCGTTCTTCCCCACTGAACCGGCGGCCCGGGCGGAGTGCCTGTCGTGGTTGTTCTGGCAGATGGGCAGCGCGCCATACCTGGGCGGTGGGTTCGGGCATTTTTATGCGTATGCGCCGAGCAAGATGGAATACGCGATCAACCGCTTTGCCATGGAAACCAAGCGTCAACTCGACGTGCTGGACCAGCGCCTGGCAGTCAGCGAGTACATTGCCGGAGATGAATACACCATCGCCGATATTGCGATCTGGCCTTGGTACGGTGGTTTGGTCAAAGGCCGTTTGTACGGTGCGGCGGAGTTTTTGTCGGTGCATGAATACAAGCATGTGCAACGCTGGGCCGATGCGATTGATGCACGGCCGGCGGTGCAGCGTGGGCGTAGGGTGAACCGGGTTTCCGGTGAGCCCCATGAGCAACTGGCCGAGCGCCATGACGCCAGCGATCTTGATTAACGCAGTTGTAAAAGGTGGGCGCGGGCTTGTGTGTGGGAGCGGGCTTGCTCGCGAAGACGGCGTGCCAGTCAGCGGATTTGTCGACTGATACACCGCATTCGCGAGCAAGCCCGCTCCCACACAAGCCCGCTCCCACAGTTGGATCTGCACATATCAATCTATTGGTAGCGTTGCTCGTAGATCGCGACCTGCTCGGGCTTGATCAGCTCAAACGGCACCCACACCTCTGACTCAATCGCTTCACCCTTGATCATCCTGATCGCCGACTCCACGGCTTTGGCTGCCTGGGCTTTTGGGTCCTGGAACACTGACGCCGCCAACAACCCACGCTTCACCGCCGCCAAGCCATCCGGCAAGCCATCGATCCCCACAATCGCCACTTCGCCCTTGGCTTTCCCCGCCTGCTGCAACGCCATCCCGGCGCCGATCGCCATTTCGTCGTTGTTGGCGACAATCGCATCGAACTGCGTCCCCGCCAGCAGCCAGTTGCTGGTCAGGTCCATGCCCTTGTTGCGTTGCCATTCGGCGCTCTGCTGCTCCACCACCTTAATCCCGGGATAGTCCTTGAGCACCTGCCTGGCACCTTCGGTGCGGTCGTGGGTCGCGTTCTGGGCGAGGTCGCCCATGATGATCGCCACATTGCCCTTGCCGCCCAGTTTCTCGGCGAGAAAGCGCATCTGCAACTGCCCGGCCTCGATGTCGTTGGAGGCCACGGTGACCACGCCCTTGGGCAGGCTGCGCTCATCCGGGTGGCGGTTGACGTACACCAGCGGCTTGTGGGCGGCCACGGCGGCGCGGGTCATGTTGGCGGTGGCGGAGGTGTCCACCGGCAGCACAATCACTGCGTCGACGTTCTGGTTCAGGAAGCCTTCGACCTGATTGAGCTGGCGCACCACATCACCCTGGGCGTCTTCGAACTGGATCTGCACGCCCTGTTGCCTGGCGGCCGTTTCCAGGCCGTTGCGCACGTAGGTCATGAAGTTGTCGTCGACCCGGGCAATGCTCACGCCGATGCGGTAATCGGCGAATGACCAGGGGCTGACCAGCAGCAACAGCGAGGCAACAATCAACGAGTAGCGGTTCATAGGGGGGTTCCTTTTATTGTTATAGGGTGAACGCTTGGCGGAATCGCTCCAAGGCCAGCTCGCTGTCGCCGCTGGCCCAGCCTTCGAGGCCGACCACGCCGCGGTAGCCCATGGCATGCAAGGCCCTGGCAATCGCAGGGTAGTGGATTTCACCAGTGCCGGGCTCCTTGCGCCCCGGTACGTCGGCGACCTGGATTTCGCCGATCGCGCTGCCGGCGCGCTGGATCAGCTCGATCAGGTTTCCTTCGCCGATCTGCGCGTGGTACAGGTCCAGGTTCAGCTTCAGGTGCGGGCTGCCCACCGCCTCGATCAGCGCCAGGGTGTCCTCGGCGCGGGCGAACGGCGTGCCGGGGTGGTCGACCGCGGTGTTGAGGTTTTCCAGCAGAAACACGCGGCCGGCGTCTTCGCCCAGGCGGGCGATTTTTTCCAGGGTCTTGCAGGCGCTCAACCACATGCGCCCGCTGGTGTGGCTGACCGGCTGCACGGGCAGGCCGCCGTCACCCAGGCCGGTGCCGTGCAGGTTGAGGCTCGGGCACTTCAAACGTTCGGCAACGCCAAGGGATTCGCGGGCGCTGTCGAGCAATCGGCGGATGCCGTCGGGGTCGGTGAGGGTGCCGCTGATGTAGCCGGTCATCGAGGTGAAGTCGGCGCCGGTGGCGGCCAGGGCGCTGATGTCCTTGTCGGTCCAGTTCCAGATCTCGGCACTGAAACCCAGTGCATGGATGCGCTTTACGCGCTCGATGAAGGGCAGTTCGAGAAACACCATCTCGGCACTGATCGCCAGTTTGAACGGGCTCATACCGCCACCGCCTGGCCTTGCTGGAACGACTCGATACACGCCCGCGCAATCGCCAGGGCGGCGCGGGCATCTTCACCGCTGGCCAGGGGTTTGGTGCCGCTGCGCAGGCAATCGGCGAAGTGGTTGAGCTCGGCAATATAGGCGTCGCGCAGCAGGTCGGTGTCCAGGCGCTGGGTATCGGCCTGGATACCCTGGGCCAGGTAACGCACCAGGTCGGACTCGTTGACGCCGCCCATGGTCAGCATGCCCGCGCTGCCGAACACTTCGCCGCGCACGTCGTAGCCATACACGGCCTGGAAGTTGGCTTCGGCGGTGGCAATCGCACCGTTGTCGAAGCGGATCGTGACCACGGCGGTGTCAAGAAAGCCTTTGCTCTTGTACTCAGGCGCGATCAACGCGTCGGCCATCACGTGCACTTGCACGGCTTCGGCGCCAGGGTTGAGGTAGCGCAGGGTGTCGAAGTCATGGATCAAGGTTTCGAGGAAGATCACCCATTGCGGCGAGGCCGCTGGGTTGTTCAGCGCCGGGTCGCGGGTCAGCGAGCGCAGCAGCTGCGGGGTGCCGATACGGCCGGCGACGACATCGAGGTGGGCGGTGCGAAAACTCTTGGCGAAGCGCCGGTTGAAGCCAACCTGCAACGGCACATGGGCATCGGCCGCGGCGGCGATGGCGCGGTCGGCTTCATCGAGGGTGATGGCCATGGGTTTTTCGCAGAAGATTCCCTTGCCGGCGCGGGCGGCGCTGATCACCAGTTCGGCGTGGCTGCGGGCGGGGGCGGCGATGAGTACGCCGTCGATGTCCGGGTCGTCGAGCAGTTGTTGCGGGTCGGTGTAGACCTTGGCCACGCCTAGCTCGGCGGCGAGGCGGGCGGCTTGGCCCGGCGTCGGATCGGCAATCGCCACCAGGCTGGCGCCGGGGATGTGCCGTGCGGCGGTCAGGCCGTGGAAGCTGCCCATGCGGCCGGCACCGATCAAGCCCAGGCGGATGTTCTGTGTAGTCATGCAATTACCCCTTTTTTATTGTTGGCCTCAGGACGGTCCTGATCGGCAAGGAGGTAAGAGCAAAGCCTGTGCCAATTTGTAACGTGTTGATAATTAACGATTAAATATTACAAATAAACAAAATGTGTTGATTTAAATGACATGCCTATACTGACATGTCGAAATTATGAACACGGACCCCTCCCCATGAGCATGACGTTCAGCGTGCAAGACCTCGATTACCTCACCGCCCTGGGGCCCGCCGCGCTGAACGATGGCCCCGTCGCGGCGCTGGAGCAGGCGTGGCGCGCTTGCCAGGGCGGCGAAGGCGAACGCCCGGCGGCGGTACGGCAGGTGATCTGGGATTCGTGGCGGCGCAGCGTCGCGGCGGGGATCGACCCGGCGGACGCCAGCTATCGTTTTGTCGGCGCCGACGCCCTGGCCACCACATTGGCTGCCCACCGCGTGCTGATCAGCGCCGCCGCGCAAGTCATGCACGGCCTGTTGGCCTACAACCCGCGTGGGCACATCAACCTCACCGACGCCGACGGCACCACTCTGTATTTCTGCGGGTTGGACATCACCCCGGTGGGCAGCCGCCTGCTGGAGTCGGTGCAAGGCACCAACTGCACCGGCCTGGCCCTGGCCGAGGATCGTCTGGTGTACGTGCTGGCCGAAGAAAATTTCGCCAGCGGCCTGCGCGAGCGGCGCATGCACTGCGCTGCCGCGCCGATCAAGAATGCCCAAGGCACGACCCTGGCCATGCTGACCCTCACCGCCGAGCCCGGCTGGTTTCACTTCCACACCCTGGGCACCGTGCAAGCGGCGGCCGAAGCCGTGTCGCGGCAGATGGCCCTGCAAGCGCTGCTGGAAGAACAGCAAACCGTCCTCGAAGTGCTCAACGAAGGCCTGGTGGTGCTGGATGAACGCGGCTGCATCAAGGCGCTCAACCGTTATGCCCGGCAATTGTTCGGGGTCGGCCTGGAACTGATCGGCCGCCCGTTCCAGCACCTGGGTCGCAGTGAATTGAGCGACTCCCTGGGTGAGCCGGTGCGCGACCTCGACTGCACCTTCCACCTGCACGACCGCAGCCAGCTCGCCTGCCTGGTCTCGGTGTGCCCGCTGGAGCAGGGCGGGGTGATCGTGTCGCTGCGCGAGAACCGGCGTATCCGCGAAATCACCCGGCGCATCATCAGCACCCAGGCCCGCTACACCTTCGACACCATCCAGGGCAGCTCGCGGGCGATCCAGGACGCGCTGCACCTGGGGCGCATCGCCAGTCGCAGTGACGCCACCACCCTGATCCTCGGTGAAAGCGGCACCGGCAAGGAGCTGTTCGCCCAGGCGATCCACAACGCGAGCGAGCGCCACAACGGCCCGTTCGTAGCGGTCAACTGCGGCGCGATCCCTCGTGACCTGGTGCAAAGCGAACTGTTCGGGCATGTCGAAGGGGCATTCACCGGCGCGACGAGGGGTGGTTCGGCGGGCAAGTTCGAGTTGGCGGATGGCGGCACGATTTTTCTGGATGAGATTGGCGACATGTCCTTCGATGCCCAAGTCAGCCTGTTGCGGGTATTGCAGGAGGGCGAAGTCACCCGTGTCGGCGCGAAAAATTCGCGGCAGGTCGACGTGCGCATCATCGCCGCGACCCACCGCAACCTCAGCCAGGCGGTGGCCGAAGGCGCATTTCGCGAAGACCTTTACTACCGCCTCAACGTGTTGAACCTGACCGTGCCGCCGTTGCGCATGCGCCGCGAAGACATTCCCTTGCTGGCACGGCATTTCCTCACGCGCTGTGCTCGCTCATTGCGTAAATCGGTGCAGGGGTTTGCGCCGGATGCGCTGGCGTTGCTCACGGCCTACAGCTGGCCGGGCAATGTGCGGGAGCTGGAAAACAGCATCGAGCGCGCGACCAACCTGGCCATGGGCGAGTTGATCCAGCCGATTGATTTGCCCCTGGACACCCGCCCGCGCACGCCCATGCGATTGCCCGAGCCGCCACCTGCCCAGCAACTGAGCAGCTTCGAGATGCACGCCATCGTCGCCGCGCTGCAGAGCACCGGCGGCAACATCCGCCTGGCGGCGCGGCAGCTCAATGTGTCGCGGGGCGGGCTGTACAACAAGATGAGCCGGTTCGGGCTCAATGCCGCGGATTTTCGCAATCATTGAGCCTCGCACCGATCAAACTGTGTGTCAGGTGCAGATGTTTTCCGAAGTGACAATCTGCGGCGGTATGTGCACTCGATGCCGCACCGGATCGAACGCCTCGGCGGTCTGCAACTCCACCATCAATTGCACCAGCGCCGTGGCCGTCAGCTTTGGTTGCGAGTCCATCGCCACATCGATCAACCCCTGCCTCAACGCCTGGCGCGACAGCTCGGTGGACTCCTGCAAGATGCAGCACAGCGCCGGGCGCTTGGGCAGTTGCGCAAGGGCGCTGATGATGCCGTCGCCACCGCCGCCCACCACGCACAGGCCGCGCAGGTCGGTGTGGCGGGTGATCAGGTCGAGGGTGGCCTCTTCGGTGATGTCGCAGTTGTCCAGGTTGATCAACGGCTCCAACGGCTTGAGCCCCGGCGCGTGTTCGGCAAGGTAGCTGTGCAGGCCTTCGACGCGGGCCTGGTGGCCGAGGAAACGGTGGCCGCCGAGCAAGATCCCGACGCTGCCTTTGCGGGCGCCGCAGGTGCGCGCGAGCAACCAGCCCATGGTGCGGCCGACCACGTGGTTGTCCTGGCCCACGTAGGGCTCAAGGGCTTGTTCGTGGATGTCCGACAGCAGCGCCACCACCGGCACGCCGGCGGCGCGGATCTGCGCCAACGTGGCATTGATCAGTGGATGGGCGAAGCTGACCACGGCGAGGCCGTCGCACTGCACCGCGAGTTGTTCGATCTGCGCAGCGATCACGCTCGGTGTGCGCTCGACGATGTACTCGAACTGGCAGGTCAGGTTGGCCCCGGCGTGTTGCTGCGCCGCCTCGGCAATCGACTGCGCCAGGGTGGCGTAGAACGCCTGGGCGGTGGCCAGCAGCAGGATACCGAAACGGTAGGTCGGCCGCCGTTCGCGAATGCGCTGGCCGATCAGCCGCGCGGCGAAATAGCCTACGGCTTCGGCCGCCTGGAACACCTGCTCGGCGGTATCGGGATTGACCGGCGCACGCGCATTCAAGACCCGGTCGACGGTGGCCACGCTGAGGCCCGCCTGGGCGGCCACGGTGGCAATGGTTGGGCGTTTATGGTTGTTCATGGCAAGCCCTTGATGCGTCTTGATAGAAAACTATCAAGCCCCGCTGGGCCTGGATGATAGCTTGATAGGGAATGGATTCAAGGCCTTGAGGGCGATTTAGCGCTTCTCTATCGTGGGTTTGGCAAGGCACCTGAACCCCACGCTTGCGGAGAACAATAACAATGCCTGAACACACCGCTCACACCGCCCGGCGCGACTACAGCCTCACTGGCCCCGAAGCCGCCCGCGCCGCTGAAAAAGGCCTGGTCTCGGCCAGTTGGTATCAATCACCGATTTCCCGTAAACGCATGAAAGAACTGATGCAACGCCGCGACGGCCCGGCCTTGCGCGACACCGCCCTGTGGTTCGTCGCGCTGTTTGCCAGCGGCTTTGGCGGCTACTGGTTCTGGGGCTCCTGGGCCTGCGTGCCGTTCTTCATGGTGTATGGCGTGCTCTACGGCACGGCGTCCAACCCGCGTTGGCACGAGACCGGCCACGGCACCGCGTTCAAGACCCGCTGGATGAACGACGTGCTCTACCAGGTCGCCAGCTTCATGTGCATCTTCGAGCCCCACGTGTGGCGCTGGAGCCATGCGCGGCACCACACCGACACCATCGTCGTCGGCCGCGACCCGGAGATCGTCGAGCCGCGCCCGCCGAGCTTTCTGATGATGTGCCTGAGCCTGTTCAACCTGCCCCTGGCCTGGAAAACCTTCAGCGGCGTGGCGCGTCACGCCGCCGGCAAGATGAGTGCCCAGGAGGCCGACTTCATTCCTGAGTCCGAGTGGCCCAAGGTATTCCGTGCCGCCCGTGTCTGGCTGGCGATCTACGCCGTGGTCATCGGCACCGCGCTGTACCTGCACAGCTGGTTGCCGCTGATGCTGATCGGTTTGCCGAGCATCTACGGTGCCTGGCTCGGCTACCTGTTCGGCCTGACCCAACACGTGGGCCTCGCCGAAGATGTCCTCGACCACCGCAGCAATTGCCGCACCATCTACATGAACCCTGTGCTGCGCTTTATCTACATGGACATGAACTACCACCTCGAACACCACATGTACCCGATGGTGCCGTACCACGCCCTCGAGCAACTGCACGCAGAGATCCGCGGTGACTGCCCGCCGCCGTACGCCAACCTCTTCGAGGCCTACAAGGAAATCCTGCCGACGATCTGGAAGCAACGCAGCGACCCCACCTACTTCATCCAACGCCCGATTCCCGGCGCGCCTGTTGTAGTGAGCGAGCTTGCTCGCGCTGGGCTGCGAAGCAGCCCCAATGACGCCCCCGCGTTTTTTCAGACAAATCCCGATAGCTGATCCTGGGGCCGCTTCGCAGCTCAGCGCGAGCAAGCGCTCACTACAACAAGCTCGTTCACCACGAGGAACTACCATGAACGATCAATGGATCGACGTCTGCGCCGTGGGCGAAATTGACGAAGAAGACGTGCTGCGTTTCGACCATGGCGCTCACACCTACGCGGTGTATCGCTCGGCCGAGAATGAATTTTTTGCCACGGCCGGCCTGTGCACCCACGAGAAAATCCACCTCGCCGACGGCCTGGTGATGGACCACGTGATCGAATGCCCCAAGCACAACGGACGCTTTGATTACCGTACCGGCAAAGCCATGGGCGCGCCGGTGTGCGTCAACCTCAAGACCTACCCGGTACGGGTCGAAGCGGGGCGGGTGTTGCTCGCCGTCACGGTGTGACGATGAACGCGCCCTTGATTATCGTCGGCGCCGGCCATGCCGGCGGCCGTGCGGCGCTGACCCTGCGCGAAGAAGGCTACACCGGACGCCTGATCCTGATCGGCGATGAACCGCACCTGCCCTACGAACGGCCGCCGCTGTCCAAGGGGTTGCTGCAAGGCTGCGTGGACCTGGCCGGCTACAGCCTGTGCGACCGCGAGCGGTTGGCCGCGTTGAACATCGAACATATCGCCGCCAACCCGGTGACTCATTTGCAGCCCGAGCAACAGCGCCTGCAACTCGCCGACGGCCAGTGGCTGGCCTACGCCGGCCTGTTGCTGGCCACCGGCGGCCGGGCGCGGCGTTTGCCCCAGGCACAGGCCAACGTGTTGTACCTGCGCACCCACGATGAAGCCTTGGCCTTGCGCAGCGCGCTGCGGCCCGGCACACGGCTGGTGGTGGTTGGTGGCGGGTTTATCGGCCTGGAAGTGGCGGCGACCGCCCGTGGCCTGGGCTGCGAGGTGACGCTGCTGGAAGCCGGGCCGCGCCTTGCCGGGCGGGTATTGCCGCCGGTGATCTCGGCGGCGCTGTTGGCGTTGCATCGCCAGCACGGGGTGGATGTGCGCTTGAACGTGGCACTGGAATCGATCCAGGCCGATGCCGTGCAGTTGGTCGATGGGCAGTTGTTGCCGTGCGACCTGGTGGTGGTGGGCATCGGCATGCAGCCGAACATCGAACTCGCGGCGGCGGCCGGGCTGGAAGTGGGGCAGGGCATTCGTGTCGATGCGCAGTTGCGCACCAGCGCGGCGCATATCTATGCGGCGGGCGATGTGTGTGAGTTCCGCCTCGACGGCCTGTACCAGCGCCAGGAAACCTGGCGCAATGCCGAAGCCCAGGGGCGGCATGCTGCGTTGAACCTGCTCGGGCGCCAGTTGCCTTTCGATGCGCTGCCCGGTTTCTGGTCCGACCAATACGATTGGGGCTTGCTCACCGTGGGCGTGATGACGCCGACTGTGGTCACTCGGCCATTGCCCGGCGGCGCACTGTTGCTGTTCTACCTGGACGCCGAGTCCCGCATGCAAGGCGCTTGCGGTTGGGCGCCCGGCAACGGCGCGGCCAAGGACATCAAGCTCTGCGAACGCCTGATCGGCGCGCGTATCGCGCTCGACACGGCCAGCCTGGCCGACCCCGAAGTATCCCTCAAACAGTTGCTGCGAGGCTGAGATGCGCCAATTCCTGGTATTCCAATCCCTGTGGGCGATGCAAACCGAGCCCGGCCCTCTGGAAGTGCAACTGGACCGCATCAAAGCTGCGGGTTTCGACGGCATCACCGACCACTACTGGAAGCCCGCCGATGTCGCCCGCCTGCACGCCGCCGCCGCGGCCAGGGGCTTGCAGATCGAGGGCCAACTGTTCCCGCAATCGGTGGATGACCTGGCCGCCGCACTGGATGTGATCAGCCGCTACGGCTGTCACCATCTCACTTTGCAGGCCGACGTGCGCCCGCGTACGCAGTCCGAGGCGGCACGCTTGGTCGAAGGCTGGCAGCGCCTGGCCGAGCAGGTGGACTTTCCGGTGCTGCTGGAAACCCACCGTTATCGGCTGACCAACGACCTGCACTTCACCCTCGATCTGCTCGCGCAAATGCCGGATTTGCAACTGCTGGCCGACCTGTCCCACTACGTGGTCGGGCGCGAACTGCCGGAGCCGGGTGCCGTGGAAGACGATGAACAGATCCGCACGATCCTGCGCCATAGTTGGGGGTTTCATGGGCGTGTGGCGAGCAGTGAACAGGTGCAGGTTTCGCTGGACTTTCCCCAGCACCAAGCCTGGGTGCAGCGCTTCACCGAGTGGTGGCGCTACGGGATCGAAGACTGGCTGGCGCGGCCCGACACGCCGCACAGCCTGTCCTTCACCTGCGAGCTGGGCCCGCCGCCGTATGCCATCACCGGCGCAGACGGTCGCGAGATCAGTGATCGCTGGAGCGAGGCCTTGAAGCTGCAAGCGTTGATCCGCGAAGTGTGGCGCAACTGTCAGAAATGATCTGCTAATCTGCGCGAGTTTAATCTCGCCCTTTAGTCTGGACGTTCACCATGACCCCATCCTCTGTTTTGCCACCTCTGGAACCGCAGTCGGTGTGCCACCCGATCACCCGCAGCGCAATTTTCATGGTCGCTACCTTGACGCCCGGCAATGTCGATACGGTGCGCGCCTGGTGCGCCGACATCGCCGGGTTGGTGCGCTCGGTGGGCAAGCGCGTGCCGGACGGCAATCTCACCTGTGTCTGCGGGTTTGGCTCGGATGCCTGGGACCGGCTGTTCGGTGCGCCACGCCCGGCGGCGCTGCATCCGTTTCGCGAGTTTGGGGTGCAAGGGCGCATGGCCGTCGCGACGCCGGGGGATATCCTGCTGCATATCCGCGCCGAGCAGATGGACCTGTGTTTCGAACTGGCCACCCAGTTGATGGCGGCGCTGGGGGATAGCGTCAAGGTGGTGGACGAGGTCCAGGGTTTCCGCTACTTCGATATGCGCAGCATCATCGGCTTTGTCGACGGCACCGAGAACCCGGTGGGGCGCAAGGCCGAAGGGTTCACCCTTGTCGGTGATGAGGACAGCGAATTTCGCGGTGGCAGCTACGTGCTGGTGCAAAAGTACCTGCATAACATGAACGCCTGGAACGGCCTGACGGTAGAGGCCCAGGAGAAGGTGATCGGGCGCACCAAGCTGGCGGATATCGAGCTGGACGATGAGGCCAAGCCGAGCAACTCCCACAGTGCGCTGACGGTGATTACCGACGCGGACGGTAATGAAGTGAAGATCCTGCGCGACAACATGCCCTTCGGGCGGCCTGGGGCGGGGGAGTTCGGCACCTATTTCATCGGCTACGCGCGCTCGCCGCAGCCGCTGGAATTGATGCTGGAGAATATGTTTGTCGGGCGGCCGGTAGGCAACTATGACCGCTTGCTGGATTTCAGTACGGCGGTGACGGGTGGGTTGTTTTTTGTGCCGTCGGCTGACCTGCTGGAAGAACTGGCCGAGCGAAGCGGCGGCCTCTAAAACCACTCAGTCCAACTGTGGGAGCGGGCTTTTGTGGGAGCGGGCTTGCTCGCGAAGACGGTGTGCCAGTCGCTGAATAGGTTGACTGATCCACCGCTTTCGCGAGCAAGCCCGCTCCCACATTAGATTTCATGTGCTTTCGCAATTGGGTTAGCTCAACAGCCCAGTGCTCACGGCCACAATCAGAAACACCCCCAACAACGCCCGGTAGATCACAAACGGCCAGGTCGAGAACCGCTCCAAAAACTTCATCAGCCCCCAGATCGCAAAAAACGCCGAGACGCTCGCCACCACCAGGCCAAACAACAGATGCGGCCAGGCATGCGCGGGCAAGTCGGCGCGCAGCAGTACCCACAGCTCCTTCAACCCGGCGAGGGCAATGGCCGGCAGGCCCAGCAGAAAGGAGAAACGCGCCGCTTCTTCACGCTTGAAGTTGAGGAACAGTGCGGCGGTGAGGGTGGAACCCGAGCGCGACACCCCCGGAATCAAAGCCCCAATCTGCGCAATGCCGACGATCAACGCATCACGCAGGCGCATCTCACCCATCTCCCGGGTGTGGCGTGCGCGTACTTCCGCGACGGCCAGCAGCACCGCCATGACCACGCAGGAAATGCCGATCACCATCAACCCACGCAACGGCGAGTTGCATGCATTCAAGGTCGAAGACAGCGCCAACCCGGCAATCCCGATGGGAATCGTCGCCAGCACAATCGCCACGGCCAGCTTGAACCAGCGGTCGTTGTAGTCGCCCCGACGCACTGCGCCGATGCTGCCGGTGGTGACTTGGCGCACGTCGCGCCAGAAATAGCTGACCACCGCCGCCAGCGCCGCCAACTGCATTGCCGCCGAAAACGCCGAGCCTGGGTCCTGCCAGCCGAGCAGGGCGGGGACCACGCGCATGTGGGCGGTGGACGACACCGGCAGCAGCTCGGTAATGCCCTGGATCACGCCCAGGATGAAGATCTGCAAGTAGTCCAGGGAGGCAAAGCCCACATCCAGGCCGGCGGAACAGACGTTGGTCACGGTGCGTGTCCTTGAGAAAAGGGGGATTTGCGCGAAGTCTATTCTAAATGTTTCAGGAATTTGGCCAGGGCAGGGTAAATCCGCAATCGGTTCAGCAAACAGAAAGGTTGGACAATGTATTGGCCTGCGCGAAGGTTTTGTGAACAATGGCGCCCTGCATTTTTTCACCGAGAGCCCCATGTCCGAAACCACCGTCGAACTGATCCAGACCGGCCCCGAAGCCGCCGAGCTGATCCGCAATCTCTACCAGTACTACGCCTATGAGTCGTCGGACTGGGAACAGGAAGATGTCGAAGGGGACGGCCGTTTCTACATCCATGACGAACACCTGGCGCGCTACTGGCAAGACCCGCAGTGGAGCGCCAACCTGTTGTTGGTGGATGGTTTTATCGCCGGCTTCCTGCTGATCGAAGGCAGCGAGTTGCCCGGCATTGATGCGCTGGAACTGGCCGACCTGTTTATCCTCAAGCGCTACCGGCGCAAAGGCATCGGGCGCGCTATCGCCACCCAGGTGCTGTGCAGTGGCGCATCCAACTGGCTGGTGCGTTTTTATGATCAGGACGAAGTGTCCCAGGCGTTCTGGCGCACGGTGCTGGATAACCTGCCGCGCCCGGTGCAACTGCTTGAACTGGATGACGAACCGCAGTTGGTGAACTACCTGATCACGCGGGTGGCGCTGCATTAAACGCTTGCTGCATTGCCTGCGGCGGCTGGCCGAAGGCGCGCAGGAAGGCCTGGCGCATGCGTTCGCGATCACCGAAGCCGGTTTCGCGGGCGACCACTTCCACCGGGTGGCGGCTGGTCTCCATCAGCGTCCGCGCGGCTTCCACCCGCAGCGATTCGATGGCTTTGGCCGGGGTCTGGCCGGTTTCTTCACGAAACACCCGGCTGAACTGGCGTGGGCTGAGCCGTGCGACATCGGCCAAGGCGTCCACCGACAGATCATGGGTCAGGTTTTCGCGGGCATAGGCCAGGGCCAGTTGCACGCGGTCTGACTTGGGGTCCAGCTCCAGCAGGGCCGACAGCTGCGACTGTTCGCTGCCGCGCCGCTGGGCGATCACCAGTTTGCGGGCGATGCGCCGCGCGAGGTCGCTGCCCAGGTCGTTCTCGACCATGGCCAGGGCCATGTCCACGCCGGCGCTCATGCCGGCACCGGTCCAGATCTGGCCGTCGACCACGAACAAGCGGTCTTCTTCCAATTGAATCTGCGGGTAGCGCTTGCGAAATGCCGGGGCGTGAATCCAATGGGTGGTGGTGCGCTTGCCTTCCAGCAGGCCGGCGTCGGCCAACACGAAAATGCCCATGCACAGCGATGCAACACGCCGCGATTGGACGGCAGCGGCCTTGACCAATTCCAGCAGGTTGGCCTCCGGCAGGCGGAACTCCATGTAGCCGCCGACGATCAGCGTGTCATAGCCTTCGGCGCGGATCGGCGTGGTGTTCACCGAGAACCCCTGGGAGGTCATCACCGCGCCGCCTCGCTCCGACACCAGGTGAAACTCGTAGGCCGGCTCGCCACGCAGCAGGTTCGCGCACTCGAACACCGAGCCGACACTGAGGCTCAGGCACTCAAAATTCGGGTAAACCAGCAGCGCCACGCTGTGCATCGCATCTCTCCAAGGGCAGGGGAGGTGGAATTGTCCGCGCGCGGCGGGCAAACGGCAACCGCCACCGTGCATGTCCGAAAACCTTGCGGATATGACGTTGTGCCGTGCAACCCAGGCTCCTAAGCTTCAACCCACACTCATCCCGAGGCACTCGACAATGAAAGTATTGATGGTTTTGACCTCTCACGATCAGTTGGGAGACACCGGCCGCAAGACCGGCTTTTGGCTCGAAGAGTTTGCGGCACCCTATTACGCGTTCAAGGACGCCGGTGCCGAGGTGGTGCTGGCATCCCCGGCCGGCGGGCAACCACCGCTGGACCCGGTCAGCGACCTGCCGGACTTCCAGACCGAACAGACCCACCGCTTCGCCGCCGACCCGGCCGCGCAGCAGGCCTTGGCCAATACGTTGAAGCTGGATGCGGTCAACGCCGCCGATTTCGACACGGTGTTCTACCCAGGCGGCCACGGTCCGTTGTGGGACCTGGCGGAGTCGCCGGTGTCGATCGCACTGATCGAGTCCTTCGAACGCGCCGGCAAGCCGATTGGTTTCGTCTGCCACGCACCGGGTGTGCTGCGTCACGTCAAGGCAGTCAACGGTGAGCCGCTGATCAAGGGGCGTCGCGTCACCGGCTTCTCCAACTCGGAAGAAGCCGCGGTGGAATTGACCGATGTGGTGCCGTTCCTGGTTGAAGACGAATTCAAGAAACTCGGCGGCAAGTACGAGAAGGGCGCCGACTGGCAATCCTTTGTGATCGTCGATGGTTTGCTGGTCACCGGGCAGAACCCGGGCAGCTCCAGCGATGTGGCCAAGGCGCTGCTGAAACTCACCGCGTAAGTTCATTCATTACCTTTTGATTGGCGGCTCCCGAGGAGTCGCCAAGGCTTTTGCTCGTCCAGGATTTGGAAAACCGCACATGACAGACAATATTCTCAACACCCCACTGCAACTGGGTCGGCACACACTGGGCAACCGCATTGTGCTGCCGCCGTTGACCCGCCAGCGCAGCGCCCAACCCGGTGACATCGCCACCGCCTTGATGGCCGAGTATTACCGCCAGCGTGCGTCGGCCGGCTTCATGGTCAGCGAGGGCACGCAGATCGAGCCCCGTGGCCAGGGGTATGCGTGGACGCCGGGGATCTACAACGCGGCGCAGGTCGATGGCTGGCGCACCGTCACCGACGCCGTGCATGCTGACGGCGGGGTGATCTTTGCTCAGCTGTGGCATGTGGGGCGCGTCTCCCATCACGCGTTGCAGCCAGGCGGCGCAGCTCCGGTGGCGCCGTCGGCGATCCAGCCGAAACAGGTCAAGGCGTTCATCGAAACCGCGCCGGGCGCTGGTGAACTGGTGCAACCGCCAGTACCGCGTGCGTTGGATACGCAAGAGGTCAAGGACCTGGTCGGCTTGTATGCCGAGGCCGCGCGCAACGCGATGGCGGCGGGGTTCGATGGGGTGGAGATTCATTCGGCCAACGGTTACCTGGTCAACCAGTTCATTTCGGCCCATTCCAATCAGCGCGATGACGAATACGGTGGTTCGCTGGATAACCGCCTGCGTTTCCTGCGCGAGATTGTCGCGGCGGTCAGCGATGCGGTCGGGGCGGATCGACTGGGCGTGCGTTTTTCGCCGTTGTTCAGTGGCACCGACCAGGACCGCGTGTACATCGGCCTGGTGGAAGAAGACCCACATCACACTTACATCGAAGCCGTCAAAATGCTCGAAGCGGCGGGCATCGCCTACGTTTCCATTGCCGAGGCGGATTGGGACGACGCACCTCAATTGCCGGAAAGCTTCCGGCGTGCGCTGCGTGACAGCTTCAGCGGCCGCATTATCTACGCCGGACGCTATACCGCCGAGCGTGGCGAGAAACTGGTGCAAGCGGGGCTGGCGGACCTGATCGCGTTTGGCCGCCCATTCATTGCCAACCCGGACCTGCCGCAACGCCTGTTCAATGGCTGGCCGCTGAACCCGCTGCGGGTCGAAGGCATGTACGGGGGTTCGGAGCAGGGCTATACCGATTACCCGACTTACCGTTAAAACGGCGGCCTTCAATACACAGCAAATCAAATGTGGGAGATCAAATGTGGGAGCGGGCTTGCTCGCGAAAGCGGTGGTTCAGTCAAAGTATCTGTTTCTGATACACCGTCTTCGCGAGCAAGCCCGCTCCCACACAAGCCTGCTTTTCACATTGGGTTTGTGCTGGTTCAGATCACCCGCAACACAATCTTGCCGATATGCTCCCCACCTTCCATCCGCGCATGGGCCTTGTCGGCGTCGGTGTACTCAAACACCTGATCGATCATCGGCAGGCAACGCCCGGCTGACAGCGCCGGCCACACGTGTTCGCGCAGTTGTGCGGCGATGGCGGCTTTTTCATCCGCAGTCCGCGTGCGCAGCAGTGAGCCGGTCACAATCGCGCGTTTGCCGAGGATGGTCAGCAAGTCCACGTCATTGGCCTTGGTGCCGCCGAGAAAGCCCAGCATCACCAGGCGGCCATCCATGCTCAAGGCCTTGAGATTGGTGTTGAGGTACGAGGCGCCCATGATGTCGAGGATCACATTCACGCCTTGGGCACCGATCACTTCGGCGAAGTCCTGCTCACGATAATTGATCGCCTCGGCGCCCAGGTCGCGGATGACCGCACATTTCTCGGCGCTGCCGGCGGTGGCAAATGCCTGGATGCCGAATTCGCGGCACAACATCAGCGCGGTGGTGCCGATGCCGCTGGTGCCGCCATGGATCAGCACGCGCTGACCCTTGTGCGCGCCACCGATGCCAAACAGGTTGGCCCACACGGTAAAGAAGGTTTCCGGGATCGCGGCGGCTTGAAGCCACGACAGGCCCTCGGGAATCGGCAACGCCTGGCCGGCAGGCACCGCGCAATATTGCGCATAGCCGCCGCCGTTGGTCAGGGCGCAAACCTTGTCGCCGAGGGCGAAGGCGCTGACCCCGTCGCCCAGTGCCACCACTTCACCCGCCACTTCCAGGCCGGGAATCAGGCTCATGCCGGGCTTCATCGGGTACTTGCCCGCGCGTTGCAAGGCGTCGGGGCGGTTGACCCCGGCGGCGTGCACGCGAATCAGGATTTCGCCGGCGCCTGGGGTGGGCACGGGGACCTGGCGTGGCTTGAGCACTTCGGGGCCGCCGGGCGTGGTGATTTCAATCAGGGTCATGTCGGTAGGCAGGGTCATTTTGCAAGTCCTGTAGCGGTAAGCGTATGGGTTGGGACCGTAGCGAACGGTCGGCGGTTCAGTTGCAACATACCCAGTTCCAGCATCAGCGCGACCACGATCGCCCCGGCTGCAATCATGAACAACAACCCATGGTCGCCGCCGCTGCTGTTGAACAAGGCTGAATAGGCAAACCCGCTCAGCGCCTGGAATGTCGCGAACGACACCGTTGCACGGCTCCAGGCGAGCTGTTGCTGGTGATGGTCGGGAAGCAATTCATGCACCCGCGCCAAGGCCAGCGGCACGATGCCTGGTGGGAACGAGCCAAGGATCACCGCCAGCAGCGCCAGGGCGGTGAACGAGCTGGCGAAGGGCAATAGCCCGACGGCCAGCGCCTGCACCACCAGGACCAGGCGAATGCTGGCGCGGGCCCCGAGTTTGTCAGCCAGGTACCCGTAGGTGACCGGCCCGATAATCGAGCCCAGCCCGTACATCACCCAGATCATCGCGCCGACCTGCGGGCCATCCCCCAGGCCACGGGCCACGTAGTCCACCAGGAACACCATGGCCGGCACCAGGCCCGCCGCCATAAAGGCGTATTGGGCAAACAACAGGTACACACCGGCGGGGGTGGGTAGCGGCGCGTGTGCCGGTGGTGCGGGTTCCTGCTGCGCGCCGTGGGGCCATGCCAACCAGCTTGCGGCGGTCAGCACCAATGCCAACAGGCCGAGGCCGAACCAGGTCTGCTGCAGGCCCAGGCGCAACAGCGGCGGCACGAGGGTGCCTGAACCGGCAATCCCCAGGCCGATCCCGAGGAAGATCGCACCGCTTGCCAAGCCCCGCCGCGCTGCCGGGACATGGGGCAGCACCGTCGCCGCCACCAGCACCATGATCGCGCCACCGGCCACCCCCGACAGCAGGCGCCAGCCGAAGAACCAGGCCACCGACAACGGAAAGCCGCAGGCAAAGAACGCCAGGGTTACCGCGACCATCATCAGGCGCAACGCGGTGGTGTTGGAGGTCCGTTGGGCGAGGGGCCGGCCGATCAGCGCACCGATCAAATAGCCCACTAGGTTGGCGGCGCCGAGGTACACCACATCGCTGGCGCTGAACCAGTGGGCCTGGATCAGGCTTGGGATCAGTGGCGTGTAGGCGAAACGTGCCAGGCCAATACTGACCAGGCTGGCACACAGGCCGGCGAAGATCGGCAGCCAGATCGAGCGACGAGCACAAGCGTGGAGGTCATGCATGGGGGCGGTCCTGGGTATTTTTCTCTGGCGCCCAGCATAGCCAGGATTATCGATGCAATAATGCTGCGATTAAGCTTCATACTGATGCATATATGCAGCACTGGAGAAACGCATGAATTGGGACGATGCACGGGTATTCCTCGCGGTTTGCCGCGAATCCACGCTGCGCGGGGCGGCGCGGGTGCTGGGGGTGGACCAGGCGACCGTTGGCCGGCGCGTCAATGCCCTGGAAAAATCCCTGGGCGCGACGCTGTTCCTGCGCACCTCAGAGGGCTACGCACTGACCGCCGTTGGCGAGGCGGCCTTGCTCTCGGTGGAAAAAATGGAACGCTCGGCCCTTGATCTGCAACGCCAGATCCAGGGCCTGGATGAGCGCCTGACCGGCACTGTGCGGGTCAGCACCACCGACTCCCTGGCCATCGACTTCCTGATCCCGGCCATTGCCTGTTTGCACGACAAACACCCCGACGTACGCGTGCAATTGGACGCGTCCACCCAGATCCTCAGCCTGGCCAAGCGGGAAGCCGACATCGCGGTGCGCAACACGCGCCCGGACAACCCCGACCTGATCGCCCGGCGCATCGCCCGTTGGCCGGTGGGCTTGTTTGCCTCCCAAGGCTACGTCGAGCGTCACGGTGTGCCCGAGCCCGGCAGCCTGTTCGACGGCCACGATCTGGTGGTCTATCAACCCTATCTGCAACACCAGAAGGACCTGACGCTGGTGTCCGAGCCGCTGGGCCGTGGGCGCATTGTCGCCGCCTTGAGTTCCAGCCTGCTGGTGCGCCGGTCGATTGCCGCCGGCATCGGCATCGGTGAAATCCCGGTGGCCAGCGGTGAGCGCGACGGCCTGGTGCGCCTGTGGCCGCAGCGCACGCGACCGACGCCCTACGACGTATGGCTGGTGACCCACGCCGACCTGCGCCACACCGCACGGGTGCGGGTGGTGATCGATGAAATCGTCGCGGCGTTTGCCGGCACGGGGGAGTGAGGTCAGCACAGGCTTGCAAGCGTGCGCGCGCGCCTGTCGACAGAATCGACCGCGACAGAAGGTCAACTCACACCGGAGCGCATATGCACGAATCAAAGTATCAGGATCTGGGGCTGTTGTTCCTGCGGGCCAGCGGGGCGTTGTTTTTGCTGTGGGTGCATGGCCTGCCCAAGTTGCTCAACTACAGCGAGCAGTTGAAGCTGATCGAAGACCCGTTCCACCTCGGTGCGCCTATCACCCTGGCCTTGGCGATTTTTGCCGAGGTGCTGTGCCCGTTGCTGATCATTGCCGGGGTGCTGGTGCGGCTGGCGTGCCTGCCGATTCTTGCGGTGCTGTTGATCGCGTTGCTGGTGGTGCATCCCGAGTGGACGCTGTTCGAGGCGCAGTTTGGCTGGTTGTTGCTGATCATCTTCATCACGTTGCTGATCAGCGGGCCGGGGCGCCTGGCGTTGGGCCAACGCCAAGCAGTCAACACCTAGCGCATTGCCTGTGGCGAGGGAGCAAGCTTCCTCGCCACAGGTAGGCTGTTGACCCAGGTTCAGCGTTGGAGGAAGGCCAGCAGGTCTTCGTTCAACTGCTGGGCGTGGGTCGCGGCAAAGCCGTGGGGCGCGTCTTTGTAGACTTTCAGCTCGGCACCCTTGATCAGTTCGGCGGCCACTTTGCCGGTGGTTTCGAACGGCACGATCTGGTCGCCGTCACCGTGGATCACCAGGGTCGGTACGTCGATCTTGGCCATGTCCGGGCGGAAGTCGGTCTCGGAGAAGGCGGTGACGCAATCCACGGTCGACTTGAGCGACGCCATCAGCGCGATCTGCAAGGTCTGGGTCAGCACGCCGTTGGAGACTACCTGGCCCTTGTTGAGGCCATAGAACGGCGTGTTGAAATCACTGATGAATTGCGCACGGTCCTTGAGCAACTCGGCCTTGAACCCGGCAAATACATCAAGCGGCACGCCTTGGGGGTAATCCGCTTGCTGGCCGAAGATCGGCGTCACCGCGCCCAGCAGCACCAGGCCGGCCACACGGGCGCTGCCATGGCGGGCGATGTAGCGCGACACGTCGCCGCCGCCCATGGAGAAGCCGACCAGGGTCACGTCTGTGAGGTCCAGGTGTTCGATCAACTGCGCGATGTCGTCGGCAAAGGTGTCGTAGTCATTGCCGGTCCAGGGCTGGTCCGAGCGGCCAAAGCCACGGCGGTCGAAGGCGATGGTGCGGTAGCCGCGACTGCTCAGGTACTCCATCTGGTATTCCCACATGTCCGCATCCAGCGGCCAACCGTGGCTGAACAACACGGGCTGGCCGCTGCCCCAATCCTTGAAGTAGATCTGGGTGCCGTCTTTGGCAACGAATGTGCTCATGGAAAACTCCTGGGTGGGTGGGAAGAGAACTGTAGTTCACTATTGCGTGAAACCGGACAAAGGGCTTGTACGGGTGTGCTCGGTTGAACGGTTCAGCGTCTATGCTGGTCCACTGACTTCCACTGTCCGATCACACAGGTGAACGAAATGGCCAAGACTTACAGCTACGCCGCGCAGAACGCCAAGGATGCCCTCAAGCCCTACACCTTCGAACGCCGCGCGCCGGGGGCGGAGGATGTGCAGATCGACATCCTCTATTGCGGCGTCTGCCACTCCGACCTGCACACCGCGCGCAACGAATGGAACAACACCCTGTACCCGTCGGTGCCGGGCCATGAAATCGTTGGCCGCGTCACGGCGGTGGGCGCAGGCGTGAAGCACTTCAAGGTCGGCGACCTCGCCGGTGTCGGTTGTATGGTCGACAGCTGCCAACACTGCGCGTCGTGCGCCGAGGGCGAAGAGCAGTACTGCGAGAACGGCTTCACCGGCACCTACAACGGCCCGGTATTTGGTGGCGAAAACACGTTTGGCGGCTACTCCGACAGCATCGTGGTCAAGGAGAAGTTTGTGCTGCGCATCTCCCACGACGATTCCAACCTGGCGGCCGTGGCGCCGCTGCTGTGCGCCGGCATTACCACCTATTCGCCGCTGCACCACTGGAAGGTCGGCCCCGGCAAGAAGGTCGGCGTGGTCGGCCTCGGCGGCCTGGGCCACATGGCGGTAAAGATCGCCCACGCCATGGGCGCCCACGTGACCTTGTTCACCACCTCGCCAAACAAACGCGAAGACGGCCTGCGCCTGGGCGCCGACCAGGTGGTGGTGTCAAAGAACGCGGACGAGATGGCCAAGGTCGCCAACAGCCTGGACTTCATCCTCAACACCGTCGCCGCGCCCCACGACCTCGATGCCTTCCTCAACCTGCTCAAGCGTGACGGCACCATGACCCTGGTCGGCGCCCCGGACAGCCCGCACCCGTCGCCGTCGGTGTTCAACCTGATCTTCAAGCGCCGCAGCCTGGCGGGCTCGTTGATCGGCGGGGTCCAAGAGACCCAGGACATGCTGGATTTCTGTGCCAGGCATGGGATTGTCTCGGATGTGGAGATGATCGACATCCAGGGTATCAATGAGGCGTATGAACGGATGCTCAAGGGTGATGTGAAATACCGCTTTGTGATCGATATGGACAGCCTGAAAAAAGAGCGCAACGCTGCCTAGTAACACCGTAAGTCCCAGGTGGAAGCGGGCTTAATGTGGGAGCGGGCTTGCTCGCGAAGACGTTGTATCAGACACAGATATGCTGACTGATCCACCGCATTCGCGAGCAAGCCCGCTCCCACACAAGCCCGCTTCCACATGTTTGCTCAGCGCTGTTGCTTAGACCGACAAGTGCTCATACAGAATCGTCGCACCCACCAGCATCAACACCACCCCGCCAACCATCTCCGCACGCTTGCCCACCACGGTGCCCAGCTTTCGACCCAGCGCGTGGCGGCATGGCCGATGGCCCAGCGGACCATCGGTGTGATGGCTTCAATCACACCAAAGATCAGGCCGCCGCGAAGGCGTCGGTGGACACGGTTACTCCCCAACGAGGGGGGGCGATCATAGGCAGGCAAAGATGATTATTTCGTCAAAAGGCTCAGGGCCGTTGCGGCTTGACCGAGTTGCCGAAGGTATTGCCCATGCGCACGCCCGTGGCGGCCGGGGTGGCCAGACCCACCGCGTTCGGCGGGCGTTTTTCGATCGGGATCTGTTGCGCCTCGCGGTTTTTCTTCGCCGCCTTGGTCGCGTCTGTGTCACCGCCCATCTGTTGGCTCAGGCAGCCATAGTCGGGCGCCTTGTAACCATCCACCGACACCTCGGTGCAGGTGCGTGCCGCGTTGTCGGCGTGGGCGAGCAGGGGCAGGGCGGTGCACAGCAGCAGGCTGGCGAGGGTCGGGACTAGCTTCATCGGGGCCTCCTGGCAGGCCCGAGGGGTGGGCCGGTTAGGTTTGAAAGTGTAATGCAGCGGGCTTGTCGTCACCGTGATGTTTTTTTTGCTATCACCGTAACATCAGGTTCATAAACTGGCCTCAGGATGACGGTTTTCGAGGACACGTCGGCCGTGCAGCGATGCAGAGCGGGAGGTGAACAGGGGGGCTGGAGGCGCGCCGTTTGCGCCTGGGTCCTGCTGTTGCTGCTGACGGGGGCGGCGTCCGCACAGGCAGAGCCAGCGTTGCTGCTGGACCTGCCGCCCCAAGACTTGGAACACGCCCTGCAAGCCTACAGCCGCGCTACCGGCATGGCGGTGCTGGTTGATCGCGAACTCACCCGGGGTCGGCGTTCCATCGGCGTGCATGGGCGCTTCACGGCGCAGGAGGCACTGGCGATGTTGCTCACCGGGAGTGGCCTGATGGCGCGTTATGCGCGCAGTGACGCGTTCACCTTGCAGGTGCCCGAGGTCAGTCACACCCCCGCGCGGCGTAATGCAGCGCGGATCAACAACAGCTATGCCACCGCCTTGCAGCAAGCCATCGAGGCCAGCCTGTGCCGTTCGCCGCTGACCCGGCCTGGCAGTTTCCGGGCGTTGGTCCAGGTGTGGGTCAGCCCGAACGGGGTGATCCAATACAGCCGGCTGGTCAGCTCCACCGGCGAAGCACAACGCGATGAAGCACTGGTGCGCAACCTGGGTGCGGCGCGGGTCGAACGCCCGGCGCCCAGCTCGCTGCGCCAGCCGGTGACTTTACTTTTGATGCCCGACACAACAGGAACACGCATGGAATGCACAGCAGCGAAGGGAGCCTCGGGCGGATGAAAAATACCGGGCACAGCACGATGGTCAGCTTGTTCCTGGCGTCCTATGAAGACTTCAAGGTGCGTTTGCGCAAGCGCCTGGGTTCGGAGGACCTGGCCAACGACGTGCTGCACGAAACCTACCTGCGGGTCGACCGCATGGACATGCCGCCGAACCTTGCGCAACCCAACGCCTACTTGTACCGCATGGCCCTGAACATCGCCGCCGACCGCCGCCAGGCCGACGCCCGGCTGCTCACCGGCAGCGAGGTCGAAGAGTTGCTGCAAACCGCCGACGAAGCCCAGGACCCGTCGCGGGTGGTGGGGGGCCAGCGTGAGATCCAGTCCCTGGTCAAGGCGCTCTACGAGCTGCCGGCCCGCCGGCGCAAAATCCTGATCGCTGCCCGCCTGGAAGAAGCGCCGCACCTGGAAATTTCCCAGCGTTTCGGCATCTCCACGCGCATGGTCGAGAAGGAAATCAAGGCCGCCCTTGGCCATTGCGCCAAGCGTCTGGAAAGAAAAGTGATTCAGCGGTTCGGTCCCGGGGCCGGAAAACCGTCTTAGTGTCGAGTCCCTGATAAAACCGTGAGTATGTGCGCGCTTGAACATTTTTAGCCTCTCCACCGCCCGGGAAACATCCGCCAGCCCCCTGCATGACGAAGCCCGCGACTGGCTGCTCCTGCTGACCTCGGGCCGCGCCACCGTGGCCGATGCCAAGGCCTTGCAGGCCTGGCGCGAGCAGAGCCCGGAACATGCCCAGGCGTTCGAGCAGGCCAAAGTGCTGTGGCAGCAACTCGCCCCGGCCCTTGAGCAGGCGACGCAGCCGCGTCGCTTCGGCCGTCGTGCATTCCTCGGTGGCGCGATTGCCGCTTCGGCCGCCGTGGTGATGGTGCGGGTGGGGACGCCGGGCGGCTTTGCCGGGCTCACGGCGGACTATCGCACCGAAGTCGGCGAGCAGCGCCAAGTGCTGTTGAGCGACGGCGTGAGCCTGGAGCTCAACACGCAGACACGCATCAGCCGGATCGGGCCGGGCATTGAATTGCTCGAAGGCGAAGTCGAAGTGGTCGCCCACCTGGCGCAGCCGCTCAAGGTCCAGGCCGGCGCCGGTTGGGTGAGTGCGGCCCAGGCGCGGTTCAATGTGCGCAACACTGACCAGACGGTGTGCGTCACCTGCATCGAAGGCTCGCTGTCGGTGGACGTGGGCGGCAACAGCGTCAGCCTGGGCAGCGGCCGGCAATTGACCTATGGCGCAGGGGGTATCGGTGCTGTGGTGGCGGTGGATACCCAGGCTGTGGTGGCTTGGCGCGAGCAGGTGCTGGTGTTCAACAACGCCACGCTGGCCACGGTGGTGGACGAGATCAACCGCTACCGGCCGGGCATGCTGGTGCTGCTCAACAAGCAGCTGGGCCAGCGTCGCGTGCAGGCCCGCTTCAGCTTGCAGCAACTGGCCGGGGTGGCCTTGTTGATTCGCGATGCGTACGGCGCCAAGTGCACGGAACTGCCGGGTGGCGTGGTGTTGTTGAGCTGAGCCGCCTTACTTCAGCGGCCCCACCACCTGCCGATAGCGCTCAACCCCCTGGGGCGTCTGGCGTACCAGGCTGATCTCCAGCCCCAATGGGTCGTCCCGCCGGTTGCCGCTCAACTGCCGCCAGCCCTTGTCCTGCTCCCACACCCGCACCTGCAAGTCACTGACGCCCGCCAGCACCATCACCCCATCCACTGCCGCCGGCAGCGGGAAGCGATCCCGTGCCGGTGCGGCGGCGCGGTACAGCGCGTCACCCTTGAGCCACCAGCGCACGCGTTGCAGGCCGTCCCCCAACGCCGGTGCGCTGCGGATCACCTCCAGACGAAAGCCCTTGCTGTCGGAGCTGCGCACAGTCACCGCGGCCAGCCCCTCGGCTTTTGGCGCCTCGGGCGCGGTCAGTTCGACGCTGGCGCGCAGGCTGAGGTCGCGTTGCATCTGGTTCAGCGCCCGCAGCAGCGCCTCGGTCTGTTCAGTGCTGGCCTGCAAGTGCTGGTCGGCACGGGTGACGCTGTCGAGCCCGCGCCAGGCGATCACACTGACCAGCGCCATCAGCATGATCGCCACCATCACTTCGATCAGGGTGAAGCCCCGTTGCACTGCATGAACCGACAAATTGCCTTTGTAGTGAGCGGGCTTGCCCCGCGCTGCGGTGTCTCGGGAATACCGCGGTGCCTGGGTTTGGGGCGGCTTCGCCACCCAGCGCGGGGCAAGCCCGCTCACTACAGGCTTATTCATGGCTGGCTCACCACGCGCAGCAAGCCGGCGGGGTCGCGTTGCAGGCTGAGGCTGTGTTGCCCGTCCGACAGCACTACGCGCAGGGGTGGGTTGATCCATTCGGCGTTGAGTACCAGGGTTTGTCGCGGCTCGATGTTGATCTGCATCGGTGTGCTGTCCCACAGGCGCGGGCGCAATGAGCTGTCGCCCTGGAACGCGTCCACGCCCGCGCCATCATCGCTGCGCCGATTGAAGCGATAACCCTTGGCATCCGCGCGCCAGGTGATCGGCCGCCCGTCGGCGCGGGCTTCGGCCTGGGCGATTTGCAGCAGTTGGCTGAGGCGCTCGGCGTCTTTGCGCAGCCGCTGCAGCGGGTCGGGCTTGATGGTCAGGCTGATGGCGGCGCTGGCGATGCCGATGATCACCAGCACCACCATCAGTTCGATCAGGGTGAAGCCTTGCTGTTTCATCGGTCGGCACCTGGAGAACTGGCGAGGTTGTGAAATAAAAAAGTGCGAATTGGCCTGTAGGCTGAGGCCACGGACAAACAGGAGGTCCCCCATGGCATTTCCCCTTCGTGTTTCACCCGCCCATGGCGTGCAGGCCCTGGGCGTGTTGGCGGCGTTGGCTGGCGTCGCCATCTGGGCGCCGCTGCTGCTCACATCCGCCGAATCCAGCACGCCACCGGCCACACCCCAGGCACTGGCCGCTCGCAGCGATAATCCGGCGTTGCAGTGGTTTTCCAATGTGGCGACGACGCCCCAGGTCAAAGTCACCGGCGTGCTTGCCGGGGCCCGTGGTGCGGTGGCGATCCTCAGCCTCAACGACGGCCCGCCGCGCAGCTTTTTACTGGGTGAACGCCTCAGCCCCGGCGTGCGGTTGACGGCCATCGAGGGCGATGCCGTGGAGATCGAACGTGCGGGCGAGAAGGTTCGCGTCCACCTCGAAAAGCTGCCGGACGGCCCCGCGTTGCCGCGCCTCACTCGGCCATGACCTGCGTCTGCAACCACGCCAGCGGCGGTGCTTCGCGGCTGGCATCAAGCACTCGTACCGAGACCTGAAACAGTCGGCCATCGGCGTTGATGGTTTGTTCGCAGCGCAGCTTCAGGCGGCCCTGATCGCACTCGAACGTCTTCTTGCCGCTGCGCAGCCCGCCTTCCAGGCGCAGCTCCGCCAGGCGACTCTGCGCCGCCAGCAACGCCATGGACTTGTCGCGCAGCAGGCCGTTGCTCTGGGTCATCAAGCCGGCCACGCGCACGGCGGCAGCCATGGCCACGGCAATGATCGCCAGCGCCACCAGCACTTCAATCAGGGTAAAACCGCTCTCGTTGCGACGGCCGTGCATGGCGCTCTCAAACCGGGGAAACAGGCCCGCAGACTAACGCCGCGAGTTGACCGATTGGCGACCGAAACTCCCGAGGATTTTCAATACGACTGACATGTGTTCTTGCAACACTGCGGCCTCGAAATGCACTCAAGCCAAGGAATGTCGAGATGGAAATCGCGCCCCTGAAGTCCCCGATGCAGAGCCGTCGCGGCCAGCGTGGCTTCACGTTGATCGAGATCATGGTGGTGGTGGTCATCCTTGGCATCCTCGCAGCGATGGTGGTGCCCAAGGTGCTCGACCGCCCGGACCAGGCGCGCGCCACAGCCGCCAAGCAGGACATCGGCGGGTTGATGCAGGCGCTGAAACTCTATCGCCTCGACCACGGCACCTACCCGAGCATGAACCAGGGTCTCAACGTGTTGGTGGAGCGCCCGGCCGATGCGAAAAACGGCAGCTGGCGCGCCTACCTCGACCGCTTGCCCAACGACCCCTGGGGCCATCCGTACCACTACCTCAACCCGGGCGCCAACGGCGAGATCGACGTGTTCTCCCTCGGCGCCGATGGCCAACCGGATGGCGACGGCGTGAACGCCGACATCGGCTCCTGGCAGTTGTAAGGCGCCATGAAACGGCATTCGCCCACAGCGGCGAAGCAGCGCGGCATGGCGATTATCAGCGCGTTGCTGATCGCGGCGGTGGTGGCGGTGCTGGCCGGCGCCATGCTCACCCGCCAGACCGTGTTCACCCGCGGCCTGGAGGCCGAGCAGTTGCGCCTGCAGGGCACATGGCTGTTGCAGGGCAGCCTGGAGCGCAGCCGGCAGATGCTCTGGGAGGCGCGGCAAAAGGATGTGCTGACCCGTCTCGACCAGCCGTGGGCACGGGCGCAGGGCGGCGTGTTCGAAGGGCGCATTGACGACGAGCAGGGCAAGTTCAACCTGCGCAACCTGGTCAATCGCCAGCAGGTGGATACCGAGCAGTTGCAGGGCTTTGAACGCCTGTGCCGCACGCTGGGCGTCGACCCTGCCGTGAGCCGGCGCATCAGCCAGCGGGTGATCGGCTCGTATGGAGTACCGGCCAAATACCCGATGCTGCGCAGCCTGGACGAGTTGAGCGCAATCGAAGGGCTCGATCCACAACTGTTGCGCCGCTTGCAGGCGTATATCAGCGTGCTGCCCGGCCAGACCTGGGTCAACGGCAACACCGCCAGCGCCGAAGTGCTCAGTGCTGTGGTGCCGCAACTGAGCCTGGCCCAGGCCCAGGGGCTGGTGGCCGAGCGCGACAGCGGGCGCTGGTTTATCAACCGTGGGGATTTCGTCAACCGCCTGCACTTGCCGCAGGTCGCTGTGGAATCGGTGCTGGTGGGGATTACCAGTGAGTGGTTTCGCGTGCAGGGCCAGGCGCGGCGTGAGCAACGCCGGGTCACGATCGATGCGTTGCTGCACCGCCCCGAAGACCGCCAACCGCAAGTGATCTGGTCGCGGGTGGGCGTATGAAGCGCCTGCGCATTGGCTTGCCGCCACTGGAGCAATTGAGCGCCGACAGCCAGGTCAAATTCGCCTCGCTTGAGCGTGGCGTGGTGATTGATGAGGGCTACGCCAGCCTGGCCGAATTGCGCAATCGTCGACAGGCGCTGGAGTGCTTTCTGCATCCTCGTGACAGCCTGCTCACCCGCCTGGAATTGCCGCCACTGCCCGCGGCGAAAACCGCCGCCGCCGTGGCCTGCGCCGCACAGGCGTTGATCCTCGGTGCGGTGGAACAGATGCACGTAGCCCACGGCCCGCGTGACAGCGACGGCGGTGTGCAGGTGGCGTGGCTGCCCAAGGCCGGGCTGGAGCGCCTGGCCCAATTGCAACTGAAACTGCGCGGCCTGTACCCGGCGCCCTATGCCTTGCCGGTCGGCACGGCGGCGCTGGACGAAGGCTACCTGCTGACACGTGACAGCCTGCAACAAGGCGCGGTGCACCCGTTGGGCCAGCCACCGTTGGATAGGCCGCTGGTGGACGCCGCGCAACGCTGGAGCGGCGCCGTGCCCGGCTGGGGCTTGCACGCAGGCCTCAGTCATACGCCGAGCGGCGGCTGGGGCAGGGCGCTGGCGTGTGTCGCGCTGGCTGTCGCGATCTGGACCTTGGGCCTCAACCTTTACGCGGCGCGCCAGGCCGACGCAGGCCAGCGGCTCAAGGGGTTGATGAGCCAGCAGGTGCGCCAGGCGTTTCCCGAATTGCCGGTGGTGCTCAACCCGTTGCAGCAGGCGCGCCAGCAATTGGCGGCGCGCCAGAGCGGCGCGGGTGCCGATGCTGGCCAGCGCTTTTCCAGCCTGCTGCAACTGGCGGGCAGCAACCTGCCATTTATGGTGGCCAGCGTCGAGCGCCTGACCTTTGAACAGGGCCGCCTGCACCTGCAATTGCTCGCCGACACCCGCAACCCGGTAGCCCAGGCCGAGTGGCAGGCCGCCTTGGCCCAGGCCGGGTTTGCCGCGACTCGCGAAGAACACGGCTGGAGCATCGGCCCGGCCGTAGCGGGAGCCAGCGATGAATAAGTGGAAGGCTCGATGGCGTGTGTTCTGGAGCGGCCTGGCCCTGCGCGAAAAACGCTTGCTGAGTGGCGCCGGGCTGGTGCTGGCGAGCCTGTTGACCTGGCTGGTGCTGGTCCAGCCAGCGTTGAAAAAGATCGCTTACTGGCAGGTCGAAACCCCCAAGCTGCGCGCCCAGGCCGAAGCCTTGCAAGTGTTGTTGCAAGGCGTCGCCGCGCCACGCCAGGCCGATGAAGCGACGCTGCGCGAGGCCCTCGACAGCGCGGGTCTGCAAGGTCATTACCACTTGCAGGCGCAGGCCCCCGGCGGCTGGCAACTGACCTTCGACAACGCCCCGGCCGACGCCGTGGTGGACTGGCTGTTGGGCAGCCCCCGTTCGTTTTCCCTGGAGGTGTCCGCGGCGCGCTTACAGCGTGCCCCGGACGCCCTCGACAACTCGGCCGGCACTGTGTCCGGGACCGTTCGCATGGATCAGGCGCTTGGCGCTAAGGAAGCTTCATGAAGTGGTCAGTCCCCCCTTTCCGTTTGGCCGCGCCGTTGCTGTTGCTGGCCCTGAGTGCATGCAACAGCCCATCGACCAAGCCGTTGCTGGTGGACAGCGAACTCGGCCAGCCCCTGGCCGACACCCGGCGCAGCGGCGGCGACAGCGCGTTGGAGCGCCAGCGCGAACTGGCGCCCAAGCCCGCCGTGCAACATCCGATCACCAGCAGCGCCCGTGGTCATGCCCCGGCGGTGCTCAAGGCACGCAACCCACTGGGTGACCAGCCGGTGCAGCTCAATTTTGTCGACGCCGACATCCAGGCAGTGGTGCGCGCCTTGTCCCGTGCCACCGGCCAGCAGTTCCTGGTGGACCCCCGGGTAAAGGGCAACCTGACCCTGGTCAGCGAAGGCCAGGTGCCGGCGCACCAGGCCTACGACATGCTGCTGGCGGCGCTGCGCATGCAGGGTTTCAGCGTGGTGGACGTGGGCGGCGTCGCCCAGGTGGTGCCCGAAGCCGATGCCAAATTACTCGGCGGGCCGATCTACAGCGCCGGCAGCAGTGGCATGCAGACCCGCACCTTCCGCTTGCAGTACGAAAACGCGGTGAACCTGATCCCGGTGCTGCGCCCCATCGTGTCGCCGAACAACCCGATCAACGCCTACCCCGGCAACAACAGCATTGTCATTACCGACTACGCGGAAAACCTCGCGCGCGTGGCGCAGATCATCAACGGCATCGACACCCCCAGCGCCATCGATACCGACGTGGTGAAAGTGCAGAACGGCATCGCCGTGGACATCGCCGCGATGGTCGCCGAACTGCTCGACACCCAAGGCGCCGACCAGACCCAGAAGATCAACGTGGTCGGCGACCCGCGCTCCAACTCGATCATCATCCGTTCCGGTAGCCCCGAGCGCACCGAGCTGGCGCGCAACCTGATCTATAAGCTCGACAATGCCCAGAGCAACCCGAGCAATATGCACGTGGTGTACCTGCGCAATGCCCAGGCGGGCAAGCTGGCCCAGTCGCTGCGTGGGTTGTTGACCGGCGAGAGCGAGTCCGGCGTCAGCGACGAAGCGCGGGGCAAGCTCAGTGCAATGGGTGGCAATGGCCAGAACACCCAGGGCGGCGCCGCGCAAAACGGCAGCGGCACGCCCACTGGCAGTGGCGTGCAGTCCAGCTATGCCCAGGACAAACAAACCAGCGGCACCGGCACTACGAAGGATCAAGACACCGCCTTCAGTGCCGGCGGTGTGACCATCCAGGCCGACGCCACCACCAACACCTTGCTGATTTCCGCCCCGGACCCGCTGTACCGCAACCTGCGCGAAGTCATCGACATGCTCGACCAGCGTCGCGCCCAGGTGGTGATCGAAAGCCTGATCGTTGAGGTCGGCGAGGACGATGCCAGCGAGTTCGGGGTGCAGTGGCAGGCCGGCAACCTGGGGGGTAAGGGCGGTTTTGGCGGGGTCAACCTGGGCGGCAGCGGTGTGAACGCCACGCCCACCAGCAAGACCAGCATCGACGTGTTGCCCAAGGGCCTGAACATCGGCCTGGTCAACGGCAGCGTGGACATCCCCGGCATCGGCAAGGTGCTCGACCTCAAGGTCCTGGCCCGCGCCTTGAAGAGCAAGGGCGGCACCAACGTGCTGTCGACGCCGAACCTGCTGACCCTGGACAACGAAGCGGCAAGCATCTTTGTCGGCCAGACCATCCCGTTTGTCACCGGCAGCTATGTGACCGGCGGTGGCGGCACCAGCAACAACCCGTTCCAGACCGTGCAGCGTGAAGAAGTCGGGCTCAAGCTGAATGTGCGGCCGCAGATTTCCGAAGGCGGCACGGTCAAGCTGGACATCTACCAGGAAGTCAGCAGCGTCGACTCGCGGGCCTCGGTGGAGGCGGGCACCGTGACCAACAAGCGGGCGATCGATACCAGTATCCTGTTGGATGACGGGCAGATCATGGTGCTTGGCGGGTTGCTGCAGGATGGCTACAGCCAGAGCAATGATGCGGTGCCGTGGTTGTCGGATATTCCCGGGTTGGGTGCGCTGTTTCGCAATGAAAAGCGCAGTGTGAGCAAGACCAACCTGATGGTGTTTTTGCGGCCTTACATCATTCGTGACAGTGGCGCGGGGCGCAGTATCACGCTGAACCGCTATGAATTCATGCGTCGGGCACAGGGTGGGTTGCAACCGGAGCATAGTTGGGCGATGCCGGATGTGCAGGCGCCGCAGTTACCGTCGGTGGAGAAGGCGATCCCGGGCGGGCAGCAGGGGCCGCGGGCGGTGATTCGGGCGGTGCCGCAGTGATCTTCGGCCAGCGTGGTTTTACGGGGCGATCCCAGATCAAAAGCCAGAGCGCGGCGGCCTTAGAGCCGACCGAAATGGGCGGGATGAACTGGGTCAAAACTGTGGGAGCGGGCTTGCTCGCGAATGCGGTGGATCAGCCAATGAATGAGTTGACTGACACACCGCATTC
>NZ_JAPFHC010000021.1:0-102195 GCF_059803535.1 Pseudomonas sp. RP-B7
GCCCCAAACGGTCCGCCGCGGTGTTTCAGGAAAACCGAGGCGCCTGGATTTGGGGCGGCTTCGCCACCCAGCGCGGGGCAAGCCCGCTCACTACAACAGCCCTCCGACATTTTCAGGTGCGCCCGACCCAAGACGGTGCGCTGATTTTCCAATGCCCAATTTCGGGCATCTCCTACACTCAGAAGTATTCCTTCGTACCTTTTAAAACGACTATTCGGAACTATGGTTCAGAAATTGCTACGGGTGTTGGGTCTGACACCGTTCAGTAACAGTCCTAAACGCGCCACAAGCGCTTATCTTGGTTTCAAGGGATTACATAATGAAAAAAGCATTGCTGACCCTTTCTGCACTGGCTCTGTGCATGGCCGCAGGTTCCGCCTTGGCCAAGGAATACAAGGAATTGCGTTTTGGTGTCGATCCGTCCTACGCGCCGTTCGAATCCAAAGCCGCCGACGGCAGCCTGGTGGGCTTCGACATCGACCTGGGCAATGCGATCTGCGCGGAGCTGAAGGTCAAGTGCAAGTGGGTCGAAAGTGATTTTGACGGCATGATTCCGGGCCTCAACGCCAACAAATTCGACGGTGTGATTTCGTCGATGACCGTGACCACCGCCCGTGAAAAGGCGATCGACTTCTCCAGCGAGCTGTTCTCCGGCCCGACATCCCTGGTGTTCAAGAAAGGCGCCGGCTTCTCCACCCCGGAGTCGCTCAAGGGCAAATCCGTGGGCTATGAGCAAGGCACCATCCAGGAGGCCTACGCCAAGGCCGTGCTGGACAAGGCCGGTGTTACCACCAAGGCCTACGCCAACCAGGACCAGGTGTACGCGGACCTGACCTCCGGCCGCCTCGACGCCTCGGTGCAGGACATGCTGCAAGCCGAACTGGGCTTCCTGAAGTCGCCGGCCGGTGCCGGTTATGAAGTCAGCGCGGCCATCGATGACCCACTGCTGCCGTCCAAAACTGCGATCGGTATCAAAAAAGGTAACAAAGACCTCAAGGCCTTGCTCGATAAAGGTATCAAAGCGTTACACGATGATGGCACCTACGCCACCATCCAGAAGAAACACTTCGGCGACCTGAACCTGTACAGCGGTAAATAACACCCTGGCGCCCACCCCTTTGCGGTGGGCGCTTTTTTATCGCCATAGGTCCTGAAGTCATGTTTGAAGATCTTTTACAAACCCTGGGGCTGGGTGCCTTCAGCTTGAAGGGGTTCGGCCCGCTGTTGCTGCAAGGCACATGGATGACCGTGAAGTTGTCGGTCGCTTCCCTGGCCGTCAGCGTCCTGCTTGGCCTGCTCGGCGCCAGCGCGAAGCTGTCCAGCCTGCGCCTGCTGCGTATCCCCGCCCAGCTCTACACCACCTTGATCCGCGGCGTACCCGACCTGGTGCTGATGCTGCTGATTTTCTACAGCCTGCAAATCTGGCTGACCGGTTTTACCGACTTTATGGAATGGGACTACATCGAGATCGACCCATTCAGCGCCGGGGTCATCACCCTGGGCTTTATCTACGGTGCTTACTTCACCGAAACCTTTCGCGGCGCGATCCTCGCCGTGCCCCGCGGCCAGCTGGAGGCGGCGACGGCCTACGGGCTAAAGCGCGGGCAGCGGTTCCGCTATGTCACCTTTCCGCAGATGATGCGCTTTGCCCTGCCGGGCATCGGCAACAACTGGATGGTGATGCTCAAGGCCACCGCGCTGGTGTCGATCATCGGCCTGGCAGACCTGGTCAAGGCGGCCCAGGATGCGGGCAAGAGCACCTATCAACTGTTCTATTTCCTGGTGGTCGCCGCGCTGATCTACCTGTTGATTACCAGCGTCTCCAACTTCGTGTTGCGCAGGCTTGAGCGGCGCTACTCCGCCGGGGCCCGGGAGGCCGTGCGATGATCGAACTCCTGCAGCAATACTGGCGGCCGTTCCTGTACAGCGACGGCCAGCACATCACCGGCCTGGCAATGACCATGTGGTTGCTCAGCGCCTCGCTGGTGATTGGTTTCCTCGTGTCGATCCCGCTGTCCATAGCACGCGTCTCGCGCAAGCGCCTGGTGCGCTGGCCGGTGCAGTTCTACACCTACCTGTTTCGTGGCACGCCGCTCTATATTCAGTTGCTGATCTGCTACACCGGCATCTACAGCATCGCCGCAGTGCGCGAACAACCGTTGCTGGATGCGTTCTTTCGCGATGCGATGAACTGCACCATCCTCGCCTTCGCCCTCAACACCTGTGCCTACACCACCGAGATCTTTGCCGGGGCGATCCGCAGCATGGCCCACGGCGAAGTCGAAGCGGCCAAGGCCTACGGTCTGAGCGGTTGGAAGCTTTATGCCTACGTGATCATGCCCTCGGCCCTACGCCGTTCGCTGCCGTACTACAGCAACGAAGTGATCCTGATGCTGCATTCGACCACGGTGGCATTTACCGCGACGGTGCCGGACATTCTCAAGGTGGCCCGGGACGCCAATTCGGCTACCTACATGACCTTTCAATCATTCGGCATCGCTGCGCTGATCTACCTTACCGTGACCTTCGCCCTGGTTGGTCTGTTTCGCCTGGCAGAGCGCCGCTGGCTGGCCTTTCTCGGGCCGAGCCACTAAGGAGTCGCAATGCGTCATCAGATTCATCAACTGATTGCGCCGGTGCCAGGTACGGCGCGGCAGATTCACAGTTTCCACTTCGGGCCCGCAGAGGCCGAGGGCAAAATCTATATCCAGGCGTCGCTGCATGCCGACGAACTGCCGGGCATGCTGGTGGCCTGGCACCTGAAGGTGCGCCTGGCCGAGTTGGCCGCGGCCGGGCGTCTGCGCAGTGAGATTGTGCTGGTGCCGGTGGCCAATCCGGTGGGCCTGGAACAGGTGCTGATGGATATTCCATTGGGCCGCTACGAGCTGGAGAGCGGGCAGAACTTCAATCGCCTGTTCGTCGACCTCAGTGAAGCCGTCGGTACTCAGGTCGAGGCGTTGCTCAGCGACGACCCGCAGCACAACGTGCGGGTGATCCGTGCTGCCCTGTGCGACGCGTTGGCGGCGCAGACTGCTGCGACCCAGTTGCAATCCCAACGCCTGGCATTGCAGCGCCTGGCTTGCGATGCCGACATAGTGCTGGACCTGCATTGCGACTTCGAAGCCGTGGCGCACCTGTACACCACGCCCGAAGCGTGGCCGCAAGTGGAGCCGTTGGCGCGCTATATCGGCTCGGAGGCCAACTTGCTCGCCACCGACTCCGGTGGGCAATCCTTCGATGAATGTTTCACCCTGGTCTGGTGGCAGTTGCAGCAACGCTTCGGCGAGCGCTTCCCGATACCCATGGGCAGCTTTTCGGTGACCGTCGAACTGCGCGGCCAGGGCGATGTGAACCACGGCCTGGCCAGCCTCGACTGCCAGGCGATCATCGACTACCTGATCCACTTCGGCGCCATTGCCGGCGATGTCGCCCCGCTGCCCGACCTGCCCTACCCGGCCACGCCGCTGGCCGGTGTCGAGCCGGTGGCTACGCCGGTTGGCGGCCTGCTGGTGTTCAGCGCCCTGCCCGGCGAATACCTGGAGGCCGGGCAACTGATCGCCGAAATCATCGACCCTATTACCGACCGCGTAACGCCCGTGCACTGCCAGAAGGCCGGCCTGCTTTACGCCCGCTCGCTACGCCGCATGGCCACTGCCGGGATGGTCATCGGCCATGTCGCAGGCACCGAGGCCTACCGCAGCGGCTATCTACTTTCGCCTTGAGGATGCACGCCCCATGTACAAATTGACCGTTGAAGGCCTGCATAAAAGCTATGGCGACAATGAGGTGCTCAAAGGTGTTTCGCTCAAGGCCAAGACCGGTGACGTGATCAGCCTGATCGGCGCCAGCGGCTCGGGTAAGAGTACCTTTCTGCGCTGCATCAACTTCCTGGAGACCCCCAACGACGGCGCCATGACCCTGGATGGCAAGCCCATCCGCATGGTCAGCGACCGCCACGGCATGCGCGTGGCCGACGACGCCGAGTTGCAGCGCCTGCGCACGCGCCTGGCGATGGTGTTCCAGCACTTCAACCTGTGGAGCCACATGAGCGTGCTGGAAAACATCACCATGGCCCCGCGCCGGGTTCTGGGCTGCAGCAAGAAGGACGCCGAGGAGCGCGCCCGTCGTTATCTGGACAAGGTCGGCCTGCCGGCACGGGTGGCCGATCAATACCCGGCGTTTCTCTCCGGCGGCCAGCAGCAACGGGTCGCCATCGCCCGCGCCCTGGCGATGGAACCTGAGGTGATGCTGTTCGACGAACCCACTTCGGCCCTCGACCCGGAGCTGGTGGGCGAAGTGTTGAAAGTGATCCAGGGCCTGGCCGAGGAAGGCCGCACCATGATCATGGTGACCCACGAGATGAGCTTTGCACGCAAGGTGTCGAGCCAGGTGCTGTTCCTGCACAAGGGCCTGGTGGAAGAGCAAGGCGCGCCGGCGGATGTGCTGGGCAATCCGCAGAGCGAGCGCTTGCAGCAGTTCTTGAGTGGCAACTTGAAGTAAACCTTTGCGCGCCCTGGAAGGTCTGTGCAATAGACCTTCCAGGGTGTCAGCGCGCCCATGGCAAAACCTACCGACTACGCCAAGCATTGGTTTGCCGCCAAGGGTTGGAAGCCGTTCGCTTTTCAAAAAGATGTGTGGGCGGCGGTCAGGAGCGGCCAGTCGGGGCTGCTGCACGCCAGCACTGGCGCCGGTAAGACCTACGCCCTGTGGTTTGCTGCCCTCAACCGCTTTGCCATCTCGCGCCCGCCCGCGACCGGCAAGCGTAAACCCCTTGCCGAACCGCTGAGCGTGCTGTGGATCACGCCGATGCGCGCCCTGGCCGCCGACACAGCCCGTGCCCTCGAAGCGCCGCTGGAGTCACTACAGATTCCGTGGAGCGTCGGCCTGCGCACCGGCGACACCAGCAGCAGCGAACGCGCACGCCAGACCCGGCGCCCGCCCACCGCACTGGTCACCACCCCGGAAAGCCTGACCCTGATGCTCGCCCGTGCCGACAGCGAAACGAGCCTGGCGCACCTGCGCATGGTCATAGTGGATGAATGGCATGAATTGATCGGCAACAAGCGCGGCGTCCAGTTGCAACTGGCGCTGGCACGGCTGCGACGCTGGCATCCCGAACTGATGGTGTGGGGGATTTCCGCCACGCTAGGCAATCAATCCCACGCCTTGGAAGTGTTGGTCCCACAGGGCGGCGGGATCAATGTGCAGGGGCAAACAGCCAAGCAGCTGAAGGTCGACACCTTGCTGCCAGCGCACGCCGAACGCTTTCCCTGGGCCGGGCATATCGGCCTGAAGATGTTGCCCCAGGTGCTGGCGGAAATAGACGCCAGCAGCAGTTGCCTGGTGTTTACCAATACGCGGGCGCAGTCGGAAATCTGGTTCCAGGCATTGCTGGATGCGCGTCCCGATTGGGCCGGGGTGATTGCACTGCACCATGGTTCACTGTCGCGGGAAACCCGAGACTGGGTAGAGCGGGCGTTGAAAGACGGCCAGCTCAAGGCGGTGGTCTGCACCTCCAGCCTGGACCTGGGGGTGGATTTTTTGCCGGTAGAGCGTGTGCTGCAGATTGGCTCGGCCAAAGGCGTCGCACGCCTGATGCAGCGCGCTGGGCGCTCGGGGCATGCGCCGGGTCGGCCGTCGCGAGTGACGCTGGTGCCGACCCACAGCCTGGAACTGGTGGAAGCGGCGGCGGCCCAGGATGCAATTGCCCAGCGGCGTATTGAAGCGCGGGAGTCGCCCTACAAGCCATTGGACGTGCTCGTACAACATTTGGTGAGCATGGCGTTGGGCGGCGGCTTCACGCCGGATGCGCTGCTGGAAGAGGTACGCGGCACCTGGGCTTATCGCGACCTCGGTAAAGAGGATTGGGGCTGGGCGCTGGGATTTGTGCGGCATGGCGGTCTGTCCCTGACCGCCTATCCCGATTACCGCCGGGTGGAACCCGATGAACAGGGCATCTGGCGTGTCCCTGATGCACGACTGGCGCGGCGTCACCGCATGAGTGTGGGCACAATCGTCAGCGACGCCAGCATCCAGCTGAAGTTCTGGAGCAAAGGCGGCGGGGGCAAGAACCTGGGCAGTGTCGAGGAAGGTTTTATTGCGCGGCTCAAGCCAGGTGATGGCTTCCTGTTTGCCGGACGCTTGCTCGAGCTGGTCCGCGTGGAAAACATGACCGCCTATGTACGCCGCAGCAGCGCGAAAAAAGCCGCCGTACCGCGCTGGAACGGCGGGCGCATGCCACTCTCCAACGAGCTGGCACAGGCCGTGGTGGCACGCTTTGACGCGGCGGCCCAGGGGCACTTTGACGGCCCTGAAATGCGCGCGGTGCAACCTTTGCTACAGACGCAGTTGCACTGGTCCGGCCTGCCGACGCGCACATGCTTACTGGCCGAAGCACTCAAATCCCGCGAGGGCTGGCACCTGTTCCTCTACCCGTTCGGCGGGCGCCAGGTGCACCAGGGGTTGGCCGGTTTACTGGCGTGGCGGGTCAGCCAGGGGCAACCCGTGACCTTCTCGATTGCGGTGAACGACTACGGGTTGGAGCTACTGAGTGCTACCGAGGTGGATTGGCCTGCATTGTTGAACAGCGCATTGCTGAGCCCCGAGAACCTGCGCCACGACGTGGCCGCCAGCCTGAATGCCGGTGAGTTGGCCTTGCGCCGCTTTCGTGAGATCGCGCGCATCGCCGGGCTGGTGTTTGCCGGTTACCCCGGCGCACCGAAAAGCACGCGGCAGGTGCAGGCGTCCAGCGGGCTGTTCTTCGAGGTGTTCAAGCAATATGACCCACAGAACCTGTTGCTGACCCAGGCGGGGGAAGAAGTCCTGCGTGACGAGCTGGATATGCGGCGGCTGGAAGAGACCTTGTGCCATCTGTCGACACTGAAGCTGGATTTGCACTTGATCGAACGCCCGACGCCACTGGCGTTCCCATTGCTGGTGGAGCGAATGCGCGAAAGCATGAGCTCGGAAAAGCTCTCGGCGCGCATCGCACGGATGGTCAAGGACCTGGAAAAGGTCGCGGATAACAGGAAGCGTTGATGGTTTGCAAGGTGCTGCTGGAAGGTGAATGGCTATGGTTGCTGGCGGACAAGGCGGTTTACTGGCCCGCGCGGCGGTGCCTGTTGATTGCCGATGCACATTTTGGCAAAGCCTCGGCCTATCGCAGCCTGGGGCAGCCAGTGCCCCAGGGGACGACAACAGCCAATCTGGCACGCCTGGATCGACTGTTGTCGGCGTATGCCTGTGAGCAGTTGATCTTTCTTGGCGACTTCTTGCACGGCCCTGGGTCACAGGCCAGTGGCACCCTGAACGCAATGAGGGCCTGGCGTGAGCGCAATGCTGCCCTGGAGATGACCTTGATTCGTGGCAATCACGATAAACGCGCAGGCGACCCACCCGCCGACTTGAGGATCGACGTGGTGACTGAGCCACTGCTGATGGGGCCTTTCGCCTTGCAACACGAACCGCACGCCCACCCCGTTCACCACGTGCTGGCAGGGCATGTGCATCCGGTGTATCGGCTGCGTGGCAAAGGGCGCCAGAGCCTGCGGCTGCCCTGCTTCCAGATCGGGGGGCGGATCAGTCTGTTGCCAGCGTTCGGCGCATTCACCGGGGGGCATGGGGTGGAGCAGGACAATGATCGCCGAATCTATGTGATTGGCGATCATGAAGTCTGGCCACTGGGCTAGATGTCAGACAACGGGAGCGGGAGGCGGCTCGTCCGGCAGGGTTGGAACACCGTTTTCATCGGGCTGCTCGGGTTGACCTGGGGCGGGGTCAGGATCCGGCTGCCCCGGCACTCCCCCATCGAAGGCTGGGTTTGCCATCAGGGACCAGGCCATGACACCAATCTGGTTGGGTTCAAGCCGGGCAAGTTCGGCGCTGATTCGCGGGTCGATCTTCATAAGGTACTCCTCAAGCGTGGCCCGGCGCGTTGTGCACGCGCCGAGGCAGTACACCCAATAGAGTGCCTACCCGCTGACAAATTCCCTTTACGTGTAAGACCTTTCGATCAAGCGCGTGGGAGGGTAACGCCGCGCTGGCCCTGGTACTTGCCTGCACGGTCTTTATAGGACACTTCACAAGCCTCGTCGGACTGCAGGAACAGCATCTGTGCCACACCTTCGTTGGCATAGATCTTCGCCGGCAACGTGGTGGTGTTGGAGAACTCCAGGGTCACGTGACCTTCCCACTCGGGCTCAAGCGGCGTCACGTTGACGATGATGCCGCAGCGCGCGTAGGTGCTCTTGCCCAGGCAGATGGTCAGCACGTCGCGGGGAATGCGGAAGAACTCCACGGTGCGCGCCAGGGCGAAGGAGTTTGGCGGAATGATGCACACGTCGCTCTTGACGTCGACGAAGCTCTTTTCGTCAAAGTTCTTCGGATCGACAATCGCCGAGTTGATGTTGGTGAACACCTTGAACTCATCGGCGCAGCGCACATCGTAGCCGTAGCTGGAAACACCGTAGGAAATCACCGGGGCATCGCCTTGACCACGGATCTGGCGCTCGACGAACGGTTCGATCATGCCGTGCTCTTGCGCCATGCGGCGAATCCACTTGTCCGATTTGATGCTCATGGCGGGTGTCCTGAATAGCGAGGTGGAAAAATTCTGTTGGGCATCTTACCGGGGCCGGCGTTGGGGTTCAAAGGGCGCCGGACTTTTCTTGACGATAGGCCTGCCTGCCGGAGGCCGCAGCCAGCGGGGCCGGGACCCGGCTCAGGGTGACCGATGGCAGTAAATACCACCGCCAGTCACGAAATTAGAGAAACCTTCGGAAATACCATTGGCACGTTCCGGAAAAAGGGTTAAGGTGGCGCCACTGTGCTGCTTGTGTCACTGAGAATCTCTACACGATATGTTGAATTTCGATCCAACCATCTCCAAGAATTTTTCCTGCTCTTTGCACTCAGTCTCGGCCAGGGCTTTTCCTGAGTCGCAGTTAACTTTGTCCAAGGAGATACACCATGTCTAATCGCCAAACTGGTACCGTTAAGTGGTTCAACGATGAAAAAGGCTTCGGCTTCATCACTCCACAATCCGGTGACGACCTGTTCGTTCACTTCAAAGCTATCCAATCCGACGGCTTCAAAAGCCTGAAAGAAGGCCAACAGGTTTCTTTCATCGCTACCCGCGGTCAGAAAGGCATGCAAGCTGAAGAAGTTCAAGTTATCTAACTTGTACTGACTTAGTCGAAAAGACCCCGCCCTTAAAAGCGGGGTTTTTTTATGCCTGGGATTTGGCATTGTCGCCGATGTAATGGCCAGGCAAAAAAATGTGGGAGCCAAACCTATGTGGGAGCTGGCTTGCCTGCAATAGCATCACCTTGGTGTCACTGACAAACCGAGGTACTGCTATCGCAGGCAAGCCAGCTCCCACACAAGCCTGGCTCCCACACTTTCAACGTGCGCCGTTATTGGAACAACGACTCACTCGACAAGCCATTCTTCTCCAGGATCTCACGCAAGCGCTTGAGGCCCTCCACCTGGATCTGACGCACCCGCTCACGGGTCAAGCCGATTTCCAGGCCGACATCCTCCAGGGTACTGCTCTCATGGCCGCGCAGGCCGAAGCGGCGAATCACCACCTCACGCTGCTTGTCCGTAAGCTCGGATAACCACTGGTCAATGCTTTGCGACAGATCATCGTCCTGCAACAGCTCGCAAGGATCTGTGGGACGATCATCGGTCAAGGTATCCAGCAGGGTTTTATCCGAATCCGGACCCAGCGAGACGTCGACCGAAGACACGCGCTCGTTCAAGCCGAGCATGCGCTTGACCTCACCCACCGGCTTCTCCAGCAGGTTGGCGATCTCTTCAGGCGACGGTTCGTGATCGAGTTTTTGCGTAAGCTCACGTGCCGCCCGCAGGTAGACGTTGAGCTCCTTGACCACATGGATCGGCAACCGGATCGTGCGGGTCTGATTCATGATCGCCCGTTCGATGGTCTGGCGAATCCACCAGGTAGCGTAGGTCGAAAAGCGGAAGCCCCGCTCCGGGTCAAACTTCTCCACCGCCCGGATCAAGCCGAGGTTGCCCTCCTCGATCAGGTCCAACAGGGATAGCCCACGATTGACATAGCGTCGGGCGATTTTCACCACCAGCCGCAGGTTGCTTTCAATCATGCGCTTGCGCCCAGCCGGATCGCCTTTTTGCGACAAGCGCGCAAAATGGACTTCTTCTTCGGGAGTGAGCAGAGGGGAAAAGCCGATTTCATTGAGGTACAACTGGGTCGCGTCGAGCGCCCGGGTGTAGTCAATGTACTTGTGTTGCTTTAACGCAGTGGAGTTCTTGGATTTGGTGCGAACTGAAGGTGTTGCAGGTCCCTCATTCGACATCGAATCCTCAGCGATACCGGTCTCCATAAGGAGGACCTCATCGTCGATGTCAAACTCCGGCGCTTCTTTACTGAGAGCCATTGTTATAGTCCTTTGGTGAGTTCGACCTCAAGCTCAAGCATCGCCTTTATCCTTGGCAACGCTGGAGCCTGTTCCTTCTACGTGAGGGAACAGGCTGGCAACACATCAACGACGGGGTAGGAATTGCAGTGGATCTACAGGCTTCCCTTGGCGGCGAATCTCAAAGTGCAGTTTCACCCGGTCTGTACCAGTTGACCCCATTTCGGCAATTGTTTGTCCGACTTTGACTTGCTGCCCCTCCCGAACCAACAGCCTGCGGTTGTGACCGTAAGCACTGACGTAGGTATCGCTGTGTTTGATGATGACCAGCTCGCCGTAGCCCCGTAAACCACTCCCGGCGTACACCACTGTCCCATCAGACGCAGCTAAAACAGGCTGTCCCAAATCCCCGGCAATATCAATGCCTTTATTCAAACTGCCGTTTGAAGAGAATTTTCCAATAAGCACTCCGTTTGAGGGCCATCCCCAACCGGTCGGTGCAGGCCCTGCCGGAGGCAGCGGCGCAGAGGTCGGCTTGCTCGCAACCGCAGGCGCAGCGGTGCCTGCAGGCCGGGTGATGATCGTGGTTTTGCTCGAAGACGACGGCGACGAAGTGCTGTTTGTGACAACCGCAGCAGGCGTTGAGCCGGTGCGCCCGTCAAAGCGAATCGTCTGACCCGGATGTATCGTGTAGGGCACCGGAATATTGTTACGTGCTGCAAGCGCCTTGTAATCCCAGCCATAACGGAAGGCGATCGAGAACATCGTGTCGCCCTTGCGTACCACATATTGCCCGGTGGTCACCGTCGGCTTTTGCGGAGCCGCGCTATTGCGGTCGACCACCCGTGCGCCGCTGCTTGGCGAGCTGGAGCACGCCACCAGGGAGGAACTCAAGACAAGGCCAAGCACCAGTCGCTGAAAGCTTGTTTTACTCATACGCTGCGCAAGACCTGTGAGACTCACCCGCCGCTCCCTTTGTGGTGGCTGAACATGAACGCCTGTATCAGGCTTGAAATATGACGCAAGTATAACTGGGCATTGGCTTTTTTCCGGCACACGACTGAAACGAAACATTCATCATGTTTAACCCGGACGGCCAATCATGTTGACTCAACAGGCCCCGGCGTAAGACACATCCCGGCCAACAGAATTCACTGCCGGTAGACAAATGATCAGGCCAGCGGACCATTGAGCAACGGGACGAAGCGTACGGCGCCCAGCACATGCCGTGAAAACCCTTCGTCCTCACGGATAATGAGCATCAATTGTTGCACTTCGCCGGAGCCCACCGGGATGACCAACCGCCCACCAGGGGCCAATTGATCAAGCAAGGCTTGCGGCACATCGGTGGCCACGGCGGTGACGATGATGCCGTTGTAAGGCGCCAACGCCGGCCAGCCTTCCCAGCCGTCGCCCCAGCGGAACACCACGTTGCGCAGGTTCAACTCTGCCAGGCGCTCCTTGGCGCGGTCCTGCAGGACCTTGATGCGCTCCACCGAAAACACCCGTTCCACCAACTGCGACAGCACCGCGGTCTGGTAGCCCGAGCCGGTGCCGATCTCCAGCACCTTGTCCAACGGCCCGGCCGCCAGCAGCAGCTCGCTCATGCGCGCGACCATGTACGGCTGGGAGATGGTCTGGTTGTGGCCGATGGGCAGCGCGGTGTCTTCATAGGCACGGTGCGCCAGGGCTTCATCGACAAACAGATGCCGTGGTGTACGGCGGATCACTTCCAGCACCTGGGCGTTGGACAAGCCCTCCTCGTACAGGCGCTGGATCAAACGCTCACGTGTGCGTTGGGAGGTCATCCCGATGCCGCGGCGCAGTAGGTCGTCTTGTTCACGGCCCATCAGTTCAGCGCCTCCAGCCAGCCATCGAGACTACTGAAGGCATCACTGAAGGTGCGATCAAGTTGCAACGGGGTAATCGATACATAACCTTGCATCACCGCGTGAAAGTCCGTGCCCGGGCCGCCATCTTCGGCATCGCCGGCGGCGGCGATCCAATAACCTTCCTTGCCGCGCGGATCGACCACCTTCAACGGCGCCGCCGCACGGGCACGATGGCCCAGGCGCGTCAGCTGGATGCCGCGGATATGGTCGAGGGGCAAATTGGGGATATTGACGTTGAGCACCGTTCGCGGCGGCAGGTCCAGGGAACCATGGGCCTCCACCAGCTTGCGCGCGAAATAGGCGGCAGTAGGCAGGTTGTCCAATTGGCGCGAAGCCAACGAGAAGGCAAACGAGGTCCGCCCCAGGAAGCGCCCTTCAAGGGCCGCCGCCACCGTGCCGGAATACAGCACGTCGTCACCCAGGTTGGCGCCGAGGTTGATGCCCGAAACCACCAGGTCCGGCTCGTGCTCCAAGAGGCTGTTGATCGCCAGGTGGACACAGTCGGTGGGGGTGCCGTTCACGCTGATAAAGCCGTTGGCCAGAACCTGCGGGTGCAGCGGACGGTCGAGCGTCAGCGAACTGCTGGCGCCGCTCTTGTCCTGGTCGGGGGCAACCACCATGCACTCGGCATAATCTTCCAGCGCAGCATAGAGCGCGGCAAGACCGGGTGCGGTGGCACCGTCATCGTTTGATATCAGAATACGCATGGGCTGTCCGTCTGCCCCACCGGCACCAGATCAACAAGCTCGCGCACCAAGACAGTGGCGAAGCATCCGGCCGGCAGGACGAATTCCAATTGCAGAATGTCAGGACCGGGATAATGCCACGTCAACCCGCCAATGGGCAGTCGCAGAATGCGACGCTCCTGGCTCATGCCGGCATTCACCAGCCAATCGCGCAGGTCGGCTTCGCCGGCGGCAATGGCCTGTTCCAGCGCATGGGTTGCGCCTGAGGCGGGCGAGTCGCCCTCGCCCCACTGCGGCCCGGTGGGGTGCAGGTCCAGAATTGCCAGGCGCGGGTCGCTGCATTCAGCTTCGCCCGCCGGGAAAAAGCTGCGGCTGTCGGTAAACGCCAACAGGTCGCCGACTTGGGCGCGCTGCCAGGAGCCGTCGGCAACACGCGCCGCCAGCACCTTGTTGAACAGGAAACTGCGGGCGGTGGACAACAGCCGCGAACGCACATTGCGCTGCTCCGGCAGGGCCTTGCGCGCAGCCCACTCGCGGGCGTCGACGACATTGCCGCCGTTGTGGCCAAAGCGCTGGGCGCCAAAATAATTGGGAATGCCGTGCTGGGCGATCAATTGCAAGCGCGCATCGATGGCGGCGGTGTCGCCAGCCAACTGGGTCAGGCGCAAGGTGAAGCCATTGGCCGAATGCGCACCGCGCTGCAGTTTGCGCTTGTGCCGTGCAGTCTTGAGGATCTTGAGGGTGTCGTTTTCTGCCGCGCTCATGTCCGGGTCGGCCTTGCCTGGCAGCTGCACGCTGAACCATTGGCGGGTCAGCGCCTGGCGATCCTTGAGCCCGGCATAACTGACGGTGCGCAACGGCACACCGGCGGCCTTGGCGATACGCCGCGCCGCTTCCTCAGTGTTCAGGCCGCGCTTTTCCACCCACAACCACAGGTGTTCGCCCTCGCCGGTCAGCGGGATGTCGAGTACCTCATCGACTTGAAAATCTTCCGCCGTCGCCTTCAGTACCGCGCTGCCCAAAGCCTCGCCATAGGCCCGCGGGCCCAACAGTTGCAGGTCGTTCATGCGCGCAGCAACAAGGCGACGGAGTGCACGGCGATGCCCTCTTCACGACCGGTAAACCCGAGCTTTTCGGTGGTGGTGGCTTTCACGTTCACTTGATCCAATTCTATTTGCAGATCCGCGGCGATCAGCGCGCGCATCGATTCGATATGGGGGGCCATTTTCGGCGCCTGGGCCACGATGGTGTTGTCGACGTTGGCGACCTTCCAGCCCTTGGCGTGGATCAGGCCGACCACATGCCGCAGCAGCACGCGACTGTCCGCACCCTTGAAGGTCGGGTCGGTGTCTGGAAAGTGTTTGCCGATGTCACCCAATGCCGCCGCGCCGAGCAAGGCATCGCTCAAGGCATGCAGCACGACATCGCCGTCGGAATGAGCCAGCAACCCGTGGTGATGCGCAATGCGCACGCCGCCCAGGGTGATGAAATCGCCTTCAGCGAAACGGTGCACATCGTAGCCGTGGCCAATACGCATAAAAAAACGCCCCGATTTAATTCAGGGCGTGATTCTACCTACTTTTGCCTCACATTAACCGAGCAAAGCACGGCCATGATGTCGCAAATGCTCTTCGATGAAGCTGGCGATAAAGAAGTAGCTGTGATCGTAGCCAGGCTGCAGGCGCAGTTCGAGCGGATGGTTGGCCGCTTTCGCAGCTTGCTGCAAGGCTTCGGGCTTGAGCTGCACCGCGAGGAAGTCGTCACGATCCCCCTGATCCACCAGCAACGGCAGCTTTTCCGAGGCTTCGCCGAGCAACACGCAGGCATCCCATTCGCGCCATTTGGAACGTTCTTCGCCGAGGTAGCGGGAGAAGGCTTTCTGGCCCCACGGGCAATCCATCGGGTTGTTGATCGGCGAAAACGCCGACACCGACAGATAACGCCCAGGGTTGCGCAAAGCACACACCAGCGCACCGTGGCCGCCCATGGAGTGGCCGCTGATACCGCGTTTATCCGAAGCCGGGAAATGCGCTTCGACCAAAGCCGGCAACTCCTGCACCACGTAGTCATGCATCCGATAGTGCTTGGCCCAGGGTTCCTGGGTAGCGTTCAGGTAAAAGCCCGCACCGAGGCCGAAATCCCACGCGTTATCCGGATCACCCGGCACACCTGGGCCGCGTGGACTGGTGTCCGGCGCGACGATGATCAGCCCCAGCTCGGCGGCCATGCGCTGGGCACCGGCCTTCTGCATGAAGTTCTCATCGGTGCAGGTCAAGCCGGACAGCCAGTACAGCACAGGCAACTTGCCGCCCTGCTCCGCTTGCGGCGGCAGGTAGACGGCGAAGGTCATGTCGCAACCGAGCACATCGGAATGATGCTTGTAGCGTTTATGCCAGCCGCCGAAGCTCTTCTGGCACGACAGGTTTTCCAGACTCATGGCCGACCTCAGAAGTGGATGACGGTGCGGATGCTCTTGCCTTCATGCATCAGGTCAAACGCTTTGTTGATGTCTTCCAGACCCATGGTGTGGGTGATGAAGGTGTCCAACGGGATCTCGCCGGTCTGGGCCATTTCCACGTAGCTTGGCAACTCGGTCCGACCGCGCACGCCGCCGAATGCCGAACCGCGCCAGACGCGACCGGTCACCAACTGGAATGGACGGGTGGAAATTTCCTGGCCGGCGCCGGCAACACCAATGATCACCGACTCGCCCCAGCCTTTGTGGCAGCACTCAAGGGCGGCGCGCATCAGTTGCACGTTGCCGATGCATTCGAAGGAAAAGTCCACACCGCCGTCGGTCAAATCGACAATCACGTCCTGAATTGGGCGGTCGTAGTCTTTCGGGTTGATGCAGTCGGTAGCCCCCAGTTGCTTGGCGATCTCGAACTTGGCCGGGTTGATGTCGATGGCAATGATGCGCCCGGCCTTGGCCTTGACCGCACCGATCACCGCCGACAGGCCGATACCGCCGAGGCCGAAGATGGCCACGGTATCGCCCGGCTTGACCTTGGCGGTGTTGATGACCGCGCCGATGCCGGTGGTGACGCCGCAACCCAGCAGGCAGACTTTCTCCAGCGGGGCTTCTTTGGGAATCTTGGCCACGGAAATTTCCGGCAGCACGGTGTACTCGGAGAAGGTCGAGGTCCCCATGTAGTGGAAAATCGGCTGGCCTTTGTAAGAGAAGCGCGTGGTGCCGTCCGGCATCAGGCCCTTGCCCTGGGTCGAGCGGATGGCTTGGCACAGGTTGGTCTTGCCCGACAGGCAGAATTTGCACTTGCCGCATTCCGGGGTGTACAGCGGGATCACGTGGTCGCCAACCGCCACCGACGTCACGCCCTCGCCAATCGCTTCAACCACCGCACCGCCTTCGTGGCCGAGGATCGACGGGAAGATGCCTTCCGGATCGGCACCGGACAGGGTGTACGCGTCGGTGTGGCAAACGCCGGACGCAACTACGCGCAACAGCACTTCACCCGCCTTGGGCATGGCGACATCCACTTCAACGATCTCAAGAGGCTTCTTGGCTTCGAAGGCTACGGCGGCGCGGGACTTGATCATCCGGGTTTCTCCATCGGGTTAAAAACTAAGGCACAGAGTGTAAAACATGGCTGACTGATGAATAATCCAGCCAAAAGCAAAACTTTATTGCTGTACAGGGATAATCATCATGTTGGAAAACCGCTGGGAAGGCATTGATGAATTCGTCGCGGTAGCCGAATGCAGCCAATTCACCGCGGCAGCCGAGCGCCTGGGCGTGTCCTCATCCCACATCAGCCGGCAGGTGGCACGCCTGGAAGAACGCTTGCAGACGCGCTTGCTCTATCGCAGTACGCGCAAGGTCACGCTGACCGAGGCCGGCCAGACCTTTCTGCAACATTGCCAACGTTTGCAGGACGGGCGCGAAGAAGCCCTGCGCGCGGTCGGCGACCTCACCAGCGAACCCAAGGGCATGTTGCGCATGACCTGCGCCGTGGCGTACGGCGAGCGATTCATCGTGCCGCTGGTGACGCGGTTCATGGCGTTGTACCCGCAGTTGCGCGTGGATATTGAGCTGAGCAACCGTCAACTGGACTTGGTGCACGAAGGCCTCGACCTGGCGATTCGCCTCGGGCGCCTGCAGGATTCGCGCATGGTCGCCAGCCGCCTGGCGCCGCGGCGCATGTACTTGTGTGCGTCGCCGTCCTACCTGGCACGGTATGGTCGGCCACACAGTTTGTCGGAATTGAGTCGGCACAACTGCCTGATCGGTAGCTCGGACATTTGGCAACTGGCCCAGGATGGGCGGGAATTTTCCCAGCGTGTACAGGGAAACTGGCGTTGTAACAGTGGGCAGGCGGTGCTGGATGCAGCGCTGCAAGGCGTCGGGCTGTGCCAGTTGCCGGATTATTACGTGCTGGAGCATCTGCACAGTGGTGCGCTGGTGTCGTTGCTGGAGGCGCATCAGCCGCCAAATACAGCGGTGTGGGCGTTGTATCCGCAGCAGCGGCATTTGTCGCCGAAGGTCAGGAAGTTGGTGGATTTCTTGAAGGCGGGGTTGGCTGAAAGGCCGGAGTACAGCAGCTGATTGTGGGGGTGTTTGTAATGGCCTCTTCGCGAGCAAGCCCGCTCCCACACTTGACTGCATTCACAAATCAAAATGTGGGAGCGGGCTTGCTCGCAAAGGGGTCGATGCGGTCTATCTGACTACCTACGGTTAGCCCACCGCAACCGCAACCACTCCAGATCTTCGGGCCGGGTCACCTTGATATTGTCCGAGCGCCCTTCAATCAAGCGCGGCGCCTGGCCGGACCATTCCATCGCCGAGGCTTCGTCAGTGATGACAGCATCCGCCACCAAGCTGTCGGCCAACGCACGATGCAAGCCCCCCAGGCGGAACATCTGCGGCGTATACGCCTGCCAGATCAGGCTACGGTCGACGGTCTCGACCACACGCCCGTGTTTGTCGACACGCTTGAGCGTATCGCGGGCCGGCACGGCCAGCAGGCCGCCGACCGGGTCATCCGCCAGTTCGCTTAATAACTTGTCGAGATCATCACGACTCAGGTTCGGCCGCGCAGCATCGTGCACCAGCACCCAATCGTCATCGCTGGCGCCGAGGGCATTCAGATGCAGCAGCGCATTGAGCACCGAGCCCGAACGCTCCGAACCACCGTCCGCACGCTGAATGCGCGGGTCGGCAGCACAAGCCAGGCTGGGCCAATAAGGATCATCGACAGCAAGACTGACCACCAACCCGTTGAGGCAAGGATGGTCGAGAAAACAGCCGAGGCTGTGTTCGAGAATTGTGCGCCCGCCCAACTGCAAATATTGCTTGGGACGGTCCGCAGCCATACGAGCACCAACGCCCGCGGCAGGAATCACGGCCCAGAAGGCCGGCAAACCATTACTCATTGGGCCAACTGGTAGAGGGTTTCGCCCTCCTTGACCATACCCAACTCATGGCGAGCCCGTTCTTCAACGGTCTCCGTACCTTTTTTCAGCTCAAGCACTTCGGCGTCGAGGACGCGGTTTCGCTCCAGCAGGCGTTCGTTTTCGGCGTGCTGGTCGGCAATTTGCTGGGTCAGATCCTTTACCTGCGCAAAGCTGCCATTACCCACCCATAGGCGGTACTGCAGGCCAGCCAGCAACAGGAGCAAGATGAGGAACAACCAATTGGGACTGCGCATCGAAATCCGGGTATCCAGTGAAAAAAGACAGCCATGTAAAACTTTTGCAGCAACTGATAGCACGAAGCCTGGAAGAACCAGGCTTGTGCTCGGTAGCCATGAGATTAGCGTCGAAATTCACTTCATCGTGAAATTTGCGACGCTATCAGACGACTTTTACCATTTAACCATCAGCCGCGAAACTCGCCGCGACCGTTGTACTTGGCCTTGCCTGCCAGTTGCTCTTCGATACGCAGCAATTGGTTGTACTTGGAAACGCGGTCCGAACGGCACAGGGAGCCGGTCTTGATCTGGCCAGCCGAAGTGCCCACGGCCAGGTCGGCAATGGTCGAATCTTCGGTTTCGCCGGAGCGGTGCGAGATCACGGCGGTGTAGCCCGCAGCCTTGGCCATCTGGATGGCTTCCAGGGTTTCGGTCAGGGTGCCGATCTGGTTGAACTTGATCAGGATCGAGTTGGCGATCTTTTTATCGATGCCTTCTTTCAGGATCTTGGTGTTGGTCACGAACAGGTCGTCGCCCACCAGTTGGATCTTCTCGCCGATCTTGTCGGTGAGGATTTTCCAACCGTCCCAGTCGGACTCGTCCAGGCCGTCTTCGATCGAGATGATCGGGTAGCGCTGGGTCAGGCCCTTCAGGTATTCAGCGAAACCTTCGGAGTTGAACACCTGGCCTTCGCCGGACAGGTTGTACTTGCCATCTTCGTAGAACTCGCTGGCCGCGCAGTCCAGTGCCAGGGTCACGTCGGTGCCCAGCTTGTAGCCAGCGTTGGCCACGGCTTCGGAGATCACTTTGAGTGCATCTTCGTTGGACGCCAGGTTCGGTGCGAAACCACCTTCGTCACCCACCGCAGTGCTCAGGCCACGGGCCTTCAGCACAGCCTTGAGGTGGTGGAAAATCTCGGTGCCCATGCGCAGGCCTTCGGAGAAGGACTTGGCGCCAACCGGCTGCACCATGAATTCCTGGATGTCGACGTTGTTATCAGCGTGCTCGCCACCGTTGATGATGTTCATCATCGGTACTGGCATCGAGTAGACACCCGGGGTGCCGTTCAGGTTGGCAATGTGCGCGTACAACGGCAGGTCCTGGTCCTGTGCAGCAGCCTTGGCGGCAGCCAGGGACACGGCGAGGATGGCGTTGGCGCCCAGGCTGCCTTTGTTTTCGGTGCCGTCGAGCTTGATCATCGCGTGGTCCAGGGCTTTCTGGTCCAGCGGGTCCTTGCCCAGCAACAGGTCACGGATCGGGCCGTTGATGTTGGCAACAGCTTTCAGTACACCCTTGCCCAGGTAACGGCTCTTGTCGCCATCACGCAGTTCCAGCGCTTCGCGCGAACCGGTAGAAGCACCGGACGGCGCGCAGGCGCTGCCGATGATGCCGTTATCGAGAAGCACGTCGGCTTCGACGGTGGGGTTGCCACGGGAGTCGAGAACTTCACGACCTTTGATGTCGACGATTTTTGCCATTGTTGTAAACACTCCAAAGTTGACGAAAACGACGCAGCTGAAGGAAAACTTTTGACCGACCGCAAGGGTGGAACAACGGGGCAGGCTTGCAGGCGACAAGGCTCAGGCCCGGGGGCCTGAGCTTTTAGCGTGGGATACTTTACCGGAGAAACGCGGCTTACGCGGTCTCTACCGTCGGAAAACTCTTGACCAGTTCGTCCAACTGCTTGAGCTGGGCCAGGAACGGCTCCAGCTTGTCCAGGCGCAGGGCGCATGGGCCGTCGCATTTGGCGTTATCCGGGTCCGGGTGGGCTTCCAGGAACAGGCCAGCCAGGGACTGGCTGATGCCGGCCTTGGCCAGGTCCAGCACCTGGGCACGGCGCCCACCGGCGGAATCGGCACGACCACCGGGCATTTGCAGCGCGTGGGTCACGTCGAAGAACACCGGGTATTCGAACTGTTTCATGATGCCGAAACCGAGCATGTCCACCACGAGGTTGTTGTAGCCGAAGCTCGAACCGCGCTCGCAGAGGATCAACTGGTCGTTACCCGCTTCCACGCACTTGTTCAGGATGTGTTTCATCTCCTGGGGCGCGAGGAACTGGGCTTTCTTGATATTGATCACAGCGCCGGTCTTGGCCATCGCCACGACCAGGTCGGTCTGGCGCGACAGGAAGGCCGGCAACTGGATGATGTCGCACACCTCGGCGACCACGGCAGCCTGTTCAGGCTCGTGGACGTCGGTGATGATCGGCACGCCGAAGGCTTGCTTGATGTCCTGGAAGATCCGCATGCCTTCTTCAAGGCCCGGGCCGCGATAGGACGTCACGGACGAACGGTTGGCCTTGTCGAAGCTGGCCTTGAATACGTAAGGGATACCGAGTTTCTCGGTGACCTTCACGTACTCTTCACAGACCTGCATCGCCATGTCGCGGCTTTCCAGCACGTTCATGCCGCCAAACAGCACCATGGGCTTGTCGTTGGCAATCTCGATGTCGCCGACGCGAATGATCTTCTGGGCCATCAGGGTTACGCCTTCTTCTGGTGTTGCGTCAGTGCCGCCTTGACGAAACCGCTGAACAACGGGTGACCGTCGCGCGGCGTCGAGGTGAACTCCGGGTGGAACTGGCAAGCGACGAACCATGGGTGATCCGGTGCTTCAACCACTTCAACCAGTGCGCCATCACCGGAGCGACCGGAGATTTTCAGGCCGGCTTCTTTGATTTGCGGCAGCAGGTTGTTGTTCACTTCGTAGCGGTGACGGTGACGCTCGACGATCACGTCCTTGCCGTAGCAATCGTGAACCAGCGAGCCCACTTCCAGCAGGCAGTCTTGCGCGCCAAGGCGCATGGTGCCGCCCAGGTCGGAGGCTTCGGTACGGGTTTCGACCGCGCCGGTGGCATCTTCCCACTCGGTGATCAGGCCCACGACCGGGTGGCCGCTCTTGCTGTCGAACTCGGTGGAGTTGGCGTCTTTCCAACCCAGCACGTTACGGGCGAACTCGATAACGGCCACTTGCATGCCCAGGCAAATCCCCAGGTACGGCACCTTGTTCTCACGAGCGTACTGCACGGCAGTGATCTTGCCTTCCACGCCACGCAGGCCGAAGCCGCCTGGAACGAGGATCGCGTCCACACCTTCGAGCAAGGCGGTGCCTTGGTTCTCGATGTCTTCGGAATCGATATAGCGCAGGTTGACCTTGGTACGGTTGCTGATGCCCGCGTGGCTCATCGCTTCGATCAGCGACTTGTAGGCATCCAGCAATTCCATGTACTTGCCGACCATGGCGATGGTGACTTCGTGCTCTGGGTTGAGCTTGGCGTCAACCACGGCTTCCCACTCGGACAGGTCCGCACCGTTGCATTGCAGGCCGAAACGCTCGACCACAAAATCATCCAGGCCTTGCGAATGCAGGATGCCCGGGATCTTGTAGATGGTGTCGGCGTCTTCCAGCGCGATCACCGCACGTTCTTCAACGTTGGTGAATTGCGCGATCTTGCGACGCGAGGAAATGTCGATCGGGTGATCGGAGCGGCACACCAGCACGTCCGGCTGCAGGCCGATGGAACGCAGTTCCTTGACCGAGTGCTGGGTAGGCTTGGTTTTGGTTTCGCCAGCGGTGGCGATGTACGGCACCAGTGTCAGGTGCATCAACATCGCGCGCTTGGCGCCGACTTCGAAACGCAACTGGCGGATGGCTTCGAGGAACGGTTGGGATTCGATGTCACCCACGGTGCCACCGATCTCGACCATCGCCACGTCGGCATCGCCTGCACCCTTGATGATGCGGCGCTTGATTTCGTCGGTGATGTGCGGGATCACCTGGATGGTTGCACCCAGGTAGTCACCACGGCGCTCTTTGCGCAGCACGTGCTCGTAGACACGGCCTGTGGTGAAGTTGTTGTTCTGGGTCATGGTCGTGCGGATGAACCGCTCGTAGTGGCCCAGGTCCAGGTCGGTCTCGGCGCCGTCGTGGGTGACGAACACTTCACCGTGCTGGAACGGGCTCATGGTGCCCGGGTCAACGTTGATGTACGGGTCCAGCTTGAGCATGGTGACCTTAAGTCCCCGCGCCTCCAGGATGGCCGCCAATGAAGCCGATGCGATGCCTTTCCCCAATGAAGAAACAACACCGCCCGTGACGAATATGTAGCGCGTCATGAAAAACCCTAGAAGTCTGCGTTAAAGCGGTCCGAGCCGCCGGGGAAAGCGAAGAGAGGCCGAAGCCCCCGATCACCTGCATTAATCACAGTGCACCTTTCAAAAAAACCGCCGCGTTGTGACAGACCAGCAATGAAACACCGGTACGTTGATCGCTACACATTTTTTGGAATCGCCCAGCAAAGACTGCTTGGTAATCGGCAACTGCTGCGATTCAGGCGAATCCACAGAAGTTGTATCAAGAAGGGAGCGTAGTCTACCGGAAAGGCGCTATCAGCTCAAACCTTGATCGCAGTTCTGTGGCATCCAATGTAATTGCCAGTCGCTGGCCGAGTTGGGCCATAGCCCGGCGAGGGTTGGGATACCCAGCAATTGCTCACCCCGATACAGCAGCGGCAATCTGCCACGGACAAAGCCCGGCAAGCCGCATTCATTCAGCAGGCGCTTCACGTCACGCCGGCCACGGCCCGGCACTTCGATGGCTTCGCCGCCCTGGCGATAGCGGATCACCAGTGGGCCGTCAGGGGCCGTGCCGATCAGTCTCAGGCGACCATTGCCGGGTAACTCTAGTGGGATTTGTGGATCGGGCCAGCTCACCGATGCGTCGGAAAATTCCGACCAAGCGGTAGGCAGCCACCAGATGCGCTCGCCACAACGGTGCAACTCGCCATCGGCAAGGTGCCACAGGGGCTGCGCGTCGCCCTTGGCGTCCCGCAGGGAATGCCAGCTGGCCCAATGGTCACTGTCGGGTAACCGAGTCAGCGGCGTCAGCCAATGACGCAGGGTGTTGCGTTGGCGGGCATCGGAAAGTTCGCGCAACGGCGCAAGGGCCAATGACGGCAATGGCAACCAGGGAAAGGCGGAGGGCTGGTCAGCGGTACGCAGGTCCAGTTGCGCCAATTCGTCGAGCAACCCTTGCGCCTCCCCCAGGTGCTCGGCGGCGCGCGCCAGGCTGGAGACCGCTTGCGGCCAACGCTCCGTGAGTACCGGGAACACTCGGTGGCGCAGGTAGTTGCGCGAGAACCGCGGGTCGGTGTTGGACGGATCTTCAATCCACGTGAGTTGATGTTCGCTGGCATAGGCTTGTAACTCAGCCCGCGATACCTCCAGCAACGGTCGCACCAGATGACCGCCCGCCAAGGGGCGCTGCGCAGGCATTGCCGACAATCCCCGCACGCCTGCCCCGCGCAACAGGCGAAACAGCAGGGTTTCGGCCTGATCATCACGATGCTGGCCAGTGAGCAACACCTCCCCTGCCCCGGTCACCTCGGCAAACACCTGGTAGCGCGCATCACGGGCGGCACGCTCAAGGCTGGCGCCGGGCCGGACTTGCACGCGCATGACGCGCAGGGGCACGCCCAGAGCGTCACACATCGACTGACAATGCGCTGGCCAGGCGTCGGCGACAGCTTGCAGGCCGTGGTGGACATGGATGGCGCTGAGGGGAGGAAGATGCTCAGTGTTAGCGAGCAGGTGCAGCAGGACAGTGGAGTCGAGCCCGCCGGAGAAAGCGATATGCCAGGCCGGGGCGTTGCGCCAGGCAGAGAGGGCGTGAAGGAGCTTGGCGGACAAGGAGGATTTCATGAAAAACACCGCCACTGATCTGGCATACGATAACCCAGCATACACAAAGCAAATGTGGGAGCGGGCTTGCTCACGAATGCAGAGTGTCAGTCACTGAAAAGGTTGACTGATCCACCGCTTTCGCGAGCAAGCCCGCTCCCACATTTTAGGGCTATGTCGAATTACAGACCGTAGCTCATCAAGCGCTCGTAACGACGGGCCAGCAGCGCTTCGTTATCCAGCTTCTTGAGCATCGCCAGTTGCGAGCCCAATTCTGCGCGGATGGTCGCAGCCGCGGCAGCCGGGTCACGGTGGGCGCCGCCCAGTGGCTCGGCGATCACTTTGTCCACGATCCCCAGGCCCTTGAGACGATCGGCAGTGATGCCCATGGCTTCGGCAGCGTCCGGCGCCTTTTCTGCGGTTTTCCACAGGATCGAGGCGCAACCTTCCGGCGAGATCACCGCGTAGGTCGAATATTGCAGCATGTTCAGCTGATCGCAGACACCGATGGCCAGTGCACCGCCGGAACCACCTTCACCAATCACGGTGGCGATGATCGGGGTCTTCAGGCGGGACATGACGCGCAGGTTCCAGGCAATCGCTTCGCTCTGGTTGCGCTCTTCAGCGTCGATACCCGGGTACGCACCCGGAGTGTCGATGAAGGTCAGGATCGGCATCTTGAAGCGCTCAGCCATTTCCATCAGGCGGCACGCCTTGCGGTAGCCTTCCGGGCGCGGCATGCCGAAGTTGCGACGTACTTTCTCGCGCACTTCACGGCCTTTCTGGTGACCGATCACCATCACTGGCTGGTCGTCCAGGCGAGCGATACCGCCCACGATGGCCGCGTCGTCGGAGAAGTGGCGGTCGCCATGCAGCTCGTCGAACTCGGTGAAGATGTGGTCAATGTAGTCCAGGGTGTATGGACGGCGCGGGTGGCGGGCCAGGCGCGCGATCTGCCAGCTGGTCAGCTTGCCGAAGATGTCTTCGGTCAGCGTCTTGCTCTTGTCTTGCAGGCGCGAGATTTCATCGCCGATATTCAGCGAATTGTCATTGCCGACCAGGCGCAGCTCTTCGATCTTGGCTTGCAGGTCAGCGATCGGCTGTTCGAAATCAAGAAAATTCGGGTTCATAAGCGTCCGTCTTGGGTCGACGGCCAGGGAGTGCCTGGCCAGCCGGTTGTCTATTCGCGCCCTACCTTAAGGGAGAGGCGCGTTTAGGTCGAGATTAAATATTTAGTCGAGATCAGACATATCTGACCGTCAACGGTATTGGAGGAAGACGTTGTCACGGCCGAACTGGTCACGCAAAGCTTGAATCAAGCCATCCGCAGGATCAATTCGCCAGGTCTCGCCGAACTGCAACATCGCCTTGGCATCGCTGCCGGTGTACTCCATGGTCACCGGGCACGCGCCACGATGGCGTTTGAGCAATTCGCCCAACAGGCGTAGCTGATCGCCCTTGAGCGCCTCGGTCTTGACCCTCAGGCGCAGGCTTTCGGCAAGATTGGTGCGCGCATCTTCCATGCTCATCACCCGCTTGATCCGCAGGCGCAGGCCGCCGGAAAAGTCGTCATTGCTGACCTCCCCCTCCACGACGACCATGGCATCGGTCTGCAACAACGACTGGGCCGAGTGGAAGGCATCGGCAAACAGCGACGCTTCGATCCGCCCCGAGCGGTCATCGAGGGTGATAAAGCCCATCTTGTCGCCTTTCTTATTTTTCATCACCCGCAGGGCGATGATCATGCCGGCGACGGTCTGGGTGTCTCGCGCCGGCTTCAGGTCGATGATGCGTTGACGGGCGAAACGACGGATTTCGCCCTCGTATTCGTCAATCGGATGACCAGTGAGGTAAAGGCCCAGGGTGTCTTTTTCACCCTTGAGACGTTCCTTGAGGGTCAACTCCTTGGCCTTGCGGTGGTTAGCGTACACATCCGCATCTTCTTCGACGAACAAACCGCCAAACAAGTCGGCGTGGCCGCTGTCGTGGGTGCGGGCGGTCTGTTCGGCGGCCTTGATCGCCTCTTCCATGGCGGCGAGCAACACCGCGCGGTTACGGTCGATATTGGCTTGGTAAGCTTTCGGTTCATCGTGGAAATACGGGCCGAGACGGTCGAGTGCACCGCTGCGGATCAGGCCATCAAGGGTACGTTTGTTGATGCGCTTGAGGTCGACCCGCGCGCAGAAGTCGAACAGGTCCTTGAACGGCCCGTCCTGACGCGCTTCGACAATCGCTTCCACCGGGCCTTCGCCCACACCTTTGATCGCGCCCAGGCCGTAAATGATACGGCCTTCGTCGTTCACCGTGAACTTGAACTCCGAGGCGTTCACATCCGGCGCGTCGAGGCGCAGCTTCATGGTGCGCACTTCCTCGATCAAGGTCACGACCTTGTCGGTGTTGTGCATATCCGCCGAGAGTACCGCCGCCATGAATGGCGCCGGGTAGTGGGCCTTCAGCCAAGCGGTCTGGTACGACACCAGGCCGTAGGCGGCGGAGTGGGATTTGTTGAAACCGTAGCCGGCGAACTTTTCCACCAGGTCGAAGATGTTACCTGCAAGGTCGGCGTCGATATTGTTGGTCGCGCAACCTTCAATGAAGCCGCCGCGCTGCTTGGCCATCTCCTCGGGTTTTTTCTTACCCATGGCCCGACGCAGCATGTCCGCACCGCCAAGGGTGTAACCGGCCATGACCTGGGCGATCTGCATCACCTGTTCCTGATACAGGATGATGCCGTAGGTCGGTGCCAGTACGGGCTTGAGGCCTTCGTACTGATAGTCCGAGTGCGGGTAAGCCAGCTCGGCACGTCCGTGCTTACGGTTGATGAAGTCATCCACCATGCCCGATTGCAGCGGGCCCGGACGGAACAGCGCCACCAGTGCGATCAAGTCTTCCAGGCAGTCGGGCTTGAGCTTTTTGATCAGCTCTTTCATGCCGCGCGACTCAAGCTGGAACACCGCCGTGGTCTCGGCTTTTTGCAGCAACTGGTACGTTGGTTTGTCGTCCAGCGGGATAAAGGCAATATCCAGTGGCGCTTCGTTGACCTTGGCGCGGTCACGGTTGATGGTCTTGAGCGCCCAGTCGATGATCGTCAGGGTCCGCAGGCCGAGGAAGTCGAACTTCACCAGGCCGGCCGCCTCCACGTCGTCCTTGTCGAACTGGGTTACCAGGCCGTCACCGGCCTCGTCGCAATAGATCGGCGAAAAGTCGGTGAGCTTGGTAGGTGCAATTACCACACCACCGGCGTGTTTACCGACGTTACGCACTACACCTTCGAGCTTGCGCGCCATGTCCCAGATTTCGGCGGCCTCTTCATCGACCTTGATGAAGTCGCGCAGGATTTCTTCCTGCTCGTAAGCCTTTTCCAGGGTCATGCCGACTTCGAACGGAATCATCTTCGACAGACGATCCGCCAGGCCGTAGGACTTGCCCTGCACCCGCGCCACGTCGCGGATTACAGCCTTGGCAGCCATGGAGCCGAACGTGATGATCTGACTTACCGCATTGCGGCCATATTTCTCGGCCACGTATTCGATTACGCGGTCGCGGCCGTCCATGCAGAAGTCGACGTCGAAGTCGGGCATGGAAACCCGTTCCGGGTTGAGGAATCGCTCGAACAGCAGGTCATATTCCAGCGGGTCGAGGTCGGTGATCTTCTGTACATAGGCCACCAACGAACCGGCACCCGACCCCCGGCCGGGCCCAACGGGTACGCCATTGCTTTTGGCCCACTGGATAAAGTCCATCACGATCAGGAAGTAACCGGGGAACCCCATCTGGATGATGATATCCAGCTCGAAATTCAACCGATCCACGTAGACCTGGCGCTTGGCCTCGTAGTCCTCGGTGGTGTCCTTGGGCAGCAGAACGCTCAACCGCTCTTCCAGACCGTCGAACGAGACTTTGCGGAAATATTCGTCGATGGTCATGCCATCGGGAATCGGGAAGTTGGGCAAAAAGTGCTTGCCCAGCTTCACTTCGATATTGCAGCGCTTGGCGATCTCCACCGAGTTTTCCAGCGCTTCCGGCAGGTCGCTGAACAGCTCGGCCATCTCGTCGGCGCTTTTGAGGTATTGCTCCTCGCTGTAGTTCTTCGAGCGACGCGGGTCATCCAGGGCCCGGCCTTCGCCGATGCACACGCGGGTTTCGTGGGCCTCGAAATCTTCCTTCTTGATAAAGCGCACATCGTTGGTCGCCACCAACGGCGCGCCCAGCTTGTCGGCCAGGGCGACGGCGGCGTGCAGATGCTCTTCGTCGTTGGGGCGGTTGGTGCGTTGCACTTCCAGGTAGAAACGGTCGGGGAAGACCTGCATCCACTCGCGGGCCAGTACTTCGGCTTCCTGGGGGTTGCCGCCGAGCAGCGCGAGACCGATCTCACCCTCTTTGGCGGCCGACAGCATGATCAGGCCTTCACTGGCCTCGGCGACCCATTCGCGCTCGATAATGATCGAGCCATTGCGCTGGCCGTCGATGAAACCGCGGGAAATCAGTTCAGTGAGGTTGCGATAACCGACGCCGTTCATCGCCAGCAGGCTGATGCGGCTCAGGGCGTTGTCCGGATCTTTGTTGGACAACCACAGGTCGGCACCACAGATCGGCTTGATGCCGGCGCCCATGGCATTTTTGTAGAACTTGACCAGGGAACACATGTTGTTCTGATCGGTCACCGCCACCGCTGGCATGTTCATGCCCACCAGGGTTTTGACCAGCGGTTTGATCCGTACCAGGCCGTCGACCAGGGAGTATTCAGTGTGCAGGCGCAGGTGAACGAATGAAGCCGGCATAGTGATCTCTTATACGTGGAAACAACAAGGCCCGGATTGTACCGGGCCTTGGCAAAAACATCAGCCTCGCGACTACACCTCTGCGAGACGCTCCCGTGCCTCGTAAGCCAGGCGCACCGGGGCGAACGAGCGACGATGGATCGGCGTTGGACCCAGGCGGGCCAAGGCTTCCAGATGAACGGGCGTCGGGTAGCCTTTGTGACCACCGATGCCGTAGCCGGGGTAGGTCAATTCGAAAGCAGCCATTTCACGGTCACGGCTGACCTTGGCCAGGATCGACGCCGCGGCAATCGCCGGCACTTTGCTATCACCCTTGACCACGGCTTCAGAGGGCATCGCCAGTTTGGGGCAGCGGTTGCCGTCGATCATCGCCATTTTTGGCGTGATGTGCAGGCCTTCGACCGCGCGCTGCATGGCGAGCATGGTGGCGTGGAGAATGTTCAGCTCGTCGATTTCCTCGACTTCGGCACGGGCAATGTGCCAACTCAAGGCTTTTTCACAGATCTCGTCGAAGAGCTTTTCGCGGCGGGCTTCGGTGAGTTTTTTCGAGTCGTTGAGACCGAGGATCGGACGGTTCGGATCAAGGATCACCGCCGCCGTGACTACCGCGCCGCACAGCGGCCCGCGACCGACTTCGTCGACACCGGCCACCAGTTCGTGGGCTTCGGCAACCAGGCTGAAGTCCAGGCCCATTTGCGTGGTCATAGGGTTTCCTGTTTTTTACCGATCAAGGTCAGCACGGCGTCCGCCGCCTGGTTGGACGCATCACGGCGCAGGGTGCGGTGAATCTCATCAAAACCGCGGGTCTGCTCTTCGCCGCCATCGATCAAGGGGAGTACGGTTTGCGCCAGGGCTTCGGGCGTTGCGTCGTCCTGCAACAACTCCGGCACCAACAGGCGTTGAGCCAGCAGGTTCGGCAAGGAGATGTAGGGGCTTTTGACCATGCGCTTGAGAATCCAGAACGTCAGCGGCGCCAAGCGGTAGGCCACGACCATTGGGCGCTTGTACAGCAGCGCTTCCAGGGTCGCGGTGCCCGAGGCGATCAGTACCGCATCACAGGCCGCCAGGGCCAGGTGCGATTGGCCGTCGAGCAAGGTCAGCGGCAGGTTGCGCCCTTCAAGCAAGGTTTCGATCTGGGCCCGTCGTTGCGGGCTGGCGCACGGCAGCACGAAGCGTACGCCTGGCTTCAAGGCCAGCAGGCGTTCGGCCGCATCAAAAAACAACGCCCCCAGGCGCCCGACTTCGCCGCCACGGCTGCCCGGCATCAGCGCGACCAACGGCCCGTCAGCCAAACCCAGTTCGGTACGGGCTGCTGCGCGGTCGGCGTGCAGCGGAATGGTGTCGGCCAGGGTATGCCCGACAAACCGCACCGGCACGCCCTTCTCCTCGTAGAAACGGGCCTCGAACGGCAGCAGGGTCAGCATCAGGTCGCAGCCTTCCCGGATCTTCAACACGCGCTTCTGTCGCCACGCCCACACGGACGGGCTGACGTAGTGCACCGTCTTGATCCCGGCCTGACGCAATTTGAGTTCGATGTTGAGGGTGAAGTCCGGCGCATCGATTCCGATAAAGACGTCGGGTTTTTCTTCGATGAGGGTCTGAATCAGCAGTTTGCGCCGAGCCAGAAGCTCACGCAGACGCCCCAGCACTTCCACCAACCCCATGACCGACAAGCGCTCCATGGGGAAATAGGAAGTGAGGCCTTCGGCCTGCATCAGCGGACCACCCACACCGATAAACTCAACCGCAGGATGCTGGGCCTTGAGGGCTCGCATCAGGCCTGCGCCCAAGATGTCGCCGGAAGCTTCTCCGGCCACCAACGCAATACGCAGATTGGCCATGATCAGCGCGTGATGCCGCGGGTCGACGCCTGGATCGAGTCACGGAATACCGCGACTTCCGGGAACAACGCTGACGGCTCGGCCAGTTCGGTCAAGGCTTGGTCAACGGTGAGCCCCTGGCGGTAGACCACCTTGTAGGCGCGACGCAGGGCGTGGATCGCCTCTTCGCTGAAACCACGACGGCGCATGCCCTCGAAGTTCATGCTGCGGGCTTCGGCCGGGTTGCCGAACACGGTGACGAACGCCGGAACGTCCTTGCCGATGGCGGTCCCCATGCCGGAAAAGCTGTGGGCGCCGATGTGGCAATACTGATGCACCAGGGTGAAACCGGACAGGATCGCCCAATCATCAACGTGCACGTGGCCTGCCAACGCGGTGTTGTTGACCAGGATGCAGTGGTTGCCGATCACGCTGTCATGGCCGATATGGGCATAGGCCATGATCAGGTTGTGATCACCCAGCGTGGTCTCGGCACGATCCTGAACGGTGCCACGGTGAATGGTCACACCTTCACGAATGATGTTGTGGTCACCGATTACCAGGCGCGTTTCTTCACCCTTGTACTTCATGTCCGGGGTGTCTTCGCCTACCGAGGAAAACTGGTAGATGCGATTGTGTTTGCCAATGCGGGTCGGTCCCTTGAGGATCACGTGCGGCCCGATGACAGTCCCCTCGCCGATTTCAACACCTGCGCCGATGATCGACCAAGGGCCGACCTCAACGTCGGCGGCCAGAACGGCCGACGGATCGATGATTGCGCGAGGGTCAATCAAACTCATAGTTTGCGTTCCGCGCAGATGATCTCGGCGGAGCACACCGGCTTGCCATCTACCGACGCCTGACATTCAAACTTCCAGATCTGGCGCTTGCAACTGATGAACTTGGCTTCCAGGATCAACTGGTCACCCGGGGTGACCGGATTGCGGAAACGCAATTTGTCGGAACCGACAAAATAGTAAAGCGTGCCGTCGGCAGGCTTGAGGTCGAGCATTTTGAAACCAAGGATACCGGCAGCCTGGGCCATCGCTTCAATGATCAATACGCCCGGCATGATTGGATGCGCAGGAAAGTGACCGTTGAAGAACGGTTCGTTGATGCTGACATTCTTGTAGGCACGAATGCGCTTTTCCTCAACATTGAGGTCCACTACGCGGTCCACCAGCAGGAACGGGTAACGGTGAGGCAGGTATTCGCGAATCTCGTTGATGTCCATCATTTCGGGGGGAAGCCTGTAATAAAGATTGGGGGCGGGCGGACTAAAAGCACGCCCCGCTAGCAAATCAAGGAGGCAAGTCTAGCGGCTGTGCACACTTGATATGGAAATGGTATCAGCCTTCTGATGAAACATTACCGCCAGGGGTCACGTCACCAACACGCTTTTCCAGCTGTTTGAGGCGTCGTGCCATGTCGTCCAGATGCCTCAAGCGTGCTGCACTCTTGCGCCATTCAGCTGCGGGCTGCATGGCCGTACCGGAGGAATAGGCGCCTGGCTCGGTAATCGAGTGGGTCACCATGGTCATCCCGGTAATGAAGACGTTGTCGCAAATATCGATATGGCCCACCAGCCCAACGCCACCGGCGAGCATGCAATGCTTGCCGATCTTGGTGCTGCCGGAGATGCCGACACACGCCGCCATGGCGGTGTGATCACCGATCTGCACGTTGTGGGCGATCTGGATCTGGTTGTCGAGCTTCACGCCATTGCCGATCACGGTATCGGCCAAGGCCCCGCGATCGACAGCAGTGTTCACACCGATTTCCACATCGTCGCCGATCAATACACCACCGACCTGGGCAATCTTGTGCCAGACACCTTTGGAGTTGGCAAAACCGAAGCCTTCGCCACCGATCACGGCACCCGACTGAATGACTACACGCTCACCAATACGCACATCGTGGTACAGGGTCACGCGCGGGGCCAGCCAGCCACCGGCGCCGATTACGCAGCGCGCGCCGATAAAGCAATGGGCTCCGACCGTGACACCGGCAGCAATGCGCGCACCACTCTCGACCACCGCAAAGGCGCCAATGCTGGCCGCAGGGTCAACCTGGGCATCATCCGCAATTACCGCCGACGGATGAACACCGCCCGCCGCCTTGGGTTTTGGATCGAACAGGTGCGAAGCCTTGGCGTAGGCCAGGTACGGATCAGCCACCACCAGCGCGTCCCCGGCAAACCCTTCGGCATCGCCGGCTTTGAGCAACACGGCGGCGGCTCTGCTGTCGACCAGGTATTTACGGTATTGGGGATTTGCGAGGAAGCTCAACTGAGCTGGGCCAGCCTCCTGCAAGGTGGCTAGCCCAGTGATTTCTTTCTCCGGGGAGCCGCGCAAGGCGGCTCCCAGGAACTCGGCCAACTCGCCGAGCTTGATAGTCGCGGTCATGGCTTACTTCAGCTGGTTCATGCGCTCGATCACCTGGCGGGTGATGTCGTATTGAGGCTTGACGTCGATCACGGCGCCGCGTTCGAACACCAGGTCAAAGGCACCTTTCTTGATGACTTCTTCCACGGCGCTGTCGAGTTTCGGCTTCAACTGCTTGAGCATTTCACGGTCGGCAACGGCCTTGGCTTCGTTCAGCTCCTTGGATTGGAACTGGTAGTCACGGGCCTTTTGCTTGAATTCAAGCTCCAAACGCTCGCGCTCGCCTTGCTGCATCTTGTCGCCACCAGCCACCAGACGATCCTGGATGCCCTTGGCACTGCTTTCCAGGGTCTTGAGCTTGGTCAGTTGCGGACCGAATTTCTTCTCGGCATCCACGGCGTACTTCTTGGCCGCATCGGATTCCAGCAGAGCCATCTGATAGTTCAGGACGGCGATTTTCATTTCGGCGAAGGCCGGGGTGGTTACCAGCACGGTGGCCAGCAGAACCAATTGAGTCAACTTACGCACGATGTACTCCTACAGAATCCGTTGTCGTTATCTTGGGTCAGACGCTTAGAACGTCTGGCCGAGGGAGAATTGGAAAATCTGGGTTTCAGCGTTATCCGGTTTCTTGATCGGCATGGCCAGAGCAAAGCTCAATGGGCCAAGCGCAGTCACCCAAGTCACACCCACACCAACGGAGCTCGCCAGGTTGCTCAGGCTCACGTCGTTGCACTGGGTCTGAGATTTCACGCCGCTTGGGTTGGTGATCTGCTCACACTTGGAATCGAATACGTTACCCACGTCCCAGAATACCGAAGTACGCAACGAACGCTGGTCCTTGACGAACGGCAGCGGGAACAGAATCTCCGCACCACCCTGAATCAACACGTTACCACCGAACGGCAGAGGCTTGTTGTCGGAGTCGACCACAGTGCCCTGGTTACCGGTTACACCAACACCACGGCTCGGCGTACCACGCGGGCCCAGGGTGCTGTCCTTGAAACCACGTACGGAGTTGAAGCCACCCGCATAGTAGTTCTCGTAGAACGGCAGGCCATTGGTCGAACCATAACCGTCACCGTAGCCCAGCTCAGTGTGCAGGCGCATGGTGTAGTTGTCGCTCAACGGCTGGAACAGCTGGCCGCGGTAATCGAGTTTGAAGAACGACAGGTCGCTGCCCGGCGTGGTGGTTTCCAGGGTCAGGCTCTGGGAATGACCACGGGTCGCCAGTACACCTTTGTTCAGGGTCGACTCAGACCAGCCGGCGGACGCCTTGAAGTTCAGGAACTTGTCACCTTCACGACGGGTGAAGTCGAAGATTTCGTCCACGGTGTAGACACCGGTCTTGATCTCATCCTGTTGCGCGGTCAGGCCGAAGGTAAGACGCGAGGTCTCACTGATCGGGTAACCGATGTTCACGCCAGCACCCAGGCTGTCGATCGCATAGCTTGCAACGTCGACGTCGAGGTCTTTGTAGTCGGTGGTACGGTAGAAGGCGTTGTAGCCCAGGCTCACACCGTCAGCAGTCCAGTAGGGGTCGACATAACCGAAGTTATAGCGGCTCTGGTATTCGCTGCGGGTCAGGCCGATGGAGACCTTGTTACCGGTACCTAGGAAGTTGTTCTGGGTAATCGAACCACCAAGGATCAGACCGGCACTCTGTGCAAAGCCGACACTCGCGGTGATCGAACCCGAGGCTTGTTCTTCTACGGCGTAGTTCACGTCAACCTGGTCATCCACACCTGGCACGGCCGGGGTTTCGACGTTGACCTCTTTAAAGAAGCCCAGGCGCTCAAGACGGGTCTTGGACTGGTCGATCAGGTATGTCGACGCCCAGCCACCTTCCATCTGACGCATTTCACGACGCAGCACTTCGTCCGCAGACTTGGTGTTGCCACGGAAGTTGATGCGGTTCACGTAGGCACGCTTGCCCGGGTCGACGACAAAGGTGATGTCCACGGTGTGGTCATCATCATGTGGGGTCGGCACGCCGTTGACGTTGGCGAAGGTATAGCCTTCGTTGCCCAGGCGACGGGTGATCAGCTCGGAGGTCGTGGTCATCAGTTTGCGCGAGAACACCTGGTCCTTCTGCACCAGCAGCAAGGCCTTGACCTGATCTTCGGGAACTTTCAGATCACCGCTCAGCTTGACGTCACGAACCTTGTACTTCTCGCCTTCGTTGACGTTGACGGTGATGTAGACGTGTTTCTTGTCCGGGGTGATGGACACCTGGGTGGAGGCAATATCCATGTTGATATAGCCACGGTCCAGGTAGTAGGAACGCAGGCGCTCCAGGTCACCGGAGAGTTTTTCGCGGGCGTACTTGTCATCGTTCTTGAAGAACGACAGCCAGTTGGTGGTCTTCAGTTCGAACAGGTCGATCAGGTCTTCATCGGCGAACTTGGTGTTGCCCACCACGTTGATGTGCTGAATGGCCGCCACGGTGCCTTCGTTGATGTTGACCTTGAGGCCGACACGGTTACGAGGCTGCGGGATCACTTCGGTTTCCACGGACGCGGAGTAGCGGCCCTGGGCAACGTACTGGCGTTGCAGTTCGTTACGCACACCTTCAAGGGTGGCACGCTGGAAGATCTCGCCCTCGGCCAGGCCGGATTGCTTGAGGCCTTTCATCAGGTCTTCAGTGGAGATCGCCTTGTTGCCCTCGATCTCGATACTGGCGACGGAAGGTCGCTCGACCACGGTGATAACGAGGACGTTGCCTTCGCGACCCAGTTGGATATCTTGAAAGAAGCCGGTTTTGAACAGCGCACGAGTGGATTCCACCAGGCGACGGTCATCAGCCTGTTCCCCGACGTTCAACGGCAACGCACCAAAGACGCTACCTGCGGATACCCGCTGGAGGCCGTTGACGCGAATATCGGAGATGGTGAAGGACTCGGCGTGAACTTCGGCGATCATCAATACGGTGAGAACCGCAGTTAGCAGCAGACGTTTCATGAAGTCCTTTCTTATTCCAACTGGCAATAAACAAACTGCCGCAAAATGCGGCAGATTCGCAATTCAGCGAAGCGTTACAGACGTCCCAGATCGTTGACCAAGGCTAACAACATCACCCCGACCACCAAACTGATACCGATCTGTATCCCCCAACCTTGCACCCGATCCGACAAGGGGCGACCACGCACCCACTCGACCAGATAAAACAACAGATGCCCCCCATCCAATACTGGGATGGGCAGCAAATTCAGAACCCCCAGGCTAATACTCAGATAAGCCAGGAAATTCAGGAAATCCGCGACACCCGACTGGGCAGAAGCGCCCGCCACTTTAGCAATGGTTATCGGTCCACTCAAGTTTTTTACCGAGAGCTCGCCGAACAACATTTTCTTCAGGGATTCGAGGGTCAGCACACTCATGGTCCAGGTGCGTTTCGCAGCCTCGCCAATCGCCGCCACCGGCCCGTAACTGACCTCGCGCAGCATCGACGGCGGCCACTCCGGACTCTTCACCCCGGCGCCCAGGTAACCCCCGGCCGCCTTGGCTTCCCCACGCACCGACAGGGTCACGGGGACATCGATTTGAGCACCCTCGCGCTCAACTTTCAGCACAATTTTGGTATCAGGGCGTACACGCACCAGATCGACCACTTGCTGCCAATCGGCCAGCGCCTGACCATCAAGCGCCAACAAACGGTCGCCGGTTTTCAGGCCGGCCGCCTGGGCCGGACCTTTCGGGTCCAGCTCGGCGAGGACCGGCGGCAGGCTCGGACGCCACGGACGAATGCCCAGGGACTTGATCGGATCAGGCTCATCCGCGCCCTGGAGCCAACGGTCCAGCTTGAGCTCACGTGGCGATTCGGCCGTGGAGTCCTGCTCACGTACCACCACATTGATGGTGCCACTCTCCCCCAGGCGACGCACCAACTGCAGGTTGACCGCGCCCCAACCTGTGGTTGGCTCGCCATCAATCGCAACAATTTCCTGGCCGCTGGTCAAGCCAGCCCTGGCCGCAATACTGTCAGCCTCGACCGCACCGATGATCGGACGCAGTTGCTCGCTGCCCAGCATGGCCAAGACCCAGAAAAAAAACATCGCCAGCAGGAAGTTGGCGATCGGGCCGGCAGCAACGATGGCAATACGCTGACGAACGGTCTTGCGATTGAAGGATTGGTCCAGCTGATCGGCCGGCACTTCGCCTTCGCGCTCATCAAGCATCTTGACGTAGCCGCCCAGCGGAATCGCCGCGATCACGAACTCGGTGCCCTGGCGGTCATGCCAGCGCAGCAACGGCATGCCGAAACCGACGGAAAAGCGCAATACCTTGACGCCGCAACGACGCGCAACCCAGAAGTGGCCGAATTCGTGGAAGGTAACCAGCACGCCCAGAGCAACCAGGGTGCCGACAATCATGTAGAGCGCACTCATCTAATTTCTCCGCATTCCAATCCAGTGCCTGAAGGCTCAAACGCGCCCGCAGACTAACGCGCGTTGCGGTTCAACCATTGCTCGGCCAGGGCCCGCGCCTTTGCATCAGCCTCGAACACTGCCGCCAAATCATTTACAGCGACCACAGGCTCAAGACCCAGTACGTCCTCGATGATACTCGCGATCTGCGGAAAGCGGATGCGCCCATCAAGAAACGCCGCCACAGCCACTTCATTCGCCGCATTGAGCATCGCCGGCGCGCTGTTACCCGCCTCGGCCGCTTGCCGCGCCAGGCGCAGGCAAGGGAAACGCTGCTCGTCCGGTGCTTCGAAGTCCAGGCGGGCAATGGCAAACAGGTCCAACGGCGCCACGCCGGAATCGATCCGCTCAGGCCAGGCCAGGGCGTTGGCGATCGGCGTGCGCATATCGGGGTTACCCAGCTGCGCCAATACCGAACCGTCCACATAATCGACCAGGGAATGAATCACACTTTGTGGGTGAATCACCACCTCGACCTGATCAGGCCTGGCATCGAACAACCAGCACGCCTCGATCAACTCAAGGCCCTTGTTCATCATGCTCGCCGAGTCAACGGAGATCTTGCGCCCCATCGACCAGTTCGGATGGGCACACGCCTGGTCAGGCGAGACGTGCTCCAACTCGGCCAGCGGAGTCTGTCGGAACGGACCACCGGACGCAGTCAGCAGAATCCGGCGCACACCGACCTGGCTCAAGCCACGGGCAAAATCACCCGGCATGCACTGGAAGATTGCATTGTGCTCGCTGTCGAGCGGCAGCAACACAGCACCGCTCTTGCGCACCGCCTGCATAAAGAGTGTGCCGGACATCACCAGCGCCTCTTTATTGGCCAACAATATCTTCTTGCCGGCGTCGACAGCCGCCAAGGTTGGGCGCAGGCCCGCGGCACCCACGATGGCAGCCACAACGGTGTCTACCTCGGCATCCGCCGAGACCTGGCACAGCCCTTCCTCTGCGACCAACACCTCGGTCGCCAGGCCCGCGGCCCGCAGATCATCCTGCAAGCCTCGCGCGGCGACTGCCTCAGGCACCACGGCATAGCGAGGCGCATGGCGCACACACAGGGCCAGCAGCTCTGCCAAACGCGAGAAGCCGGTCAGGGCAAACACCTGGTAACGATCAGGATGACGAGCGATCACGTCCAGGGCGCTCAGCCCGACCGAGCCGGTGGCGCCCAGCACGGTCACCTGTTGCAGGCGGCTCACGAAGCGATCATCCACAACAGCACAGCAAAGATCGGAATAGCGGCGGTCAGGCTGTCAATACGATCCAGCACACCGCCGTGACCCGGCAGCAGGTTGCTGCTGTCCTTGATCCCAGCCTGGCGCTTGAACATGCTTTCAGTGAGATCACCCACCACCGAGATAAAGACGACGATGGCCGTACCCAGCAGGCCCAGGAAAATCTCCTTCACCGACCAGTCACGCACGAGGCCGACCACCAGCGTGATGACCAGCGTCAATGCCAGGCCGCCATACACGCCCTCCCAGCTTTTGCCGGGACTGACCGCCGGCGCCAGCTTGCGCTTGCCGAAAGCCCGACCGGAGAAGTAGGCACCAATATCGGCGCCCCACACCAATACCATTACCGCCAGAATCAGCCAATTACCGATGGGATAACGCTTGATCTCTACCAACCCCTGCCAGGCCGGCAGCAGGATCAGCAAACCGATCACCAGCTTGCAGGCAACGCTGGACCACTGGCTGCTGGTACGCGGATAGGTCAGCACCAGGAACGTCGCCAGTGCCCACCACAACACCGCTGCCCCCAGCACCCAGGGTGCGATGTCCGGCAGGATGTACATCAGGAACAGCAGAAGCGCCACGACAGCGGCGTACACCACCCGCGGCAGTTGAGCATTGAAACCCGCCAGGCGCGCCCATTCCCAGGCTCCCAGGGTCACGACCAGGCCGATAAACAGCGCAAAGCCGGAACCGTCGAGCAGGAAAAACCCACACAAGGCAATCGGCAGCAGGATCAGTGCTGTGATGATTCGTTGTTTAAGCATTTAAACCCGGGCTCCAGCTTCGATCTGCTCGCTCGTTTTACCAAAGCGACGCTGACGGGAAGCGAAATCGGCCAGCGCATTGCGCATGGCATCGTGTTTGAAGTCCGGCCAGAACAGGTCGGAGAAGTACAGCTCGGTGTAGGCCAATTGCCACAGGAGGAAATTGCTGATGCGGTGCTCGCCACCGGTACGGATGCACAAGTCCGGTAACGGCAGGTCGCCGGTCACCAGGCAGGTTTGCAACAGCTCGGGCGTGATGTCGTCCGGGCGCAGGTGACCGGCCTGTACTTCACGGGCCAAGCGTTGCGCGGCCTGGGCGATGTCCCACTGGCCGCCGTAATTGGCGGCGATCTGCAGCACAAACCGGCCGGAGCCGGCAGTAATGGCTTCAGCCTCGCGCATGGCCGCCTGCAACTCCGGATGGAACCGTGAGCGGTCACCAATGATTCGCAGGCTGATGTTGTTGTCGTTGAGGCGCTTGGCTTCGCGACGCAAAGCCTTGAAGAACAGGTCCATCAGGGCACTGACTTCATCGGCCGGGCGCTGCCAGTTTTCACTGGAGAAGGCAAAGAGGGTCAATACCTCGACCTTGGCCTCGGCGCACACCTCAATCACAGCCCGCACCGCATCGACACCCGCTTTATGCCCGGCAACACCCGGCATAAAGCGTTTTTTCGCCCAGCGATTATTCCCATCCATGATGATCGCGACGTGACGCGGCACCATAGAAGGTACAGTCTGCTTGGTCTTTTCCATGAAGGCGTCCTGACCCCTTATACGGCCATCAGGTCCTTTTCTTTTTCTTCCGTGGCCTTGGTGATCTGGGCCTCGGCATCTTTGGTCAGCTTGTCGATGTCAGCGACGGCACGACGCTCTTCGTCTTCGCTGATTTCCTTGTCCTTGACCAGCTTCTTCAGCTCACCCAGGGCATCGCGACGGATGTTACGCACCGCTACACGTGCATCTTCAGCGGCGCTGCGAGCCTGCTTGGTGAAGCCCTTACGGGTTTCTTCAGTCAGGGCCGGCATGGAGATCAACAGCAACTCGCCCAGGTTGGTCGGGTTGAGGTTCAGGCCGGCGCTCTGGATGGCCTTGTCGACAGCACCCAGCATGTTGCGCTCAAACGCTACGACCTGCAGGGTGCGCGAGTCTTTAACGGTAATGTTGGCGACGCTGCTGATCGGTGTATCGGAACCGTAGTAAGGCACCATCACGCTACCCAGGATGCTCGGGTGCGCCTTGCCGGTGCGAATCTGGCCGAATGCGTGGCTCAGGGATTCCAGGGATTTTTGCATACGCGCCTGGGCGTCTTTCTTGATTTCGTTGATCATTGTTGGCCTTCCTCGATCAGAGTCCCTTCAGCGCCGCCGTGTACGATATTCAGCAGGGCGCCGGGCTTGTTCATGTTAAATACGCGCAGCGGCATCTTGTGGTCGCGGCACAGGCAAATAGCCGTCAGGTCCATCACACCCAGCTTGCGATCCAGCACTTCATCGTAGGTCAGATGATCGAACTTCTCGGCATGCGGGTCTTTGAATGGATCTGCAGTGTATACGCCATCGACCTTGGTCGCCTTCAGCACGACGTCGGCGTCGATTTCGATCGCGCGCAGGCACGCAGCCGAATCGGTGGTGAAGAACGGGTTACCCGTGCCGGCGGCAAAGATCACCACTTCCTTGGAGTTCAGGTGGCGCATGGCTTTGCGGCGATCATAGTGATCAGTCACGCCAACCATGGAAATAGCCGACATCACGATAGCCGAGATATTGGCACGCTCCAGGGCGTCGCGCATGGCCAGGGCGTTCATCACAGTAGCCAGCATGCCCATGTGGTCGCCAGTGACCCGATCCATACCCGCCGCACTCAGTGCCGCGCCGCGGAACAGGTTACCGCCACCAATCACCAGGCCGACCTGCACACCGATGCCAACCAATTGGCCGACTTCCAGCGCCATGCGGTCGAGCACCTTGGGATCGATCCCGAACTCTTCCGAGCCCATCAGGGCCTCGCCGCTGAGCTTGAGTAGAATGCGTTTATAGCGAGCCTGATAACCACTGCCCTGCTGAGCCATTGCGAATCTCTCCTGCGGCGTATTTTAAAAATTCTTGGCGAGCCGTTTACGGCTTGCGTTCACTCTAGCTGGACGCTCTCACAGCGCCATCGGAACACGGCTTTGTAAGCCAGTTCCGAAGGGAATCCAAATAAAATTGGCCTTCCCATTTGAAAAGAGGCTGCGCGCGTGAGCGGGCAGCCTCTTTCGGGCGACAGTTGAAAACTGTCTTATTGCTTGGCGGCAGCCAGCTGGGCAGCAACTTCTTCAGCGAAGTTGTCGACCGGCTTCTCGATGCCTTCGCCTACTTTGAAGTAAGTGAAGGAAACGATTTCTGCACCGGCTTTCTTGGCCAGTTCGCCAACCTTGATTTCAGGGTTCTTGACGAACGCCTGCTCAACCAGGCTTGCTTCGGCCAGGAACTTGCTGATACGGCCTTTGACCATGTTCTCAACAATGTTTTCTGGCTTGCCTTTGATTTTTTCTTCGTTCAGCTGCAGGAACACAGCTTTTTCACGCTCGATCGCTTCGGCAGAAACTTCCGAAGGCAGCAGGAACTCAGGGTTGCTGGCTGCTACGTGCATGGCGATGTCTTTGGCCAGCTCGACGTTGCCGCCTTTCAGGACAACTGCAACACCGATCTTGTTGCCGTGCAGGTAACCACCAACAACATCACCTTCAACGCGAACCAGGCGACGGATGTTGACGTTTTCGCCAACCTTGCCGACCAGTACCAGGCGAGCAGCTTCTTGAGCTTCGATCAGAGGCTCAACGGTAGTCAGCTTGTCAGCGAATGCTTTTTCAACGCTGGCAGCAACGAATGCCTTGAAGTCATCTTGCAGAGCCAGGAAGTCGGTCTGCGAGTTCACTTCCAGCAGAACGGCGGACTTGCCGTCTTCTTTCAGAGCGATCGCGCCTTCAGCAGCTACGTTGCCTGCTTTCTTGGCAGCCTTGATGGCGCCGGAAGCACGCATGTCATCAATGGCTTTTTCGATGTCGCCGTCAGCCTTTTCCAGGGCTTTCTTGCAATCCATCATGCCTTCGCCGGTACGCTCACGCAGTTCTTTAACCAACGCTGCAGTAATTGCTGCCATTTTCAAATTCCTCTTGGATAGGTTTTCAACCATTCCACCCGATCGAACGGGGGATCAATTCTTCCCGAACCACCTTTGTAGGCCGCTGCACGTTACAGATGATGTAGCTGCGCTGCCGACAAATGGTTTTCGAGGTGGCAAAAAGGGGGCCAAGCCCCCTTTTTGCTTACTGAGTCAACGCCAGGGCGTCAATTACTCAGCTGCGGCTACCGGAGCTTCTTCAACGAACTGCTCGGTACCACCAGCAACGTGGTTGCGACCACGGATTACAGCGTCAGCCATCGAACCCATGTACAGCTGGATAGCGCGGATTGCGTCATCGTTGCCTGGGATGATGTAGTCAACGCCTTCCGGGCTGCTGTTGGTATCGACTACGCCGATAACAGGGATGCCCAGCTTGTTGGCTTCGGTGATCGCGATGCGCTCGTGATCAACGTCGATAACGAACAGTGCGTCAGGCAGACCGCCCATGTCCTTGATACCACCCAGGGAACGATCGAGCTTTTCCAGGTCACGGGAGCGCATCAGCGCTTCTTTCTTGGTCAGCTTGGCGAAAGTACCGTCTTCGGCTTGTACTTCAAGGTCACGCAGACGCTTGATGGAAGCACGGATGGTTTTGAAGTTGGTCAGCATGCCGCCCAACCAGCGGTGATCGACGTACGGCGAACCGCAACGTGCTGCTTCTTCAGCAACGATCTTGCCAGCGGAACGCTTGGTGCCGACGAACAGAATCTTGTTTTTGCCCTGGGCCAGGCGCTCTACGAAAGTCAGAGCTTCGTTGAACATTGGCAGGGTTTTTTCAAGGTTGATGATGTGGATCTTGTTACGTGCGCCGAAAATGTATTTACCCATTTTCGGGTTCCAGTAACGGGTCTGGTGACCGAAGTGCACACCGGCCTTCAGCATATCGCGCATGTTGACTTGGGACATGATAGTTCCTTAATAAGTCGGGTTTGGCCTCCACGTATCCCAATGACCAACCAGCGGCATCAAGGCCTCCGGCACCCAGGTCATCGTGTCGACACGTGTGTGGATTTAAGCTTTGCGGGGTATCCCCGGAAAGCGGCGCATTTTATACCACAGCATCGACGAAAACGAAACCCGCAATCACATTTGCCGCCCAGCGCATTTACCCAAGCCCTTGAATAGAGCCAACATCACCCTACCTTATAGAGAGAAGCGATCATCAGGGGCTCATGATTTGACGCCAGCGTCTGTTAGAATCGCGTTTTTTGGGGCTTGTGCGAATTCTGTAACCTTTTGTCGCACGCCCGTGAACCGTATTGATTTCAGCGCGTCGCGCTAGAGAGAGCCTGTATGACCGTTAGTTTGAAAACCGCCGAAGACATTGCTGGCATGCGCATCGCCGGCAAACTGGCTGCCGACGTACTGGAAATGATTGCAGAACACGTCAAGCCCGGCGTCACCACCGAAACCCTGAACCAGATCTGCCACGACTATATAGTCAACGTGCAGGGCGCCATCCCCGCGCCGTTGAACTACAAGGGTTTCCCCAAGTCGATCTGCACCTCGGTCAACCACGTGGTCTGCCACGGGATTCCGGGCGACAAGCCGTTGAAGGACGGCGACACCCTGAACATCGACGTCACCGTGATCAAGGACCGCTACTTCGGCGACACCAGCCGCATGTTCCACGTCGGCACCGTGCCGGTCTGGGCCGAGCGCCTGTCCCAGGTCACCCAGGAATGCATGTACAAGGCCATCGAAATCGTCAAGCCAGGCTGCCGCCTGGGCGACATCGGTGAAGTGATCCAGAAGCACGCGGAAAAGAACGGCTTCTCGGTGGTCCGCGAATTCTGTGGCCACGGCATCGGCACTGTGTTCCACGAAGAACCGCAGATCCTGCACTACGGCCGCGCCGGCACCGGCATGGAACTGAAGGCCGGCATGACCTTCACCATCGAACCGATGATCAACCAGGGCAAGGCCGACACCAAGGTACTGGGCGACGGCTGGACCGCCATTACCAAGGACCGCAAGCTCTCGGCCCAGTGGGAACACACCCTGCTGGTCACGGAAACCGGCTACGAGATCTTCACCCTGCGCGCCGACGACACGATCCCACGCGTTTCGGCTGCCGTTTAGGTATAAGCAGGGTTGCTCAGGTTTTCCCACAGCGTGTTGTGACTGACTGAATAGATAGAAAGGAAAGCCGATCGATGCCCCAGGTGGATCCCGAACTCTTCGACCGTGGCCAGTTCCAGGCCGAACTGGCCCTGAAGGCAAGCCCCATTGCCGCTTTCAAGAAGGCGATCCGCCAGGCCCGCGAGGTGCTCGATGAGCGCTTTCGCAACGGTCGCGATATTCGCAGGCTGATCGAAGATCGCGCCTGGTTCGTCGACAACATCCTGCAAAAGGCCTGGGAGCAGTTCAACTGGAGCGAGGACGCCGACATCGCCCTGGTGGCCGTCGGCGGCTATGGGCGTGGGGAGCTGCACCCCTACTCCGACATCGACCTGCTGATCCTGCTGGACAGCGCCGACCATGAGATCTTTCGCGATTCCATCGAGCGCTTTCTGACGCTGCTGTGGGACATCGGCCTGGAAGTCGGCCAGAGCGTGCGCTCCGTCGACGAATGCGCCGAAGAGGCCCGCGCCGACCTCACCGTCATCACCAACCTGATGGAAAGCCGCACCATCGCCGGCCCCGAGCGCTTGCGCCAACGCATGCTCGAAGTCACCAGCACTGCGCACATGTGGCCGAGCAAGGATTTTTTCCTCGCCAAGCGCGCCGAACAGAAAGCCCGCCACCACAAGTACAACGACACCGAATACAACCTGGAACCCAACGTCAAAGGCTCGCCCGGCGGGCTGCGGGACATCCAGACGATTCTGTGGGTGGCCCGTCGCCAGTACGGCACCCTGAACCTGCGCGCCCTGGCTGGCGAAGGCTTCCTGGTAGAGAGCGAAAACGCCCTGCTGGCCTCGTCCCAGGAATTCCTGTGGAAAGTGCGCTACGCCCTGCACATGCTCGCCGGGCGCTCCGAAGACCGCCTGTTGTTCGACCATCAACGCTCCATCGCCACCCTGCTGGGCTTTGAGGGCGAGGACGCGAAGACCAGCATCGAAAGCTTCATGCAGCAGTACTACCGGGTGGTCATGAGCATTGCCCAGCTCAGCGACCTGATCATCCAGCACTTCGAAGAGGTGATCCTGGCTCCCGAAGACGAAGCGCCGCCGCAGCCGATCAATGCGCGCTTCCAGCTGCACGATGGCTATATCGAGGCCCGCAACGACAACGTGTTCCGGCGCACGCCGTTCGCCATGCTGGAAATCTTCGTGCTGATGGCCCAGCAGCCGGAAATCAAAGGCGTGCGCGCCGACACCATCCGCCTGCTGCGGGAGAACCGTCACCTGATCGACGATGAGTTCCGCAACGACATCCGCAACACCAGCCTGTTTATCGAGCTGTTCAAGTGCAAGATCGGCATCCACCGCAACCTGCGCCGGATGAACCGTTACGGCATCCTCGGGCGCTACCTGCCGGAGTTCGGTTTTATCGTCGGGCAGATGCAGCACGACCTGTTCCACATCTACACCGTGGACGCCCACACTCTGAACCTGATCAAGCACCTGCGTAAGTTGCAGTACACCCAGGTATCAGAGAAATTCCCGCTGGCCAGTAAGCTGATGGCCAAGCTGCCCAAGCCCGAACTGATCTACCTGGCCGGCCTGTACCATGACATCGGCAAAGGTCGGCATGGCGATCACTCGGAAGTCGGCGCCGTCGACGCCGAGGCGTTCTGCCAGCGCCACCAGTTGCCGCTGTGGGACAGCCGCCTGATCGTCTGGCTGGTACAAAACCACCTGGTGATGTCGACCACCGCCCAGCGCAAGGACTTGTCCGACCCGCAGGTGATCCACGATTTCGCTGGCATCGTCGGCGACGAAACCCGCCTCGACTACCTGTACGTGCTGACCGTCTCCGACATCAACGCCACCAACCCGACCCTGTGGAACTCCTGGCGCGCCAGCCTGTTGCGCCAGCTCTACACCGAGACCAAGCGTGCCTTGCGCCGCGGCCTGGAAAACCCGGTCGACCGCGAAGAACAGATCCGTCGCACTCAAAGCGCGGCGCTGGACATCCTGGTACGTGGTGGCAATGACCCGGACGACGTCGAGCAACTGTGGTCGCAACTGGGCGACGATTACTTCCTGCGCCACACCGCCGGCGACGTGGCCTGGCACAGTGACGCGATCCTGCAGCAGCCGGCCGATGGCGGCCCACTGGTGTTGATCAAGGAAACCACCCAGCGCGAATTCGAAGGCGGTACGCAGATCTTCATCTACGCGCCGGACCAGCACGACTTCTTTGCCGTGACCGTGGCGGCCATGGACCAGCTCAACCTGAACATCCATGACGCGCGAGTGATCACCTCCAGCAGCCAGTTCACCCTCGACACCTACATCGTGCTCGACACCGAAGGCGAGTCAATCGGCGACAACCCGGCACGGGTGAAAAAAATCCGCGAAGGCCTGACCGAGGCCCTGCGCAACCCGGACGACTACCCGACCATCATCCAGCGCCGGGTGCCGCGCCAGCTCAAACACTTTGCGTTTGCGCCCCAGGTGACCATTTCCAACGACGCCCAGCGCCCGGTCACGGTGCTGGAGCTCAGCGCGCCGGACCGTCCAGGCCTGCTGGCACGCATCGGCGGGATATTCCTGGAGTTCGACCTGTCGCTGCAGAACGCCAAGATTGCGACCCTTGGTGAGCGCGTGGAAGACGTGTTCTTCATCACCGACGCCGACAACCAGCCGCTGTCCGACCCTGAGCTGTGCCTGCGCTTGCAGGAAGCCATCGTCCAGCAACTGAGCGTGCCCCAGGAGCCCGGCGTCGAACTGACGCGCCTGACCATTTGAATTGTTAACTTTGTGAACACGATCCCTGTGGGAGCTGGCTTGCCTGCGATGCGGGCGCCGCGGTGCAACAGATGACTGGCGGCGATGCGATCGCAGGCAAGCCAGCCCCCACAGGTTCGGTGCTCACCGTGATAGAGGCTTACATGAACAACGCCCTGAACCAGTTGCAACCCTACCCGTTCGAGAAACTGCGCGCCCTGCTCGGCAGCGTCACGCCGAACCCGGACAAGCGCCCGATTGCGCTGTCCATCGGCGAACCCAAGCACAAGTCCCCGGAATTCGTGGCCAAGGCCCTGGCCGACAACCTCGATCAGATGGCCGTCTACCCAACCACCCTGGGCATCCCGGCCCTGCGCGAGGCCATCGGCGCCTGGTGCGAACGCCGCTTCGACGTGCCCAAGGGCTGGCTCGACCCGGCACGCAATATCCTACCGGTCAACGGCACCCGTGAAGCGCTGTTCGCCTTCACCCAGACCGTGGTAAACCGTGGCGACGACGCGCTGGTGGTCAGCCCGAACCCGTTCTACCAGATCTACGAAGGTGCTGCGTTCCTGGCCGGGGCCAAGCCGCATTACCTGCCATGCCTGGATGCCAACGGCTTCAACCCGGACTTCGACGCCGTGACCCCGGACATCTGGAAACGCTGCCAGATCCTGTTCCTGTGCTCCCCCGGCAACCCGACCGGTGCGCTGATCCCGGTCGACACCCTGAAGAAGCTCATCGCCCTGGCCGACGAATACGACTTCGTGATCGCCGCCGACGAGTGCTACAGCGAGCTGTACTTCGACGAACAGACCCCGCCGCCGGGCCTGCTGAGCGCCTGCGTCGAACTCGGCCGCCAGGACTTCAAGCGTTGCGTGGTGTTCCACAGCCTGTCCAAGCGCTCCAACCTGCCGGGCCTGCGCTCGGGTTTCGTGGCCGGTGACGCCGACATCCTCAAGGCCTTCCTGCTGTACCGCACCTACCACGGTTGCGCGATGCCAGTGCAAACCCAACTGGCCAGCATTGCCGCCTGGCAGGACGAGGCCCACGTCTTGGCCAACCGTGACCTGTACCGCGAGAAGTTCGACGCGGTGCTGGCCATCCTCAAGCCAGTACTGGACGTACAAAGCCCGGACGGTGGTTTCTACCTGTGGCCGAATGTAAAGGGCGACGATGCCGCGTTCTGCCGTGACCTGTTCGTGGAAGAACACGTGACCGTGGTGCCAGGTTCTTACCTATCGCGGGAAGTGGACGGTTTCAACCCTGGCGCCGGGCGTGTGCGCCTAGCGCTGGTTGCACCGTTGGCGGAGTGTGTGGAAGCGGCGGAGCGGATTCGCGATTTCATTCAGCGTCGCAAGTAACCCTGTAATACCCGCACTGTGCAACGCAGTGCGGGGCATCCAGGCGCACGTCGAGACTGAGCACTTTGCTCACTGCACATGGAACCAGACTTCAGGACTTACCACCCAACGGACGGACTCATAAACTGAATGGATGCTCTTGCCGGCCGACGACGGTCCTGGAACATTAATGATCAATAATCTCTCGCGCTACTCTTACAACATCCCCGCACTCCCATCCCCCCAAACAGCCGCCCCCGTGCTGATCAGGCACGAACGTGGCATTGCCTCGACCCAACACTTATGGCCCCAAGGCTCAACGCTTAATATTTCATTGTTCGACATGCCGGATAAAGCAAAAGAATACATAAAGAAAAATATTAATCTTTGGCAGCCTTATACAAACTTGAAGTTCAACTTTATCAACACCAATGACGGTGACATTCGAATATCGGGCAAAAATGACGGTACAGGCAATTGGTCGGTCATTGGCACAGAGGCAAAACAAATGCCTCTGCACGAACCCACCCTGCACATCGACCTGGTGCAGACTGCCGATATGCTCAACCACTCAATACGGCACGAATTCGGGCACGCATTGGGGCTGTTGCATGAACACCAACATCCGGATAACGACATACAGTGGAACAAGGAAAAACTGTACTCGGAATCCGAAAGTCTTGGTCATACAAAAGAGGTCACCGACGAGAATTTTCTAAACCCTCCCGATTCGAGCACCACTCTCACATCAGCCTACGACTCAAAGTCAGTGATGCACTACAAAGTTCCGCCGCACGTAACAACCAATGGCGTCGGCGTGGATTTCAATGAGGATATATCGGAAGGCGATAAGCAATTTATCGCGCTCCTATACCCACCCGCTTCCGTCGACAAACCAGTGATCCATTTATTGGCCGATTGATATTCAGCCAGGTGAGGACACCACGCCTGCACGCTGCCAGTAAGGTGCGAGGTATAGGATACTGACGGGTCATTTCAGCGAGCCCAGGTTCGCCTCGCTCATATCCAACTCGGCCAACACCTCCCGCAACACGTCATCACCAATCTGGTGATGACGGCTCAAGCTATACAACTCCAGGCGCTGCGCCCGCAGGGCCTTGAGGCGTAACTTGCGCTCAAGCAGGTCCATCTGGCGAGCCAGCGCCTGGGCTTCGGCGGAGTCGTTGAACACGTCCAACTGGTGGCGATACTCCGACATCAGGCGTGCCTTCAACTCAGCAGCAAGCGCGGCCTGGGCGGCGTCCTGGTTGTCGCTTTCCACAGGCTCTTCGGCTTCCAGGGCATGGATCGCGGCCACGGCGGTTTTCTTCCAGGCCTCGCGAACCTCGTTGTGGCGCTTCTCATCGGGGCTCTTTTCGACGCCGCGCAACAACAGCGGCAAGGCGATGCAGGCGGCGACCAGCGACAGCAGGATCACGCCAGCGGCGATAAAGATCAGCAAGTCGCGCTCAGGGAAGGCCTGGCCCGGCGCCAGCAGCAACGGCACCGACATCACACCCGCCAGGGTCACCGCCCCCCGCACACCGCCGACCGTCAGAAGCCAGCATGAGCGCGCGGTCGGCACCAGGGTCAGCTCACTTTTCCCACGCAGCCTGCGCAACAAACCCGACAGCCGCCAGATGCTCTGCACCCAGATAAATCGCAGCACCAGCAACACCAGGAAGATCGCGATCACGTCCAGGCAGCGATACAACAACGTCGGCCACAGCGTCGGCTCATGACTGACCACCGCCTTGATGATGTCCGGCAGTTGCAAGCCCAGCAGCAGGAAGATCAAGCCGTTGAAAGCAAACTCCAACAGCGACCAGACGCTGCGATTGAGCAAGCGCGTACTGGTCTGGCGCGGCAACAGGTCGAGCCAGCTTTGCATCATGCCCGCTGCCACCGCCGAGAGAATCCCCGATGCCCCCAAACGCTCAGCCAGCACATACGCGGCGAAGGGCAGCAGCAACATGAACACCACGTGAGTCGCCGGGTCGTCCCAACCCCGCGCGATCATCCACGCACGCAAGCGACCGACCAGCCAGCTCAACGCCACGCCAACGGCCAAGCCGCCGGCGGCCACCAACACAAACGTGAGGCCGGCATCCGCCAGGGAAAACACTCCGGTCAACGCCGCAGCCAGGGCGAACTTGAACGTCACCAGGCCCGAAGCATCATTCATCAAGGCCTCCCCCTGAAGCATATGCATCAACGGCGTGGGCAAACGATTCTGGGAAATGGCCGACACTGCCACGGCATCCGTCGGCGACAGCACTGCCGCCAGGGCGAAGGCCACAGGCAGTGGGATCGTAGGCAAAAGCCAATGAATGAAGTAACCGGCGCCGACCACGGTAAACAGCACCAGCCCCACCGCCAACGTCAGGATCGGCCCGCGCAGCCGCCACAACTCACGCTTGGGCATGCGCCAGCCATCGGAAAACAACAGCGGCGGCAGGAACAGAAACAGGAACAACTCCGGGTCAAGCGCCACATGCAACCCCAGCGTCGGCCAGGCCAGCAAGGCGCCTGCGCCGATCTGCACCAAGGGCAACGGCAAAGGAATGACACGCCCGACCAGACGCGAAACGCTGACCAGCATCAGCATGATTAGAACGGTATAGGCGGTTTGCATAACGCGGGGTTCCCGGACAATCGACTTGCTATGAAACACATAAGGCAATGCCGCGCCTTTGAAGTGCCATATTAGCCAGCTATGTTACCTGCCTCGGCTGCCGCCCGGCATTTGCACATAAGTCGCACGCTGGCATGACGAGCGGCACCACAGGCCGCCGGTCGTGGCATAATCCGTGACCTTGCGTTTTCATTGGTCCAAAGGGGGGCAATTCCTTGACCGTTTCAAGCAAAACCTTGCACCTTTTCGGCATCAAAGCCTGCGACACCATGAAAAAGGCGCGCACCTGGCTCGATGAGCACGGGGTGAGCTACGAGTTCCACGACTACAAAACGGCCGGTATCGACCGCGAACACTTGACCCAATGGTGCAATGAGCACGGTTGGCAGGTGGTTTTGAACCGTGCGGGCACCACCTTTCGCAAACTCGAAGACGAACGCAAAGCCGATCTCGATCAGTCGAAAGCCATTGAATTGATGCTCGCACAACCCTCGATGATCAAGCGCCCGGTGCTCGATCTCGGTGACAGAACCCTGATTGGCTTCAAGCCAGATAGCTATTCGGCGGCCCTCAAGTAGGCCAGCCCTTTCCATTTTTGTAGAGGTAACAGCATGTCCAATTCCCTGTTCAGCCTGGGCTTCGGCGTCGGCACTCAGAACCGCCAAGGTGCTTGGCTGGAAGTGTTTTACGCACAACCGCTGCTCAACCCGTCGGCAGAGATCGTCGCCGCCATCGCGCCGATCCTCGGCTACACCGAAGGCAACCAGGCGATCACCTTCACCATCAGCCAGGCGCTGCAACTGGCCGATGCACTCAAGAACGTCGACGCCACCCAGGCTGCACTGCTCAATCGCCTGGCTGAAAGCCACACCCCGCTGGTCGCCACCCTGCTGGCCGAAGACGCCGCGCTGACCTCCACGCCTGAGGCCTACCTCAAGCTGCACCTGCTGTCCCATCGCCTGGTCAAGCCCCACGGCCTGAGCCTGGCCGGTGTGTTCCCGCAGCTGCCGAACGTGGCGTGGACCAGCCAGGGCGCGATCGATCTCGGCGAACTGCCAGAGCGCCAGCTGGAAGCCCGCCTGCGTGGCGAGCTGCTGGAAGTGTTCTCGGTGGACAAGTTCCCGAAAATGACCGACTACGTGGTCCCGACCGGCGTGCGTATCGCTGACGCCGCGCGGATCCGCCTCGGCGCCTACGTGGGCGAAGGCACCACCGTGATGCACGAAGGCTTCGTCAACTTCAACGCCGGCACCGAAGGCCCGGGCATGATCGAAGGCCGTGTGTCGGCTGGCGTGTTCGTCGGCAAGGGTTCCGACCTGGGCGGCGGTTGCTCCACCATGGGTACCCTGTCGGGCGGCGGCAACATCGTAATCAAGGTGGGCGAAGGCTGCCTGATCGGCGCGAACGCCGGTATCGGTATCCCGTTGGGCGACCGCAACACCGTGGAATCGGGCCTGTACGTCACCGCCGGGACCAAGGTCGCGCTGCTGGACGAGCAGAACCAACTGGTCAAGGTGGTCAAGGCACGTGATCTGGCCGGCCAGCCGGACCTGCTGTTCCGCCGCAACTCCGAGACCGGTGCCGTGGAGTGCAAAACCCACAAATCGGCCATCGAACTGAACGAAGCGCTGCACGCTCACAACTAAGCAGCCACTCGATGCCACTAGCGGGCCCCGACCCTGGGGCTCGCTTATACGAGTCTTGAACACCATGCTAGTGCCCTCTCCCTGGCGCGCCGATTTCCCGGCCATCGCCACCCTGCAACGGCAAGACCAGACCTACCTGGACAACGCCGCAACCACGCAAAAACCCCAGGCCTTGCTGGACGCCATCAGCCATTACTACGCCAATGGCGCAGCCAATGTGCACCGCGCCCAGCACCTGCCGGGGGCCCATGCGACCCAGGCATTCGAAGACAGCCGCAGCAAGGTCGCGCAGTGGCTGAACGCAGGCGACAGCGGGCAGATCGTCTTCACCCACGGCGCAACCTCTGCGCTGAACCTCTTGGCCTATGGCCTGGAGCATCTATTCAATGCGGGCGATGAGATTGTCATCAGCGCCCTGGAACACCACGCCAACCTGTTGCCCTGGCAGCAACTGGCCAAACGCCGCGCGCTGACGCTGGTGGTATTGCCACTGGGCGATGACGGCGTGATCGACCTCGCCGCCGCCAGTGAGTTGATCGGCCCGCGCACGCGCCTGCTGGCGGTGAGCCAGCTGTCCAACGTACTCGGCGCCTGGCAGCCGTTGGACGCCTTGCTCGCACTGGCCAAGGCCCATGGCGCCCTGAGCGTGGTGGACGGCGCCCAGGGCATCGTCCACGGCCGCCACGACGTGCAGGCCCTGGCTTGCGATTTCTACGTTTTCTCCAGCCACAAACTCTACGGCCCGGATGGCGTCGGCGTGTTGTTTGGCCGCAATGAAGCGCTGCATCACCTGCGCCACTGGCAGTTCGGCGGCGAGATGGTGCAACAGGCCGATTACCACAGCGCCAGCTTCCGTCCGGCGCCCCTGGGGTTTGAAGCCGGTACGCCGCCGATTGCAGGCGTGATCGGCCTGGGCGCCAGCCTGGATTACCTGAGTTCACTTCACGCCGACGCCGTGATCGCCCATGAAGCGGCCCTGCACGACTACCTGTTGCGCGGGCTCAAAGCACGCAACGGCGTACAGGTATTGGGATCGCCCCAGGTGGCCCTGGTCAGCTTCGTGGTCGAAGGCGTGCACAACGCTGATCTCGCCCACCTGCTGACTGAACAAGGTATTGCCGTGCGCGCCGGGCACCATTGCGCGATGCCGTTGCTCAAGGCGATGCATTTGTCGGGGGCAATCCGTGTATCGCTGGCGCTGTATAACGATTCCGACGATCTGGAGCGCTTTTTTGAAGCACTGGATCAGGCGCTGGATATGCTGCGATGAGCCTGCCGGTGGAGGCAGTCGCTGCACTGGAGGCCTTCCAGGCGGTAGGCAGTTGGGAACAGCGCGCGCGCATGCTGATGCAATGGGGCGAGCGTTTGCCGGCCCTGGCCGCGGAAGATAAAGTTGACGCCAACCTGGTGCAGGGCTGTGAAAGCCTGGTGTGGTTGGTGGGGCGCTTGCAAGACGGGCATTGGCAGTTTGCTGCCGCCAGTGATGCACGGATGATTCGGGGACTGGTGGCGTTGCTGCTGGCGCGGGTAAATGGGTTGTCGGCCGTTGAACTGCAAGCCGTCGATCTGCACGACTGGTTCAATCAATTAGGACTTTCCCGCCAATTATCATCGTCGCGCAGCAATGGCTTGAATGCAGTGCTGCAGCGCATGCGAGAACTAAGCCGTACACAAGGCTAACTGTGGGAGCGGGCTTGCTCGCGAAAGCAGTGTGCCAGTCGATACATCATTGCCTGAACCAGCGCATTCGCGAGCAAGCCCGCTCCCACATTTTGAATTGTGCAAGGTTCTGGAACCTAGGCGGGTTTAACACGCTCTGAAGGCCTGCGCACCCCGGCCACAATCTTGTCCACGGCCTTGGTCGCCGCCACCATGCCGAACGTGGCCGTCACCATCATCACCGCCCCAAACCCACCGGCACAGTCCAGCTTCACCCCATCGCCGACAAAACTCTTCTGCAAACAGATGCTGCCATCCGGCTTGGGATAGCGCAGCTGCTCGGTGGAGAACACGCACGGCACGCTGTAATGGCGCGTCACGGTGCGCGAGAAACCGTAGTCCCGACGCAAGGTCGAGCGCACTTTCGACGCCAGCGGGTCGTTGAACGTGCGGTTCAGGTCACACACCTGGATCAGCGTCGGGTCGATCTGCCCGCCGGCGCCGCCAGTGGTGATGATCTGGATCTTGCGGCGCTTGCACCAGGCGATCAGCGCCGCCTTGGCATTCACGGCATCGATGCAGTCGATCACGCAGTCGATGTTCGGCGTGATGTATTCGGCCATGGTGTCGCGGGTGACGAAGTCCGCCACCGCATGCACCACGCAATTCGGATTGATGCCGCGCAAGCGATCGGCCATCACCTCGACTTTGGGTTTGCCTACGGTGCTGTCCAGCGCATGCAACTGGCGGTTGCTGTTGCTGACGCACACGTCATCCAGGTCAAACAGCGAAATCTCGCCCACACCGCAACGGGCCATGGCTTCCGCCGCCCAGGAGCCCACGCCGCCGACGCCGACGATCGCCACATGGGCCGCTTTCAAGCGTTCCAGGCCTTCAATGCCATACAAGCGGGCGACGCCTGCAAACCGTGGATCTTCTGTACTCATGACCATTACCCCAAAAACCGGCGCGCATTATGGACTACAGAGCGACAAGTTCGAAGCGACAAGCTACAAGTAAAGAACTTAGATGGCCTTTCGCTGACTAACGTCCGGCTTTTCTCTGTCTGCTATACGCTCAGGGAAAGGCCGGTGTAGGATGCGCGCCGTTCGGCGCAGGCCGACACCTCTTTTCGTTCCACACCCTTTGGAACCCGACATAACCATGGCATCGCGTAAATTTGGACTCAATCTGGTGATCGTGCTGGCAATTGCCGCGCTGTTCACCGGCTTCTGGGCGCTGATCAACCGCCCGGTCACCGCTCCCAACTGGCCTGAACAGATCTCCGGTTTTTCCTACTCGCCGTTCCAGCAAGGCCAGTACCCACAGAAAAACCAGTTCCCAAGCGACGACGAGATGCGTCGTGACCTTGAGATCATGAGCAAGCTGACGGACAACATCCGTACCTACTCGGTGGACGGCACCCTGGGTGACATCCCCAAACTGGCCGAAGAGTTCGGCCTGCGGGTGACCCTGGGGATCTGGATCAGCCCCGACCTTGAACGCAACGAACGGGAAATCCAGCGCGCCATCGAAATCGCCAACAGCTCGCGCAGCGTGGTGCGGGTCGTGGTGGGTAACGAAGCCGTGTTCCGCAAGGACATCACTCCAGAAGCGCTGATCGTGCTGCTGGATCGGGTGCGCGCCGCCGTCAAAGTGCCGGTCACCACATCCGAGCAATGGGACATCTGGGAAAAGAACCCGCAACTGGCCAAGCACGTCGACCTGATCGCCGCGCACATCCTGCCGTTCTGGGAATACATTCCGATGGACAAGGCCGGCCAGTACGTACTCGACCGTGCCAAGGATCTGAAGAAGCTGTTCCCGAAAAAGCCGCTGCTGCTGTCGGAAGTTGGCTGGCCGAGTAACGGGCGCATGCGCGGTGGCAACGAAACGTCGCCGGCCGACCAGGCGATTTACCTGCGTACGCTGGTGAATAAGCTGAACCGCCAGGGCTATAACTACTTCGTGATCGAGGCCTTCGATCAGCCGTGGAAAGTCAGCGACGAAGGCTCGGCCGGTGCTTACTGGGGCGTATTCAACGGCGCGCGCCAGCAGAAATTCAACTTTGAAGGCCCGGTCGTCGCGATCCCGCAGTGGCGCGTACTCGCCATCGGTTCGGTGGTGCTCGCGCTGCTGTCCCTGACCCTGCTGATGATCGACGGCTCGGCGCTGCGCCAGCGGGGTCGGACCTTCCTGACCTTTATCGCGTTCCTGTGCGGTTCGGTGCTGGTGTGGATCGGTTACGACTACAGCCAGCAATACAGCACCTGGTTCAGTGTCACCGTTGGCATTCTCCTGGCCCTTGGCGCGCTGGGCGTGTTTATCGTGTTGCTGACCGAGGCCCACGAACTGGCGGAAGCGGTGTGGACCCACAAGCGCCGGCGTGAATTCCTGCCGGTTGAAGGGGATTCGGACTACCGCCCGAAAGTGTCGATCCACGTGCCCTGCTACAACGAGCCGCCGGAGATGGTCAAACAGACCCTCGACGCCCTGGCCGCCCTCGATTACCCGGACTACGAAGTCCTGATCATCGACAACAACACCAAGGACCCGGCCGTCTGGGAGCCGGTGCGCGACTACTGCGAAACCCTCGGCCCGCGCTTCAAGTTCTTCCACGTCGCGCCCCTGGCCGGTTTCAAGGGTGGCGCCTTGAACTACTTGATCCCGCACACCGCCAAGGATGCCGAAGTGATCGCGGTGATCGACTCCGATTACTGCGTATCGCCGAACTGGCTCAAGCACATGGTGCCGCACTTCGCCGACCCGAAAATCGCGGTGGTGCAGTCGCCGCAGGATTACCGCGACCAGAACGAAAGCACCTTCAAGAAGCTCTGCTACGCGGAATACAAGGGCTTCTTCCATATCGGCATGGTCACCCGCAACGACCGTGACGCGATCATCCAGCACGGCACCATGACCATGACCCGTCGCTCGGTGCTCGAAGAACTCGGCTGGGCCGACTGGTGCATTTGTGAAGATGCCGAACTCGGCCTACGGGTGTTCGAGAAAGGCCTGTCGGCAGCGTATTACCACGACAGCTACGGCAAGGGCTTGATGCCGGATACCTTTATCGACTTCAAGAAACAGCGTTTCCGCTGGGCCTATGGTGCAATCCAGATCATCAAGCGCCACACCGCAAGCCTCTTGCGTGGCAAGGGCACCGAGCTGACCCGTGGCCAGCGTTACCACTTCCTCGCGGGCTGGTTGCCGTGGGTGGCGGACGGCATGAACATCTTCTTCACCGTCGGCGCGCTGTTGTGGTCGGCGGCGATGATCATCGTGCCGACGCGGGTCGACCCGCCGCTGCTGATTTTCGCGATTCCGCCGTTGGCGCTGTTCGTGTTCAAGGTGGGCAAGATCATCTTCCTGTACCGCCGTGCCGTAGGCGTGAACCTCAAGGACGCGTTCTGCGCAGCATTGGCCGGCCTGGCGTTGTCCCACACCATCGCCAAGGCGGTGCTGTATGGCTTCTTCACCAGCAGTATTCCGTTCTTTCGTACACCGAAAAACGCGGATAACCACGGCTTCTGGGTAGCGATTTCCGAAGCCCGCGAAGAAATGTTCATCATGCTGCTGTTGTGGGGTGCCGCACTGGGGATCTATCTGGTGCAAGGCCTGCCGAGCAATGACATGCGCTTCTGGGTGGTGATGCTGCTGGTACAGTCGCTGCCGTACGTGGCGGCGCTGATCATGGCGTTCCTGTCGTCGTTGCCGAAACCTTCGGCAGCCGTGGAGCCCGCGCCAGCTGCGTAAAAACTTGCGCAATGCACTAAACGGCGGCCTCTGGTCGCCGTTTTGCTATAAGATAACGGCCGTTTTGCAAGACTTGGCCTGCACCAGTGCTTCATGTGAAAGCAGGTCTATGTGGGAGCGGGCTTGCTCGCGAATGCGGTGTGTCAGCCACACATGAATTGACTGACCCACCGCATTCGCGAGCAAGCCCGCTCCCACATTGGATCTGCGCCAGTTTAAGGTCCTCATACGTCCTGCGCCCATTACACGCTTCCCGGAGTTTTCCCATGACGGCCCATGCCGACCTTTCGCCGACCCTTCAACTTGCCATCGACCTGATCCGTCGCCCCTCTGTGACGCCGATCGACGCCGATTGCCAGAAGCTGATGATGCAGCGCCTGGGCGACGCCGGTTTTGCGCTTGAGCCGATGCGTATTGAAGACGTGGACAACTTCTGGGCCACCCATGGCAAGCACGATGGCCCGGTGCTGTGCTTTGCCGGTCACACCGACGTGGTGCCGACCGGCCCGGTGCAGGCCTGGCAGAACGACCCGTTCGACGCGCTGATCGATGACAACGGCATGCTCTGCGGCCGTGGCGCAGCGGACATGAAAGGCAGCCTGGCCGCGATGCTCGTCGCGTCCGAGCGTTTTGTCGCCGACTACCCGGACCACAAGGGCTCGGTCGCCTTCCTGATCACCAGCGATGAAGAAGGCCCGGCGCACCACGGCACCAAGGCCGTGATCGAACGCCTGGCCGCACGCAAGGAACGCCTGGACTGGTGCATCGTCGGCGAACCGTCGAGCACAACGCTGGTGGGTGACGTGGTCAAGAACGGCCGTCGCGGCTCCCTCGGCGCCACCCTGACCGTGCGCGGCGTACAAGGCCACGTGGCCTACCCACACCTGGCGAAGAACCCGATCCACCTGGCCGCTCCGGCCCTGGCTGAACTGGCCGCCGAGCATTGGGACGACGGCAACACCTTCTTCCCGCCGACCAGCTTCCAGATTTCCAACCTGAATTCCGGCACCGGCGCGACCAACGTGATCCCGGGCGACCTGACGGCGGTGTTCAACTTCCGCTTCTCCACCGAATCCACCGTCGAAGGTCTGCAGCAGCGGGTCGCCCAGATTCTCGACAAGCATGGCCTGGACTGGCACGTGGAGTGGGCGCTGTCGGGCCTGCCGTTCCTCACCGAGCCGGGCGCGCTGCTGGATGCGGTATCCGCGAGCATCAAGGCGATCACCGGGCGTGAGACCCAGGCGTCCACCAGCGGTGGCACCTCCGATGGGCGTTTCATCGCCACCCTCGGTACCCAGGTGGTCGAACTGGGCCCGGTCAACGCGACGATCCACCAGGTCAACGAGCGCATTCTGGCCAGCGACCTCGACGTGCTGACCGAAATCTACTACCAGACCCTGATCAAGTTGCTCGCCTGATGCTGGCCTGCCCCATTTGCAGTGCGCCGCTCAACGCGGTCGACAATGGCGTCGCATGCCCCGCCGGGCACCGTTTCGACCGCGCACGCCAGGGTTACCTGAACCTGTTGCCGGTGCAGCACAAAAACAGCCGCGACCCGGGCGATAACCTCGCCATGGTCGAGGCGCGCCGCGACTTCCTCAACGCCGGCCATTACGCGCCGGTCGCCAGGCGCCTGGCCGAACTGGCCGCTGAGCGCGCCCCGGCGCGCTGGGTGGACATCGGCTGCGGCGAGGGTTACTACACCGCGCAAATCGCCGACGCCCTGCCCCGCGCCGACGGCTATGCGCTGGACATCTCCAAGGAAGCGGTCAAGCGTGCGTGCAAACGCAACCCGGCGCTGACCTGGTTGATCGCCAGCATGGCCCGCGTGCCCTTGGCGTCAGGCAGTTGCCAATTCCTCGCCAGCGTATTCAGCCCGCTGGACTGGGAAGAGGCCAAGCGCCTGCTGAGCCCCGGCGGCGGTTTGATGAAAGTCGGCCCGACCAGCGGTCACCTGATGGAACTGCGCGAGCGCCTTTACGACGAGGTGCGTGAGTACACCGACGACAAACACCTGGCCCTGGTGCCGGAAGGCATGAGCCTGGCGCACAGCGAAACCCTAGAGTTCACGCTAAGCCTGGCGCAACCCCAGGACCGCGCCAACCTGCTGGCCATGACACCCCATGGCTGGCGCGCCAGTGCCGAACGCCGCAGCGACGTGATCGAGGCCGCCGAGCCGCTGATCGTCACCGTGTCGATGCGCTACGACTATTTCGTGCTTCAATAACCGACTTTTCCGCGAATGGATTTTTTAAATCCCGCAACGAGGAACATCCATGCGCCAACCCGATATCGAGATTTACCTGAAGGACGCCGACGTCGACTACAAGGCTATCGCCGCCTGGCTGGGCGCCGCCCTGGGCCCGTGCACCGACTGGGTCCAGAAAGGCCAGACCTACAAGTGCAAGGCCGGTAACGTGCCTGTCACCTGGCTGCCGAAGGCTGTAGGCAAATGGAACAGCCTGTACCTGGAAAGCGACCAGACCCCGTGGGACGACGACATCGCCTGCGCCCGCGCTGCATTTGCTGCGCTGAACGTCGAAGTGCGTTGCGCACCGGGTACGTGGGTTGAGGAAGAAGGCGAAGAAAGCGCCGATCGCTGGATGCGCATCAGCACAGATGGCGAAGAAGAAATCACCTGGAAAACCGCATAAAACCTGAGTTGTGAACCCAATCAACTGTGGGAGCTGGCTTGTGTGGGAGCTGGCTTGCCTGCGATGCAAGCACCTCGGTCTGTCAGGCAGACCAGGGTGATGCTATCGCAGGCAAGCCAGCTCCCACATGGGTTCAGCGGCGTTGCATGAATCTAGGTCAAAGACCCACCACATCCTCCGCCTGCAAGCCCTTCTCGCCGGTCACCACGGCGTATTCCACCTGCTGGCCCTCGGCCAACGAACGATGGCCTTCACCGCGAATGGCGCGGTAGTGCACAAACACATCCTTGCCATCATCCCGCTGAATAAACCCGTAACCCTTTGCATCGTTGAACCACTTCACATTGCCGGTTTCGCGCGTTGTCATCTGTCTTCCTCCCATATGCTTTTTATTGTTGAGTCGGTCGCATTGAACTGCCGAGTATAAGACAGGTTCAAAAACCATCAACTCAAGTTTACTTCGCGGCTTTTTTGCCGATTTTCGGCGAATACGGCACACTACCCGCCCGAGCACCTGCTCGGTTTTTCCCACTTGAAGCAGCACGCCTATGACCCGCTCCCCGTTCCGCCGTCTGGTGTTTGGCACCTTGCGCCGACTGTTGTACCTCTGGGTTCGCTCGGAGACGATCAACCAGTCGTCCCTTACCCTTAACCTCGACCGCAGTCGGCCGGTGTTCTACGTCCTGCAATCGCCCTCCCTCACCGAATTGGCCGTGGTCGATGCCGAGTGCACCAAGGCCGGCCTGCCGCGCCCGGTGCTGCCGGTATCGGTGGGCCCGTTGATGGAGCCGGCGGCGTTCTTCTACCTCACGCCCGAGCCGGACTGGCTCGGCCGCCAGGACAAGCGCGGCGCGCCGCCGACCCTGACCCGACTGGTCAACACCCTCAGCGAGCACGCCGAAGAGAATGCACAAATCATTCCGGTCAGCGTGTTCTGGGGCCAGTCGCCGGAAAGCGAGTCCAGCCCGTGGAAACTGCTGTTCGCCGACAGCTGGGCGGTCACCGGCCGCCTGCGCCGGTTGCTGAGCATCCTGATCCTCGGTCGCAAGACCCGTGTGCAATTCTCCGCGCCTATCAACCTGCGTGAGTTGATCGAGCACAATAAAGGCCACGAACGCACCGTCCGCATGGCCCAACGGATCCTGCGGGTGCACTTTCGCAACCTGAAGACCGCCGTGATCGGCCCCGACCTGTCCCACCGACGCAACCTGGTCAAAGGCCTGGTCAACATGCCGCTGGTGCGCCAAGCCATTGCGGACGAGGCCGAACGCGAAAAAATCGCCCCGGACAAAGCCAAGGCCCTGGCCCTGCGCTACGGCAACGAGATCGCGTCGGACTACACCTACACCGCGATCCGCTTCCTCGAAGTGGTGCTGAGCTGGTTCTGGAACAAGATCTACGACGGCATCAAGGTCAACAACATCGAAGGCGTGCAAAAGGTTGCCCAGGGCTACGAGGTGATCTACGTACCGTGCCACCGCAGCCACATCGACTACCTGCTGCTCTCCTACCTGCTGTTCAAGAATGGCCTGACCCCGCCGCACATCGCCGCCGGGATCAACCTGAACATGCCGGTGATCGGCAGCCTGCTGCGCCGTGGCGGTGCGTTTTTCATGCGCCGCACCTTCAAGGGCAACCCGCTGTACACCTCGGTGTTCAACGAATACCTGCATACCCTGTTCACCAAAGGCTTCCCGGTGGAGTACTTCGTCGAAGGCGGCCGCTCGCGTACCGGGCGCATGCTGCAGCCAAAGACCGGCATGCTGGCAATCACCCTGCGCAGCTTCCTGCGCTCTTCGCGCATGCCCATCGTCTTCGTGCCGGTGTACATCGGCTATGAGCGCGTGCTCGAAGGCCGGACCTATCTCGGTGAGTTGCGCGGCGCGAGCAAGAAGAAAGAGTCGATCTTCGATATTTTCAAAGTGGTCGGCGCGCTCAAGCAGCGCTTTGGCCAAGTCGCGGTCAACTTCGGCGAGCCGATCAAACTGGCGGAGTTCCTCGACGCCGAGCAACCGGACTGGCGCGCCCAGGAGCTGGGCCCGAACTACAAACCGGCATGGCTCAACGAAACCACCAACCGCCTCGGCGAGCGGGTGGCCCGCCACCTCAACGAAGCCGCTGCGGTCAACCCGGTCAACCTGGTGGCCCTGGCGTTGCTCTCAACCACACGCCTGGCCCTGGATGAACAGGCCATGGCACGCCAGTTGGACCTGTACCTGGCGCTGCTGCGCCGCGTGCCCTACTCGCCCCACACCACGTTGCCCGAAGGCGATGGCCTGGCGCTGATCAAGCACGTCAAGGACATGGATCTGCTGTCGGAACAGAGCGACGCCCTCGGTAAGATTGTGTACCTGGGCGAGCAAAACGCTGTCCTGATGACCTACTACCGCAACAACGTGCTGCACATCTTTGCCCTCCCGGCATTGCTCGCCAGTTTTTTCCAGAGCAGCTCGCGGATGAGCCGCGAACAGATCCTGCGCTACACCCACGCGCTGTACCCGTACCTGCAATCGGAGCTGTTTATCCGCTGGTCGCTGGATGAGCTGGACAGCGTGGTCGACCAGTGGCTGGAAGCCTTCGTCGAGCAAGGCCTGCTGCGCTTCGAGAACAACGTGTACCTGCGCCCGGCCCCGAGTTCAACGCACTTCGTGCTGCTGACGCTATTGTCCAAGAGCATCGCCCAGACCCTGCAACGCTTCTACATGGCGATCTCGCTGCTGCTCAACAGCGGCCAGAACAGCATCAGCGCCGAGGAGTTGGAGGACCTGTGCACGGTGATGGCCCAGCGCCTGTCGATCCTGCATGGTCTCAACGCACCGGAGTTCTTCGACAAGAGCCTTTTCCGACATTTTATTCAGACGTTGCTGGAGCAAGATGTGCTGCGCCGCGATGAAGCCGGCAAGCTGAGCTACCACGACCTGCTCGGCGAACTGGCCGAAGGCGCGGCCAAGCGCGTGTTGCCGGCGGAAATTCGCCTGTCGATCCGCCAGGTCGCACTGCATCGCGTCGATGGCGCGGCGCAAACGCCGCTCGAACCTGACGCCCCCACGCCTGAAGAAAGCCGCTAGATTGAATAAGGCGCCGGGCGGTTTCCGGCGCCGTTGACAAGGAGCAACACCATGAAAAAGATCATCCTCCTCGGCCTCACCGCCCTGCTCGGAGCCTGCCAATCCATGACGCCCGCCCCCAAGGCCAGCCTCGATGGCGAAGTATTCTACCTGCAACGCATCGCCCTGCCGCCCACCGCCATCTTGAGTGTCAGCCTGCAAGACGTGTCCCTGGCCGACGCGCCAGCCGTGACGCTGGCGGAGCAGAAAGGCCCGGTCAAAGGCCAGGTGCCCCTGGCGTTTCACCTGAGCTACGACCCAGCACAGGTCAAGCCTGGCCACAGTTATTCGGTCAGCGCTCGCATCGAAGTGGATGGCAAGCTAATGTTTATCACCACCGAACGGCACTCTGTGCAGCTCAACGGCCAGGACCCGCAACCCCTGCGCTTGCGCGTTGACGCCGCGGCCCACTGATAGCCTCCAGAATACACGCCCCATCAAAAGGAAGCGCCCATGCTCCGCAACTCCCTTCGCTTTACTGCCCTGTGTGCCGGCCTGCTGCTCGGCGCCAACGCCATGGCCCTGGACCTCAGCAGCCTGTCCCAGGGCGACGCCAGCGGCGGCCTGAAGGACGCCCTGACCCAAGGCGCACAGATCGCCGTGAAACAACTGGGTGTACCGGGAGGTTTCAGTAACAATCCGCAAGTGAAGATCGGTTTGCCGGGCAAGTTGGGCAAAGTGGCCGACAAGCTGAAGATGTTCGGCATGGGTGACCAGGTCACGCAGTTGGAAACCAGCATGAACAAAGCTGCGGAGTCCGCCGTGACCCAGGCCCAGCCGATCCTGGTAAATGCCGTGAAAAACATGAGCGTGACCGACGCCAAGGGCATCCTCAGCGGCGGCCAGGACTCGGCCACCCAATACCTGAACAAAAGCAGCCGCGAGCAGATCCGCGCCAAGTTCCTGCCCATCGTGAAAGCGGCGACCGACAAGGTCGGCGTGGCCCAGCAGTACAACGCCCTGGCCGGCAAGGCTGCGGCGTTTGGCGCAGTGGACGCAAAAAGCGCCAACGTCGAAAACTACGTGACCGAGCAGGCGCTGGATGGCTTGTTCAAGATGATCGCGCAACAGGAAGAAACCATTCGCAAGAACCCGGCGGCCGCGGCCACCAGCCTGGCGAAGAAGGTGTTCGGCGCGCTGTAAACGTTGGAAGGATCGCTCCCTGCAACGGGGAGCGATCTAATGCAGGACCGATTCCGCCAACCGCCCCACCATCAACGTGGCAAAGCAGCCAATCGCGATCGAGGTGGCGCGGTTGATCTTCAACGGCGTCAGCCAGGCCTTTTGAATCCCTTCGAAGCGACTGCCCAGCACAATCCACGCCGACCCTACCGGGATCACCACCAACACCAGGGTGAGCATGAACCCGGCATAGCCTGGCAACGTGGCAAAGGCGCCGACCGGCGCGATGAACGACACGATCAACAGGCCTTTGGGATTCATCACCGTCAGCCAGAAGAAATACAGCCCGGAGAAACGGTCGCGGCTCGGGTCGGCCGCGCTGTTCTTGCGTTGCCAGAGTTTGTACGAGACATACAGCAGGTAACACGCCGCCGCCAGTTGCGTGGCCTTCAACGCCCATGGCGAATACGCCGCCAGATACAGCAAGGCCACACCCCACAGCGAAACCTGCAGCAGGTAGGCCAGGCACTCGACAAATGCCAGTTGCCACGAGGCCCGCCAGCCGAACAACAGCCCTGCGCGAAACAGCAGGGTGTTGGTCGGGCCAGGGGCAAGCAATAACAACATCAGGGCTGAAACAGTGGCCAACATGATTACGCGACGTCCTTCCTCACTCGGAACCACGCAGCATACAGGGCCGGCAGGAACAATAGGGTCAACGCCGTCGCCACAATCAACCCACCCATGATCGCCACTGCCATCGGCCCGAAGAACACGCTGCGCGACAGCGGGATCATCGCCAGCACCGCCGCGAGGGCGGTGAGAACAATCGGACGGAAGCGTCGGACGGTAGCTTCGATAATGGCCTGCCATGGCGCCAACCCGGCCTTGATGTCCTGCTCGATCTGGTCCACCAGGATCACCGAGTTGCGCATGATCATGCCCGACAGCGCGATGGTGCCAAGCATGGCCACAAAGCCGAAGGGCTGGCGGAACACCAACAGGAACAGTGTCACGCCGATCAGGCCCAGCGGCGCCGTCAGAAACACCATCGCCGTACGTGAGAAGCTGCGCAGTTGCAGCATCAGCAAGGTCAGCACCACCACGATAAACAGCGGTACGCCGGCTTTGACCGAGTTTTGCCCACGGGCAGAATCCTCGACGGTACCGCCGACTTCCAGCAAGTAGCCATCCGGCAGTTCGGCGCGCACGCCTTCAAGGGTCGGCTGGATCTGCTGGACCAGGGTCGCCGGTTGCTCCTTGCCATAGATGTCGGCGCGGATCGTCACCGTCGGCAGACGATTGCGGTGCCAGATGATGCCCTCTTCGAAGCCGTATTCGAGGGTGGCGATTTGCGACAGCGCCACACTTTTACCGTTGTCGGTCGGCACGGCGAGGCTTGGCAGCAGCGACAACTCGGTGCGCTCGTGGACGGTGCCGCGCAGGAGGATTTCGATCAACTCGTTGTCCTCCCGGTATTGGCTGACGCTGGAACCTGTCAGCGAACTCTGTAGGAATTTCGACAGATTGGCGGTGCTCACACCGAGGGCGCGGGCGCGATCCTGGTCGATATTGAGGTAGACGATCTTGCTCGGCTCTTCCCAATCCAGGTGCACGTTGGCCACGTGGGTATTTTCGCGAACCTTGGCCGCCACTTTCCGCGCCAGGGCGCGGACTTCTTCGATGTGTTCGCCAGTCACGCGGAACTGCACCGGGTAGCCTACAGGCGGGCCGTTTTCCAGGCGCGTGACCCGCGAGCGTAGCTCGGGGAATTGTTCGTTGAGGGTTTCGATCAGCCAGGTGCGCAGGCTTTCACGTTCCTCGATGGTTTTGGCCAACACCACAAACTGGGCGAAACTGGCGGCCGGCAACTGCTGGTCCAGGGGCAGGTAGAAACGCGGCGAACCGGTGCCTATGTAAGCCACGTAGTTGTCGATACCGGCGTGATCCTTGAGCAGCGCTTCCAGACGTTTGACCTGCTCGGCGGTGTTGCTCAGGGAGGTGCCTTCGGCCAGCTTCAGGTCGACCATCAGCTCCAGGCGACCGGAGGCCGGGAAGAACTGTTGCGGCACAAAACGGAACAGCGCCACCGAGCCGATAAACAGCAGCAGGGTCAGTACGATCACGGTTTTACGCCGGCGCACGCACCACTCCACCAAACGTCTTACACGCTGGTAGAAGGGGGTTCCGTAGGGATCAGGACCGTCGGCACCATGTTTGGCCGCATGAATCTTCGCCAGGTCCGGCAGGAGTTTTTCCCCTAGGTACGGCACAAACACCACGGCCGCGACCCAAGAGGCCAGCAAGGCGATGGTCACCACCTGGAAAATCGAGCGGGTGTATTCACCAGTGCTCGACTGCGCTGTGGCAATCGGCAGAAAACCCGCGGCGGTGATCAAGGTGCCGGTGAGCATCGGGAACGCAGTGCTGGTCCAGGCGAAACTCGCGGCCTTGAGCCGGTCATAGCCCTGCTCCATTTTGATCGCCATCATTTCCACGGCGATGATCGCATCATCCACCAGCAGGCCCAGGGCCAATACCAATGCGCCGAGGGAGATCTTGTGCAGGCCGATCCCGAGGTAATACATACTGGCAAAGGTCATCGCCAGCACCAGCGGAATTGCCAGGGCGACCACCATGCCGGTGCGTACACCGAGGGAGAAGAAGCTGACCAGCAACACAATGGCCAGTGCCTCGGCCAGGACCTGGACGAATTCGCCGACACTGGTTTTCACCGCAGCCGGTTGATCCGACACCTTGCGCAGCTCCATGCCTGCCGGAAGGTTCTTCTGCAAGCGTGCGAATTCGCCTTCAAGCGCCTTGCCCAGCACCAGGATGTCGCCGCCGTCGCGCATGGCCACGGCCAGGCCGATGGCGTCCGCGCCCATATAGCGCATGCGCGGTGCCGGAGGATCGTTGAAGCCCCGGTGGATGTCGGCGACATCGCCGATACGGAAGGTGCGGTCACCCACACGAATCGGGAAGTTGCGGATCTCTTCCACCGTCTTGAAATTACCCGACACCCGCAGTTGCACGCGTTCGGTCGGGGTTTCGAAGAAGCCGGCGGTAGAGACCGCGTTCTGTTCTTGCAACGCCTGCTGTACCGCCGCCAACGGCAGGCCGAGGGTCGCCAGCTTGAGGTTGGACAACTCGATCCAGATCTTCTCGTCCTGTAGGCCAAGCAACTCAACCTTGCCCACATCCGGCACGCGTTGCAGTTGAATCTGGATACGGTCGGCGTAGTCCTTGAGCACGGCGTAGTCAAAACCATCGCCGGTCAGGGCGTAGATGTTGCCGAAGGTGGTGCCGAACTCATCGTTGAAAAACGGCCCCTGGATGTCCGGCGGCAAGGTCTGGCGGATGTCGCTGATCTTTTTGCGCACCTGATACCACAGCTCGGGGATCTGCGCCGAGTGCATGGAGTCGCGGGCCATAAAGGTGACTTGGGATTCGCCGGGACGCGAGAAGGAGACAATGCGCTCGTAGTCGCCGGTCTCCATCAGTTTTTTCTCGATGCGCTCGGTGACCTGGCGCGAAACTTCCTGAGCCGTAGCGCCGGGCCAGTTGGTCTTGATCACCATGGCCTTGAAGGTGAACGGCGGGTCTTCGCTTTGCCCCAGCTTGGTGTAGGACAAGGTGCCGACCACTGCCAGCAGGATCATCAGGAACAGTACGATCTGGCGATTACGCAACGCCCATTCGGAAAGATTGAAACCCATCGGGGACTACTCCTTGGCCGCCAGATTCACTATCCGGTTGGAGCGATCCACCGGGCGCACTTGCTGGCCCTCATGGAGCACATGCACGCCGGCGGCGATCACCCAATCAGTGGGACTCAAGCCTTCCAGCACCGGCACGGATTTTTCGCCGAACGCACCGATGCGCACCGGGGTGCGTTTAAGCGTGTTGTCTGCCTGTACACGCCACACGTAGGACGCACCGTTCTCCGCACTGAGGGCAGACAACGGCACCGACAGCGGAATCACACCGTCAGCCTGTATGAAAACCCGCGCACTCTGGCCCAGTTCGGCAGGGACCTTGCCGCCGGTAAATGCCACACGCGCGGCAAAGGTGCGCGATTTCGGGTCGGCTGCTGGCGACAGTTCACGGATACGCCCGGCGAAACGCTGATCCGGCTGGCTCCACAATTCGACGGACACCGGCTGGCCGATCTTGAACCGGGCGAAGCCTTGCTCGGGCAGGCTGATCAACACTTCACGCTCGCCATCGGTGGCCAGGGTGAATACGGTCTGGCCGGCGGATACCACCTGGCCCACTTCCACTGCGCGCTTGGCGACCACACCGTCCTGGGGCGCGCGCAACGTGGCGTAACCGGCCTGGTTGCTCGACACGTCGAACTCGGCCTTGATCTGTTTGAGACGTGCTTCGCCGGATCGGTAGAGGTTTTCAGAATTGTCGTACTGGGAACGGCTGACCATCTGACGGTCCATCAGGGTCTTGTAGCGATCACGCTCGGCGCGCACCAGGCTCAGGTTGGCCTCGGCGGCGGCGACCTGGGCGCGGGTGGCTTCCAGTTGCAGGCGCACATCCTGAGGGTCCAGCTCGGCCAGCGGCTGATTGGCCTTGACCCGCTCGCCCTCCTCGACCAGGCGCTTGCTGACTTTGCCGCCGATGCGAAAGGCCAGGTCCGGCTCATAGCGCGCACGGACTTCACCGGGATAGCTGTCACTCGCCTGCGCAGAAGGCTGCGGCTGCACCACCATGGCCGGGCGGATAACGGTCTGGGCCGCTTCTTCATGGCCGCAAGCGGCCAAGAGGAACGCCAAGCTGGCAGGCAACGCAAGGGGCAGGAAAGTGCTGCGCATGCTGAAGGACCTTTCGCAAATGGAGCTAGGAATAATTATACTGGCCAGTATGTTATTAATACCAAACTCACCAGTCCAGTATTAAAGGTGAAAATGTCCGACAATCCTGCCAACACCAATAGCCCCGGGCGTCCCAAGGACATGGCAAAACGCCAGGCTATCCTCGAAGCAGCGAAAATCCTGTTTTTGAGCAATGGTTACGCCAGTACCAGCATGGATGCTGTCGCCCTTGAGGCCGGCGTGTCGAAACTGACCGTCTACAGCCACTTCACCGACAAAGAGACCTTATTCACCGCCGCCGTGGTCGCCACGTGCGAGGAACAATTGCCGGTGATGTACTTCGAGTTGCCCGCCGACATGCCTGTGGAAACGGTGCTGTTGAACATTGCGCGGGGCTTCCATCGGCTGATCAACAGCAAGGAATCGGTGAACCTGCATCGCCTGATGATGACCACGGGCAACCAGGACGTAAAACTCTCACAGATCTTCTTCGAAGCGGGGCCGATGCGCATGCTGCAAGGCATGGAGCGCTTGTTGGGCAAGATCGACCAGAGTGGCGCGCTGAGCATCGACAAACCGTTTACGGCGGCCGAGCACTTTTTTTGCCTGCTCAAGGGCACGGCGAATTTTTGCTTGTTGTATGGCTGTGGCGGGCCGTTGAGTGAGGAGGCGGCCGAGGAGCATGTGCGGGAGGTGGTGGGGTTGTTTATGCGGGCTTATCGGGCTTGAAGTTTTGTGGTGGCTGGGCGGTCGCTTTCGCGAGCAAGCCCGCTCCCACATTTGGCCGCATTCCAAAGTTGGAACTCGGTCAAATGTGGGAGCTGGCTTGCCTGCGATGAGGCCCTAAGGGCCAATGAACATTCAGCCCTTGAGCGCCTTCTTCGGGTAGATGTCATACCGGCTGGACTTGCCATCCAACGCATGGCTCGGCTTGGGCCCCTCGATACACGGCGCCTTGCGCGGCCGTTTCACCACCACCCGGTGGCTGGCCAATGCCAGCGCCGCTGCGAGCAATGCCGGGGCATCCGGATCATCCCCCACCAACGGCCGGAACAGGCGCATTTCCTTCTTCACCAGGGCAGTTTTCTCACGATGCGGGAACATCGGGTCGAGATAGATCACCTGGGGCGGCTCGCCCTCCCAATTACGCATCACCTCGATGGAGTTGCCCTTGAGCAGCTGCATGCGCGCCACAATCGGTGCCACCTCAAAATCATCCGCGCCGCGCGCCAGGCCGTCTTCAAGCAAGGCGCCGATCAACGGCTGGCGCTCGATCAGGCTCATTTCGCAGCCCAGGCTCGCGAGTACAAACGCGTCCTTGCCCAGGCCCGCGGTAGCGTCCAGCACCCGTGGGCGCACGCCTTGGGCGATGCCCACGGCCTTGGCAATCATCTGCCCGCTGCCACCGCCATACAAACGCCGGTGCGCCGCGCCACCTTCGACAAAATCCACGCGCACCGGCCCCGGTGCATCCGGCCCGAGCTGTTGCAGCTGTAGGCCCTGTTCACCGACTTGCAGGGAAAAATCCGCATCCGCCTGCTGCAAAGGCAGGCCAAGCCGCGTCGCCCATTGCTCGGCAAGGGCCTGGAAACCTTCGGCCAAGGCCTCGACCCTGATGCGGCTGGCCGCTGGTTGTTCGCTCATCAATCGCTACGCTCAAAAATATTAAGGATCGGCAAATACCGGCCGATAAAAACAACAGTCAGGTATTTTGCCAGAGCTGAGCGTCGACCGAGAAAAATGTCAGACATTCTTCCCCTAACCATCGGTGTACTGCCGACCCACAACCACTACGGCCTGCGCAATACCCAAGCGCTGGCCGGGGTGAGTCATGTGTGGCAGGACTTCTTTGCCCGGGCGTTGGCCGAGCAGCTCGGCGACACGCCGGGCGCGCTCGCCGCCCAGGCGCCTGCACCGCTGGACCCGGAAGTTGAACCCAGTGCCGGCGCCGACCTGCTGTCGCAGATCCTCACCCAGCGTGAATGCGACGTGAAAGACACCGAAATCGCCCCGCCTGAGCCGTTGTTCCTGCCGATTGCCGAGTTCGAGACCGAACTGCTGCCACCGGCTGCGACACCATTGCCCGAAGAAGAAATCGTCGCCCAACAGCGCCAGCAAAACTTCGAAAGCGGCTGGGTTCGCCCAATCGTGCTGAGCGCCGGCCAACCGCTGCCGGAACCCGGCCCGGCGCCCGAGCCCCGCCCGCTGCACCTGCCGATTGCCGAGTTCGAACTGGACCTGCTGCCACCGGCCGCCACGCCGTACCCGACCGAAGAACTGCTGGCGCAACAAAAGGCCCTGGACTTCGATTACCACTGGGCTCGCCCGCTGATCACTCAGAACCTGCGCCTGGCCGCCTGATTCAGCGCTTGAAAAACTCGTTGGCCTGGTTGAACGGCATCTTGCGTTCAGTGAAGGTAAACGTCCCCAACTCATACACTTCCTGCGCTGCGCGATAAAACTCGCCATAGGCTGCCAGCGCCATGGCTGAGCCGACGCTGATCCGTCGCACGCCCATCGCACCCAACTGCGCCACGCTGAGGTTCAAGCCGCCGGACATCAACACGTTGACCGGCTTGGGCGCCACCGCCTTGACCACCGCCAATACTTCCTCGGCACTGCGCAGGGATGGCGCGTAGAGCACGTCGGCACCGGCTTCGGCGTAGGCTTGCAGCCGGCGGATGGTGTCAGGCAAATCCAGACGACCATGCAGGAGGTTTTCCGCACGGGCGGTCAGGGTGAAGGCGAATGGCAGGCTGCGCGCGGCAGCAACGGCGGCTTCTACACGCGCCACAGACAGGTCAAAGGCATAGATCGGCTCAGCGGCGATGCCGGTGGCGTCTTCGATGGAGCCGCCGACAATGCCCGTAGCCGCCGCACGCAGGATGGTCTGGGCGCAGCCTTCAGGGGTGTCGCTGAAGCCGTTTTCGAGGTCGGCGGCCACTGGCAATGGGGTGGCTTGGGCAATCAGCGTGGCATTGACCAATGTGTCGTCCAGGGACAACGCCCCTTCCGCATCCGGCCGTCCGAGGCTGAACGCATAGCCTGCGCTGGTGGTGGCCAGGGCTTCAAAGCCCAGGCTGGCGAGCATCACGGCGGAGCCCGCATCCCATGGGTTGGGCATCACGAAGGCACGATCACGCGCGTGCAAGGCCTTGAAGGTTTCGGCGCGAAGGGCTTGGGCATCCATGTCTGACTCCTGGCGATAAAAGGAGCCCTAGAGTAACCCCAGTTGCTCCACTTCAGGCGCTCGATTCAGGGTCGGCAGGGGTGGCAGGCCGGGCAGGCGCGCCATCAATTGTTCGTGAAAGCGCAGGGCCAGTTGTGCGGCCAGGCGGTTGTCCGAGGTGTGCAGGAAGATGTACGGCGTGCGGCCCTCTTCGATCCAGAAGGCGATTTTTTCCACCCACGGGACCAGGAACGGGTCGTTGGCTTGCAGTTCGGGATGACCGATGAAACGTACTTGGGGAAACAGGGTCAACGCCGCCGGACGTGGTGGCACCTTGGGTTTCTTCGACTGGGCATGCAACACCGCCGCCGAAGTCGACGTGCAGCTGAACAGCGCACGCGGGTCCAGGCAGATGCGCTCCACGCCTCGATCACGCAACAAACGGTTGAGCGTGCGCTCGGCGTCGCCCTTGGCGAAGAACTCCGGGTGGCGCACTTCAACGGCCATCGGGCGTTCAAGGCCGTCGATAAACCCGACCAATTCGGCAAGGCGCTGCGGCGCAAAGCCTGCCGACAACTGCAGCCACAGCGGCGAAACACGCTCCCCCAGCGGGCTCATCAGGCCGACAAAACTTTCCGCCGCCGGCAGTTGCTCACGCAAGTCGCCAGCATGGCTGATGTCACCGGGGAACTTCGCCGTGAAGCGAAAATCGGCAGGCATGATCTCGGCCCAGCGCTGCACCGTGGCGGCCGAGGGGCGGGCATAAAACGTGGTGTTGCCTTCAACGGCGTTGAAGACTTGGGAATACAGCGCGAGGTAATCGTTGGAACGTGCGTCGGCCGGGTACAGGTATTCGCGCCAGGCGTTTTCACTCCAGGATGGGCAACCGATGAAGTAAGGCAGGCGCATCAGATGTGGATGTCGAGGCCCAGCACTTCCATATCCCATTCGACAAAACCGGCGGTGGTCAGGTAGCTGGCCAGGGCGGTCGCGACGCTTTTGCTCATGGAGCGCGGGAAGACCATGTCTTGCTGACGGGCGGGAAGGCCGCTGATACGGGCTTGGGAGCTGGCTTGCGCATCGGATTGGACTTCGATGAAGTCCGGCGAATCCTCGACGGAGTCGTCCACCGTAGCGTTTGCCTTGCGCGGCTTGCGCTTGATTGGATAGGACGGTGAGGAAAAGCCATCAATACGCATAGGCGCGAACTCGCTATCAGTAATGGCATTTTAGTGGCGCAATCCGTAGCGCGCAAATGCTCTGGTGATAACTAGAACACATAATTTGAAAAAGGTTTAAAACCTCGGGCAAATTCTGACGATTGGCGTTTTTTGTCAGAAAATACCCGCACTTTTGGCGTCAAATAATCCCGCGAGGCCCACACCTTCACTGTGGCAAGGGAGCTTGCTCCCGCTGGACTACGCAGCAGTCCCTGCTCCCTCGCCACAATTACAGGCCGCGCTCAGCCTTGGTCTGCGCAACCTTATCGCGCAGGTACACCGGCGCCGCCTGGTCGGCGGGAATCGCCTCGCCCCGTTCAAAAGCAAAGCGCGCCAAGGTCAGCAGGTCTTCGGCGTGGGGCAACATGGCGGCGTCCTGCCCCACCAGCGTGACCCCAATGCGCTCGCCATAACCCCAACCGGTGCCGGCACCGAACCAGTCACCGCTGGCATCTGGTGGCAATACCGAGGATTCCGGCGGCTGCACGGCTTCCACGCCGACCAGGCGCATTTCGCCAGCGGTCTCGCGATAGCAACCCCAATAGACCTCATCCATGCGCGCGTCGATCGCCGCAGCCACCTGATACGCGCCGTGTTCGCGCAACGCGCGCTGGGCCAGCACGGCTAGGTTGGACACCGGCAACACCGGCCGCTCCAAGGCAAACGCCAAGCCCTGCACCACGCCGATAGCGATCCGCACGCCAGTAAACGCACCTGGCCCGCGGCCAAATGCGATGGCATCGACCGCCGCCAGGGTGGTGCCGGCGTCTTCGAGCAGTTGCTTGATCATCGGCAACAGCTTCTGCGCATGCAGGCGGGGGATCACCTCGTAGTGGCTTGTTACCTTGCCATCGTGCAGCAGGGCAACGGAGCAAGCTTCAGTCGCGGTGTCCAGGGCCAGCAGGGTGCTCATCGGTGTGGGTGTCCAAGTCGAAAAAAAGTGCGCCAGTATAAACAACAACGGCCCGCAAGCGGGCCGTTGTACACAAAGCTGAACGAAGGATCAGCTCAGTGCTTGCAACACCTTGGCGGTGATGGCTTCAACCGAGCCAACGCCAGGGATGTGGCTGTACTTGGGCTTGCCTTGGGCAGCCGACAGCTTCTGGTAGAAATCCACCAAAGGCTTGGTCTGGGAGTGGTAGACCGACAGGCGATGACGCACGGTTTCTTCGGTGTCGTCCTTACGCTGTACCAGCTCTTCGCCGGTCACATCGTCCTTGCCTTCGACTTTTGGCGGGTTGTACAGGGTGTGGTACACGCGGCCCGAGGCTTCGTGAACGCGACGACCGGCAATACGCTGCACGATTTCTTCATCTTCAACCGCGATTTCAACCACGGCATCCAGCTCAACGCCAGCCTTCACCAGGGCTTCAGCCTGGGGAATGGTGCGTGGGAAGCCGTCGAACAGGAAACCGTTCTTGCAGTCTTCCTGGCTGATGCGTTCCTTGACCAGGTTGATGATCAAGTCATCGGAGACCAGGCCACCGCTGTCCATCACGCTCTTGGCGATCAGGCCCAGCTCGGTGCCGGCCTTGACCGCTGCACGCAGCATGTCGCCGGTGGAGATTTGTGGAATGCCGAATTTTTCAGTGATGAACTTTGCCTGAGTACCTTTACCGGCCCCGGGAGCTCCCAGCAGAATGACGCGCATTGATGTGCTCCTCAATTTTTTATAGAGATGTCGCTCGGATTCGCCGCGTGGGGCCAATCGCGTAAAAATAGGATTCGGGCCGCCCAAACGGCCAAAGGCTGATCAAGATACACAGCGGGCGGTCACCATACAAGCCGCCAAAAGTCGCAGGAACCCGCGCAGGGCATGCGTCATAGGTAGGGTGTGCCTGAGTGCAACCCGCCCGCATAAACGCTGACCGCCCGTTTCCGGGCGGCCGTCGTGGTTTATCTGCAAGCCGTTGAGAACGCTTGGAAAACCTCAGCCGGTGTTGCGCAAACCGGCGGCAATACCGGCCACGGACACCAGCAGCGCCTGTTCCAGAGGGCTGTCCTGCGCCGCCTCTTGTTGACGCGAGCGCGCCAGCAACTCGGCCTGCAACAGGTGCAGGGGGTCGAGGTAGGTGTTGCGCAGACGGATGAACTCCAGGGTGTCCGGGCTATGGGCCAGCAGTTGCGACTGGCCAGTCAGGCCAAGCACCACACTGCATGCCTGCGACAATAGGTCGCGTAAGTGCGCCCCCAATGGCAGCAGGTCAGGCTGCACCAGACGCTCATCGTACAGTCGCGCAATGTCGGCATCGGCCTTGGCCAGCACCATTTCCAGCATATCGATGCGGGTGCGGAAGAATGGCCACTGCTCACGCATCTGCCCCAGCAGCTCGCCCTCACCGCGCTCCAGCGCCTTGCTCAGCGCCGCTTCCCAGCCAAGCCAGGCCGGCAGCATCAGGCGGGTCTGGGTCCAGCCGAAGATCCACGGAATCGCGCGCAGGCTTTCGATACCGCCCGCCCGGCGCTTGGCCGGACGGCTGCCCAAGGGCAAACGCCCCAACTCCTGCTCCGGGGTGGACTGGCGGAAGTACTCGACGAATTGCGGATTTTCCCGCACCACGGCGCGGTATGCGCTGACACCGTCTGCCGCCAATTCGTCCATCAAATGGCGCCACGCCGGTTCCGGCGGTGGTGGCGGCAACAGCGTGGCTTCCAACACGGCGGCGAGGTAGAGGTTGAGGTTTTGCTCGGCGATGTCTGGCAGGCCGAACTTGAAGCGGATCATCTCGCCTTGCTCGGTAGTACGGAAGCGCCCCGCCACCGACCCCGGCGGCTGCGACAGGATCGCCGCATGCGCCGGGCCACCACCCCGTCCAACCGTGCCACCGCGACCGTGGAACAACAGCAATTCCACCTGCTGCTCGCGGCAGATGTCGACCAGGCGTTCCTGGGCACGGTACTGCGCCCAGGCGGCGGCGGTGGTGCCGGCATCCTTGGCCGAGTCCGAGTAGCCGATCATCACTTCCTGCGGGCCTTGCAACCGCGCGCGATAGCCGGGCAGCAGCAACAGCCGCTCGATCACCGGGCCGGCGTTGTCCAGGTCAGCCAGGGTTTCGAACAGTGGCACCACACGCATCGGCCGCTGCACGCCCGATTCTTTGAGCAACAGTTGCACGGCGAGCACGTCCGACGCAGCTCCGGCCATGGAGATGACATACGAACCCAACGAAGCAGCAGGCGCGGCGGCAATTTCCTTACAGGTATTCAAGACCTCAGCGGTGTCCGCCGATGGCTTGAAATAGCCCGGCAACAGTGGCCGACGGTTGCTCAGTTCCTTGCTCAGGAAGCTGATGCGCGCGTCTTCATCCCATTCTTCATAGCGGCCCAAGCCAAGGTAGTCGGTGATTTCGGTCATGGCTGACGAATGCCGACTGGAATCCTGGCGCACATCCAGACGCACCAGGAACAAACCGAAGGTCACCGCACGGCGCAGGCAATCGAGCAGCGGCCCATCGGCGATCACGCCCATGCCGCATTCGTGCAGCGACTGATAGCACAGTTCCAGCGGATCGAGCAGGTCGCGGTTGTATTGCAGAACCTCCACGGGGGCCGGGGCGGCGGCGGTCAATGATGCGTGGGCCCATTGCCGGGTCGCGCGCAGACGTTCGCGCAGTTGTTTAAGCAGCGCACGATAGGGCTCGACACTGTCACCCACCTTGGCCTGCAACGCCGGGCTGGCTTGTTGCATCGACAGCTCCGAGGCCAGATGGTCGATATCGCGCAAGTACAAATCCGCCGCCATCCAGCGTGCCAGCAGCAACACTTCGCGGGTCACCGGCGCGGTGACGTTAGGATTGCCGTCCCGGTCGCCGCCCATCCACGAAGCAAAGCGGATTGGCGCAGCTTCCAGCGGCAAACGCAGGCCAGTGGCGGCGTGCAGGGCCTGGTCGGCCTTGCGCAAGTAATTGGGGATGGCGTGCCACAGCGAATGCTCGATCACCGCAAAGCCCCATTTGGCTTCGTCGACCGGGGTTGGCCGAACACGGCGGATCTCTTCGGTGTGCCAGGCCTCGGCGATCAACCGTTGCAGGCGCTCGCGGATCTGCGTGCGCTCGGCGGTGGTGAGATCACGGTGATCCTGCAGCGCCAGTTGCGCGGCAATCGCATCGTATTTCTGGATCAGGGTGCGGCGCGCCACTTCGGTGGGGTGGGCGGTGAGGACCAACTCGATCTCCAACCGCGCCAGTTGGCGGGCCAGGGATTCATTGCTGTGGCCTTCGCTTTGCAGGCGCGCAAGCAGTTCAGGCAACACGCGGGATTCGAACGGCGCCGGCTGCGACTCATCGCGCCGGTGAATCAGTTGGTATTGCTCGGCGATGTTGGCGAGGTTGAGGAACTGGTTGAAGGCACGGGCCACCGGCAACAGTTCGTCTTCCTGCAACTGGTTGAGGCTGCTGCTCAACTCATCGCCAGCGCCACGTCGATCGGCCTTGGCGCCTTTGCGGATCTGCTCGATCTTGTCGAGAAAAGCATCGCCGTACTGCTCTCGAATGGTGTTGCCCAACAGTTCACCCAGCAGGTGAACATCCTCACGCAAGCGTGCATCGATATCACTCATCAGCCAATCTCCAGCCAGAAATCCGGGACGCGCAGGTCTTGCAGAGTGCCGCCAGCATTCATTTATGACAAGACTTTAAACCTTGCGCGATGCAGCTAGTCTGAAGACTAAGGCGCCTGTGTTTACCCACACGGGCGACTGGTCACTCATCACCGCCCGCCATCCCGGGCTTTATTGAGGTTGCCATGAAAATTCGAGAATTGGCCCAGCATTGGGAAGAGAACGCCAAGGGTCGCTTGACCAAGAACGCGTACGCCGTCCACTTGGATCTGGAAGCCGCTGCCCGGCTGGCGGCCATCGCCGAGATGTACCCCAAGCGCCAGCCTGAAGAACTGCTCGCCGAGTTGATCGGCGCCGCCCTGGAAGAGCTGGAAGCCAGCTTCCCCTACATCAAGGGCCAGCAGGTGATTGCCACCGATGAAGAGGGCGACCCGCTGTATGAAGATGTCGGCCCCACCCCGCGTTTCCTGACCTTGTCGCGACGCTATCTGCATGACTTGTCGGCCGCCGCCGACGAACCGACACACTGATACATCCCTTCAAACCCCTTGTATTCCGGGCCTTGAACAGGCCCGGCGTACCACTGCGCAACGCAGAAGTTCCAATTTTTTGTGCTGACCGATCAGTCAGATATTTTTTTAGGCAAATCGCCATCTTCTCTGAACTATTCAAAAAAGCCTTCGGTCACACCCAGTAAGCCATCATTTGGAACGGTCGTTTCAACAGGCGTCATGTGCCTTATCCGCCGGGCCCGCAATCGACCTTACAAGATGGATTTTAAGTTTTTCAGGAGTTATCCAATGGAGTTGAAGACGATGAAGACCAGCACTGCCAAATCCTCGTTTAACCACCTGCGCGGGCTCAAATTGGCCGCGCTGGCAATCGGCACCAGCTTCGTCCTGGCGGGCTGCGCCGGCAACCCGCCAACCGAGCAATACGCGGTGACCCAGTCTGCGGTGAACAGCGCAGTCAGCGCTGGCGGCACCGAATATGCGGCCGTGGAAATGAAGTCGGCCCAGGACAAGCTCAAGCAAGCCGAAATCGCCATGCACGACAAGAACTACGAAGAGGCCCGTCGCCTGGCCGAACAAGCTGAATGGGACGCTCGCGTGGCTGAGCGCAAATCCCAGGCGGCCAAGGCTGAACAGGCTGTGAAGGATTCCCAGAAAGCTGTTCAGGAGCTGCGTCAGGAAGGCATGCGCCCGGCTGTGATCAAACAGCAATAAGCCGCCGCCCCCGATTGCACTGCACCCGATATCGAATTGAAAGGACGACACGACTATGCGTAAACAATTGATGATCCCTGCCCTGCTGGCGATGAGCGTTGCCCTGGCGGCCTGCTCCACCCCGCCGAACGCGAACCTGGAAAACGCACGGACCAACTTCTCGGCCCTGCAAACCAACCCGCAAGCCACCAAGCTGGCGGCACTGGAAACCAAGGACGCCAGCGAATGGCTGGACAAGGCTGACAAAGCCTACCGTGATAAGGAAGACCAGAAGAAAGTCGACCAACTGGCCTACCTGACCAACCAGCGTGTTGAAGTGGCCAAAGACACCATCGTGTTGCGCGAGTCCGAAGCCAAGCTGAAAAACGCCGGCGACGAACGTGCCCGCGCCCTGCTTGAGGCCCGCGACGCGCAGATCAAGCAACTGCAAGACAGCCTGAACGCCAAGCAGACCGAGCGCGGTACGCTGGTGACCTTTGGTGACGTGCTGTTCGCCACCAACAAGTCCGACCTCAAATCCAGCGGCCTGGTCAACATCACCAAGCTGGCGCAGTTCCTGCGCGACAACCCGGACCGTAAAGTGATCGTCGAAGGCTATACCGATAGCACCGGGTCCGATTCGTACAACCAGAGCCTGTCCGAGCGCCGTGCGGCTTCGGTACAGCGCGCACTGGCACAGCAAGGCGTGGATATTTCGCGCATCGTGACCCAGGGTTACGGCAAGGAATACCCGGTAGCCGACAACGGCAGCGCGTCGGGCCGTGCCATGAACCGCCGTGTTGAAGTGACTATTTCCAACGACAACCAGCCGGTCAAGCCACGGTCTTCCGTCGCCAATTGATTGAAGCTGGATAGAAAAACCCACCTCACGGTGGGTTTTTTTTGAGTATCAGAACTTGATCTGCTGGCCGGTATTCTCATCTCGCAGCTTCACGCTTTGAGTGTCGTATGAATTGTCCGAGAGCTTGGCCAGCAAGGTCTCGATCTTCTGTTCCTGCGCGTCGCGCCGCTCCAGCGCCGCTTGACATCTGGCCATGTCCAGCATGTTGCGTATTGCACCAATGACTATCGCCACATTCTTACCCCGCCCTGTGTAAGTGTCCTCGCCTTCTGTGGCTTCTTACACAATACGGTTCCAGATATTTCCGTGTACGGCCTATTGCTGCAATTGCGGGGTTTCCTGACCCAGGCAACGCACGGCTTGCTTCTTGTTGTTCACCAGCACACCGCTCAAGCCTTTCTGTTCGGTATCAAACATCACCAGCACGCCATCGACGCACTGCGCCACTTGCGCGGCCGGTGTCAGGGAAATCTTGTAATCCTCGCCGGGCACGGTCTTGAGCATGGTGAAGTCGCTGAGCAGCAACGCATCTTCGGGCTTGGCGAAGTGCAGGTAGCCATAGAACCACAGGCAGCCAACGGTGCCGATAATAGTGCCGATGCCGGTGAGGATCAGGGGGATCATGTTGCGTTCTTCGCTCATTGCGGGCTCTCTGATGAATCAACTTTGGGAATCGGATAGTTCGGAATTTCGCCCAGGCGGCGTAGGCCGTTGAAGTGCTGCGGGTCATCCAGATAACGCAGCATCACGGTCTGCCAGGTCTTGTCGGCAAAAGTCTGCACATGACCGCCACGGGTCAACTGCAGCACTCTCGGTGGCGGCGCCGCCTGATACAGGCGGATGCCATTGGCCAGGGGCACGATCGGGTCGTCCAGGCTGTGGAACAGCAGCTTCGGCACGCCGGTCAGCCTGGGCATGTCATGGATGGCGCTGTCGCGGTCCGGCACCAGCCAGGACAAGGGCACTTGCAACGGCCATGTTAACCAGGAGGTGCTCAGCGCGAATTGTCCTACATCACGATAACTGGCGGGCACTCCGTCCAGCACCAGCGCCTTGAGCTGCGCCTGACGCTCCGGATGGCCCGCCAGGTAATGCACCGCCAGCGCACCGCCGAGACTTTGGCCGAGGACGATCAACGGTTGGTGCTGGGTTTCGGCGGCGGTGTCAATCCAGCTGAACGCCGCGTCGAGGTCCTGGTAGACCGCCGGCAGTGATGGTTTGCCTTCGGACAGGCCATAACCGCGATAGTCCAGGAGCAGCACCTGGTAGCCCTGTTCCGGCAACCACCAACTGCCACCGAGGTGCCAGGCCAGGTTGCCGCCGTTGCCGTGCAGGTGCAGTACGGTGCCCTTGAGCGCCACACCAGGCTTGGCCGGCAGCCACCAGGCGTGGAGTTTCACCCCATCGGCGGTGGTGAGGGTCACGTCACGGTAGGCCAGGTGGGCTTTTTCCGGGGTGAACGGCAGGCCGGGCTCGGGGTAGAACAGCAGGGAGCTGCAACCGTTCAAGGTCAGTAGCAGGCACAGAATGCCGAGGATTCTCATCCGTTGAAGCCTCGCTATTATTCGATTTTCAGACTCACAGTGATTCAACAGTGGGAGCGGGGTTCTGTGGGAGCGGGCTTGCTCGCGAAGACGGAGTGTCAGCCAACTCATGTGTATCTGAAACACCGCCTTCGCGAGCAAGCCCGCTCCCACACAAGCTCTCTACCACATTGAGATCCGGTTTGGTCAGAGGATGTTGGAGTAATCCGCCTCGATCCGATCCAGGCTCAAGTGATTGAGGAAGTTGGAGAAGCACATCCACGCCGCCAGCGCGTTCATGTCGCGGAACTGCTCCGGCAGGTACTTTGGCGGTACCACCAGGCCTTCATCCACCAGTTGGCGCAAGGTGCGCATGTCTTCCAGGGTGGTCTTGCCGCAGAACAACAGCGGCACTTGCTCCAGCTTGCCTTTACGCACGGCCAGCTGGATATAGTTGTAGACCATGATAAAGCCCTTGAGGTAGGACAAATCCTTGGTAAACGGCAGCCCCGTCGGCACCGAGCCACGGAAGACGCGACTGGCGTTGCCGTAGCTTTCGGCCATTTCAAAGCCCTGCTCACGGAAGAACTCGAATACCTGCAAGAAGTCGGCGCCCTCCTCCACCATGTGGATGGCGCGGGTGCGGTTGGTCAGTTTGCGCAGGCGGCTTGGGTAGGAGGCAAAGGTGATGATCTCCATCAGGATCGCCAGGCCTTCCTGGGTCACGGTGGAGGACGGCGGGCCCTTGGACAGGAAGGTGCAGATCGGCTGGTTCTGGCCGTTGAGGGTGGTGCCCACGTGCACCAGGCCTTCATGCACCTCCAGGGCACGCACGTCGCGGTCGTTGAACATCGCGTCGGCGCGGATCTTGATGTAGTCGGCGCCGGCGGCGGCATCGGCGACGATGCCGTCGGACTCGAACACGCGGATGGTTTCTTCGGCCTCGCCAAACACCTTGTTCAGACGGGTTTGCAGCAGGGCCACGGCGTCCTTGGCGGTGAGGGTCTTGGCCTCATCCTTCAAGTCGCCACGGCCGTCGATATTGTTCAGGTAGTCGGAAAGCATCAGGCCCAGGTCAGCCAGGGTCGGGTCGCCGGCGTGGAAGGCATCGGAAGCGGCGCCGTAGAGCTCCTGGGAAATCAGGCCGAAATCCTCGGTGCCACGCGCTTCGAGCATGCGCACCACCATGCGGTATTCCTTGCACATGCGGCGCATGATCTGCCCCACCGGGCTGAACTGGCCGAGGCGACGGGTGATGTCGCGCTCAATGTTCTGGAATTCCAGCTTGACCGCACTGGAGTCGAACGACAGCGGTCGGTTCTGGTAATAGTCGCGGCTCACGGCAGGCATTTCCTTGCCCTTGGCCTTGAGGAATCCCTGGCGAATGTTGTCGTCCCACTTCACAGCGTCGAGGACGCGAATCGGTGTTTGTGCCAGCACAATGCGATCAGACAAGGTGCGTATCGTCTGCTGGTAATCGTCCACCTGATGCTTCCTCTTTAAACGTTATGTGCCCGCGCGGCCCCGCGTGTCAGCAGCCTACGTCAGACCGAAGCCAACACCAAATGCATGTAGCGCTTGAGGATCTCAAGCATCTCCTCAGCGGTCAGCGGTTCGGGGCTGCCCAGCAGGCCCTGATACTCCATCCGACCGATTATAGCCGTCAACACCTTGGCATCCTGTTGTGGCTCGCGCGAACCCAGTACCCGGAAAAACTGCTCGGTGCCCTGCAACAGGATCTGCTGGTGGGAACGCACCAGTTCGGCCAGGCGCGGGTTCAACAGAGCCTCCTGGCGAAAGGCCTGCTCGGCCATCAGGTGTTCGCGCCGGTTGGTCAGCTGACGCATCACGTAATCGGCGGTCAACCGCGCAATGTCGTCGGCCAACTGCGAACGCGACTGCGGGCTGCCATCGCCATAAGCGACCATTTCCCGCAGCAGGCCCTCGTTGCGCACCCACAGCTTGCCCATGAACTCGGCGCTGCGTTCGACGTACTGAGCAAAGGTATCGGTGAGCAGATCATCGATGTCCTTGAAGTAATAGGTGGTGGCCGACAATGGCACCCCCGCCTCCGCCGCCACTGCCCGATGGCGAACGGCGCGAACGCCATCACGCACGACGATGCGCATGGCCGCATCGAGAATATCTTGCCGGCGCTGCTCACTGCCCCGGCGGCTGGCCTTGCGGCCCTGATACTGGACGCTTTCCACCACAGCGGCAGCAATGCCGGCGGCGCTTTCTTGAGCGGTTACGCGGTTCACCCAAACACATCCTTGAATAGATCAAAACCTGGCGCTGTTTGCTTGACGCTTAAATACGCCGCATAAAAAAGCCGCCTTATAAAAGGCGGCTTCGGATTTCACTACGCTTACGCTTGTGGCCGCATGTGCGGGAACAAGATCACATCACGGATCGACGGTGAGTTGGTCAACAGCATCACCAGGCGGTCGATACCGATACCTTCACCTGCGGTCGGCGGCATGCCGTATTCCAGGGCGCGGACGAAGTCGGCGTCGTAGTGCATGGCTTCGTCGTCACCGGCGTCCTTGTCGGCCACCTGGGCCATGAAACGCTCGGCCTGGTCTTCCGCGTCGTTCAACTCGGAGTAGGCGTTGGCGATTTCGCGGCCACCGATGAACAGTTCGAAACGGTCGGTGACGTTCGGGTTGTCATCGTTGCGACGGGCCAGCGGCGACACTTCGAACGGGTACTGGGTAATGAAGTGCGGCTGTTCCAGCTTGTGCTCCACCAGTTCTTCGAAAATCATCACCTGCAGTTTGCCCAGGCCTTCGAAGCCCAGCACCTTGGCGCCGGCTTTCTTGGCGATGGCGCGGGCCTTGTCGATGTCGTTCAGGTCGTCAGCGGTCAACTCAGGGTTGTACTTGAGGATCGAATCGAACACCGACAGACGCACGAACGGCTCGCCGAAGTGGAACACCTTGTCGCCGTACGGCACGTCGGTGCTGCCCAGGACCAGCTGTGCCAGCTCGCGGAACAGCTCTTCGGTCAGGTCCATGTTGTCTTCGTAGTCGGCGTAGGCCTGGTAGAACTCCAACATGGTGAATTCTGGGTTGTGACGGGTCGAAACGCCTTCGTTGCGGAAGTTGCGGTTGATCTCGAACACCTTTTCAAACCCGCCAACCACCAGGCGCTTGAGGTACAGCTCGGGGGCGATACGCAGGAACATTTCCATGTCCAGCGCGTTGTGGTGCGTCTCGAACGGCTTGGCTGCGGCACCACCGGGGATGGTTTGCAGCATCGGGGTTTCAACTTCGAGGAAGTCACGCTGCATCAGGAAGCTGCGGATGTGCGCGATGACTTGCGAACGTACGCGGAAAGTGTGGCGCACGTCTTCGTTGACGATCAGGTCAACGTAGCGCTGACGGTAGCGCTGCTCGGTGTCGGTCAGGCCGTGGTGCTTGTCCGGCAGCGGGCGCAGGGATTTGGTCAGCAGGCGCACTTCGGTCATTTCGACGTACAGGTCGCCCTTGCCGGAGCGGGCCAGGGTGCCGACGGCGGCAATGATGTCGCCCATGTCCCAGGTTTTCACCGCTGCCAGGGTTTCTTCCGACAGGGTCTTGCGGTTGACGTAGACCTGGATGCGACCGGTCATGTCCTGGATCACCATGAACGAGCCACGGTTGAGCATGATGCGACCGGCAACCTTGACCGGGATTGCAGCTTCTGCCAGTTCTTCCTTGGTCATGTCCGCGTATTTCTTCTGCAGTTCTTCGCAGTAGTGTTCGCGACGGAAGTCGTTCGGGAAGGCATTGCCCTTGGCGCGCTCGGCAGCAAGCTTTTCCTTGCGCAGGGCGATCAGGGAGTTTTCTTCCTGTTGCAGGGCTTGCGGGTCGAGTTGTTGGTCGCTCATGTCTTTAAATATTCCATCAGGTTCGTTGCCCCAGCCTGCGGCTGGGGATCGCGGGCAAGCCCGCTCCCACAGGGATCGAGGGGTGTCAGGCAATCCCGCATTGCATGTGTTACAGGCCTGATTTCAGGCTGGCTTCCAGGTATTCGTCGATGTCGCCGTCGAGCACCTTGTCGCAGTCACTGCGTTCGATGTTAGTGCGCAAATCCTTGATCCGCGATGCATCAAGCACATAGGAGCGGATCTGGTGACCCCAGCCGATGTCCGACTTGGTGTCTTCCAGCGCTTGCGAGGCGGCATTGCGCTTCTGCATTTCCTGCTCGTACAACTTGGCCCGCAGCATTTTCATGGCGGTGTCTTTGTTGGCGTGCTGGGAACGTTCGTTCTGGCAGCTGACCACGGTGTTGGTCGGTACGTGGGTGATACGTACGGCCGAGTCGGTGGTGTTTACGTGCTGGCCACCGGCACCGGAGGAACGGTAGGTGTCGATGCGCAGGTCGGCCGGGTTGATCTCAATTTCGACCTTGTCGTCGATCTCTGGCGAGACGAACACCGCGCAGAACGAGGTGTGGCGACGGTTGCCGGAGTCGAACGGGCTCTTGCGTACCAGGCGGTGCACGCCGATCTCGGTGCGCAACCAACCAAAGGCGTATTCACCCTTGATATGCACGGTCGCGCCCTTGATACCGGCGACTTCACCGGCGGACAGTTCCATGATGGTCGCGTCGAAACCGCGCTTGTCGGCCCAGCGCAGGTACATGCGCAGCAGGATGTTGGCCCAGTCCTGGGCCTCGGTACCACCGGAGCCGGCCTGGATGTCCAGGTAGGCGTTGTTGGGGTCCATTTCATGGCTGAACATGCGGCGGAATTCGAGTTTGGCGAGGTTTTCCTCGAGACGGGCCAGCTCGGCGATGACATCGCCCACTGCGCCTTCGTCGTTTTCCTCGACGGCCATGTCCAGCAGGTCACGGCAATCGGCCAGACCGGTGTTCAGTTCGTCGAGGGTGTCGACGATCTGCGCCAGCGCAGCGCGCTCGCGGCCCAGTTCCTGGGCGTATTCAGGTTTGTTCCAGACAGCAGGATCTTCAAGCTCACGATTGACTTCGGTCAGGCGCTCATGCTTTTGATCGTAGTCAAAGATACCCCCGAATAGTTTCGGAGCGCTCGGACAGGTCCTTGATGGTGTTAAGGATCGGGTTGATTTCCATGGCGGGCAGCACTCGTTGGCGAACTTTTGAAAGCCGGCGAGTATAACGGGAAATGGGGGGCAGCGGCAGCCCGCTTGGCGAAAAGGCTCGGGGTTGGTGGTGGTTTATTGGTGGTGGGCATATCCGTTGCTGCGGTAACGGCCACTTAGGGTTTCGCGCTTACAGCGACTCACTTTTGGAAAGAGCCCAAAAGTAAGCAAAAGGCTCTTGCCCCAACACTCGGCACCTCGCCTAGGCTCGGTGTGCCCGTAATCCGCCATGGGTTTGGGGGGCCGCCTAAGATCAAGATCAAAAGCCAGAGCCAGAGCCAGAGCCAGAGCCAGAGCCAGAGCCAGAGCCAGAGCCAGAGCAAACTACAGTTCCATCTGAATACATGGAGATCCAAATGTGGGAGCGGGCTTGCTCGCGAATGCGGTGTGTCAGTCAACTCATTCATTGGCTGATCCATCGCATTCGCGAGCAAGCCCGCTCCCACAGTTTTGACCCCGTTCAACCCGCCCATGCCGGTCGGCTCCAAGGCCGCCGCGCTCTGGCTTTTGATCTTGGGTCGCCCCGTCAAACACGCTGGCCGTTTGGTTACTTTTGGGTCCCTCCAAAAGTGACCCGCTGTAAGAGCGGAACCATAAGCAGCCGTTACCGAAGAAACGGATATGTACCCAGCAAAACCCAGCGAAACCCAGCCCTACTCGATACCCACCTGATTGCGCCCATTATGCTTGGCCGTATACAACCCCTTGTCCGCCGCCAATATCAACTGCCGGCAATCACCGCCCTGCTGCGGCGTAACGGTGGACAGGCCAATACTGACGGTCAGGCTCGCACCTTCCGTCGGTGCAATGTGCGGGATCTTCAGCGCCGCAACCGCCATGCGCAGCTTCTCGGCCACCAGGCGTGCGCCACCCGGCGAGGTGTTCGGCAGCACCAGCGCGAACTCTTCGCCGCCATAACGCGCCGGCAGGTCCGAAGGACGACTGCTGGCATCGCGGATGGTCGCGGCGACTTTGCGCAAGGCTTCGTCGCCTTCGACGTGGCCAAAGCTGTCGTTATAGGTCTTGAAGAAGTCCACATCGATCATCAGCAACGACAACTGGGTCTGGTCACGCATGGCGCGGCGCCATTCCAGCTCCAGGTATTCGTCGAAGTGGCGACGGTTGGACAGCCCGGTGAGGCCATCGGAGTTCATCAACCGTTGCAGCACCAGGTTGGTGTCGAGCAACTGCTGCTGGCTGACCCGCAGTGCGCGATACGCCGCATCACGCTGCAGCAGGGTCATGTAGGAGCGCGAGTGATAGCGAATACGCGCCACCAGCTCGATGTTGTCCGGCAACTTGACCAGATAGTCGTTGGCCCCGGCCGAGAACGCCGCGCTCTTGATCAGCGGGTCTTCCTTGGTCGAAAGCACGATGATCGGGATGTTCGCCGTGGCCGGATGGTTGCGGTAGTCGCGTACCAACGTCAGCCCGTCGAGACCGGGCATGACCAGGTCTTGCAGGATCACTGTCGGCTTGATGCGGATCGCCTGGGCGATGGCCTGGTGCGGGTCGGCGCAAAAATGGAAGTCGATGTTTTCTTCGTGGGCCAGCCCACGCCGTACGGCTTCGCCGATCATGGCCTGGTCGTCGACCAGCAACACCATGGCGGCGTTTTCGTCGGTCTTGATGTCGTCGATCTGTAAATCATTCATGTGCAATCACCTGAATTACTGCCTGCAAGCCAGCACCGCGAGAGGTCATGTTCACTTTGCAAAGACCTCCAGCAGTCGGGGCGCAATTCTATCCAGTGGGCGAATTTCAACAGCAGCATCAATCGCCGCCGCCGCTTTGGGCATGCCATACACCGCACAGCTCTGCTGATCCTGGGCGATGGTCAAATATCCTTGTTCACGCATGAGTTTGAGACCCTGGGCACCGTCGCGGCCCATGCCGGTCAGCAATACACCGACCGCGTCGCCGTTCCAGTGGCTGGCAACGCTCTCGAAGAACACATCGATGGACGGCCGGTAAATCTCGTTCACCGGCTCGGCGGTGTAGGCCAGGGTGCCGTTTTTCAACAGGCGGATATGGTGGTTGGTGCCGGCCAGCAACACCACGCCACTTTGCGGCGGCTCGCCTTCGCGGGCCAGGCGCACCGGCAGGCCCGAGGCGCTGCTCAACCATTCGGCCATGCCGGCGGCGAACACCTGGTCCACATGCTGCACTAGTACGATGGCCGCGGAAAAGTCCCGGGGCAAGCCCTTGAGCAGGATTTCCAGGGCAGCCGGCCCACCCGCTGACGAACCAATCGCCACCAGGCTCTCGCGTTTGCCGGGGCTGCGCGGGGCTGTGGTCTCGGCGCGCACGCGGCTGCCGCGCTGGCCGATCAGCCAGCCGATATTGAGGATCTTGCGCAGCAACGGCGCCGCCGCGTCCTTGGGATTGCCCACGCCGAGCGCCGGCGTATCGACCACATCCAGGGCGCCATGGCCCATGGCTTCGAACACGCGGCTGACGTTGGCCTGGCGGTCCACGGTGACAATCACGATGGCGCATGGGGTCTCGGCCATGATCTGGCGCGTCGCCTCCACGCCGTCCATCACCGGCATGATCAGGTCCATGAGGATCAGGTCCGGGGTTACTTCAGCGCAGCGCTGCACCGCTTCCAGGCCATTGCTGGCCACCCACACCACCTGATGCGCAGGCTCGAAACTCAGGGCACGGCGCAAGGCCTCCACGGCCAGGGGCATGTCATTGACGATCCCAATCCTCATGCCCGCGCCCCTCCGATCAGCTCGACTACGGCGTCGAGCAGGGCGTCGTCATGGAAACTGGCCTTGGCCAAATAATAGTCGGCGCCGGCATCGAGGCCACGCCGTCGGTCTTCTTCGCGATCCTTGTACGACACCACCATCACCGGCAGCGATTGCAGGCGACTATCACGACGCAACAATGTGACCAATTCAATACCGTCCATGCGAGGCATATCAATATCAGTGATCAACAGGTCGAACTCTTCCGAACGCAGGGCATTCCAACCATCCATGCCATCCACCGCCACGGCGACTTCATACCCACGGTTCAACAGCAATTTGCGTTGCAGCTCACGCACGGTGAGCGAGTCGTCCACCACCAGCACACGCTTGCGCGGCGCTTCGGTGGCCTGCTGGCTGCGCCGGGCGATACGCTCCAGGCGGCCGGTATTGAGCAACTTGTCCACCGAGCGCAGCATGTCTTCGACATCGACGATCAGCACCACCGAGCCATCATCGAGCAAGGCGCCGGCGGAAATATCCTGGACCTTGCCCAGGCGATCATCCAGCGGCAACACCACCAGGGTGCGTTCGCCGATAAAGCGCTCCACGGCAATCCCGTACACCGCATCGCGCTCGCGGATCACCACGACCTTCAACGTATCCGCCGGATTCTGCCCCGCAGGGCGCTGCAACAGCTGGCTGGCGGCGACCAGGCCGACATGGCGGCCCTCGTGCCAGAAGTGCTGGCGGCCTTCCAGTTGCACGATGTCCTCGGGCGCCAGGTCGCACATGCGTTCGATATGCGCCAGTGGGAACGCATAGGCTTCCTCGCCGACTTCCACCACCAGGCTGCGCACCACCGACAGGGTCAGCGGTACCTCAAGATGGAAACGACTGCCCTGCCCCGCCGTTTGCTCCAGCTCAACCGCACCGCGCAGTTGGCGCACCATGTGCTGCACCGCATCGAGGCCGACGCCACGCCCGGACACTTCGGTGACCTTGTCGCGCAGGCTGAACCCCGGCAGGAACAGGAACGTCAGCAATTCCTCTTCGCTCAGGCGCAGGGCGGTTTCCAGCGGCGACAAATGCCGATCGACGATGGTGCCGCGCAAGCGCTCCAGGTCGACACCGGCGCCGTCGTCGCTCAGTTCAAGCACCAGCAACCCGGCCTGGTGCGAGGCGCGCAGGCGGATCAAGCCTTCCGCCGGCTTGCCCGCCAGCAGGCGTTGTTCGGGCATTTCGATACCGTGGTCGACGGCGTTGCGCAATAAATGGGTCAGCGGCGCTTCGAGCTTTTCCAGTACGTCGCGGTCGACCTGGGTCTTTTCACCCTCGATCTCCAGGCGCACTTGCTTGCCCAGGCTGCGGCCGAGGTCGCGGACCATACGCACCTGGCCCGCCAGCACGTCGGCAAACGGGCGCATGCGACAGGCCAGTGCGGTGTCGTAGAGCACCTGGGCGCGCTGCCCGGCCTGCCAGCCGAACTCATCCAGCTCGGCGGTTTTTTCCGCCAGCAGGGCCTGGGCTTCGCTCAGCAGGCGGCGAGTGTCGGCCAGGGCTTCCTGGGCTTCGAGGTTCAGGCCCAGGGTCTTGAGCTGGCCATCCAGGGTGTCCAGGGCGCGCACGCTCTGGCTTTGGATACGCTTGAGGCGCTGCATGCTGGACAGATAAGGCTTGAGCCGCTGGGTTTCCACCAGGGACTTACTCGACAGGTCGAGCAGGCTGTTCAAGCGTTCGGCGGTCACGCGCAATACACGCTCGCCACCTTCGGTCATGCGTCGATTGTGACGCGGCAGCTCAGCGCTCATGGGCGGCGCGGGCTCGGGCTCGGGCTCAACGGGCAGCTCTTCGACAACCGCAGCCGCCAAGGGCTCTGGCGCAGGCGGTGCTGGCGGCGGCGAGGCCTTGACGGGCGCCTGGGACGGATCGAGCAAGCGCTCCATCAATGTCACATACGCTTCAACGTCCGCCGGGCCCACGGTGTTGCCCGGCGTGGCGATGCGCATCAGCAGGTCGGTGCCTTGCAGCAAGGCGTCGATGTGTTCGGGTTGCAGGTACAGGCGGCTTTCCTGGGCGCTGACCAGGCAGTCTTCCATCACGTGGGACACGCTGACCCCGGCGTCCACCCCGACAATCCGCGCCGCGCCCTTGAGCGAATGGGCGGCGCGCATGCAGGCTTCGAGCTGGTCGGCCTGGGTCGGGTTGCGTTCCAGGGCCAGCAGGCCCGCGCTCAATACCTGGGTCTGGGCATCGGCTTCCAGGCTGAACAGTTCCAGCAGCGACGCGTCGCGCATCTGGTCGGGGGTCATGTGAGGCTCCGGGTCACGGCAGACAACAATTGCGCCTCGTCCAGCCACCGCAGGCTACGGCCTTTCCACTGCAACACACCCTGGGTGTAACGCGCGCTGGCCTGGGTGCCGGAGGCCGACGCCGCCTTCAAAGTGCGCTCATCGATGGCATGAATGCCGTCGACTTCATCCACCGGCACCACCACCGGGCCGTCCTGCGCGGCGATGATCAACATGCGCGGCATGATCCGCCCGCCGCTCGCGCCATTGCCGGTGGCATCCAGGCCGAGCAGTTCCACCAGCGACAAGCACGCCACCAGCGCACCGCGCACATTCGCCACGCCGAGCAGCGCACGCGAGCGTTGGTGCGGCAGGGAGTGGATCGGTTGCAACGGGGCGACTTCCACCAGGCAGCGGGTGGCGATGCCCAGCCATTCCTCGCCGAGGCGGAACATCAGCAGCGAGCGGGTGACCACCTCTTCGCCGACTTCGACGGCCGCCCGTGGGCGATGGTCGTCCTGCTGCAACGCGTAACGGTCGAGCAAGCGCGTGGCCGCCGCGGAATACACCGCGCAGTTGCGGCAATGGATATGGTCCACCAGCAGCGGGCAGGATTTGTCGCCATGGATACCGATACGGTTCCAGCAATCGTCGATGGCTTGGGTGTCGGCCAGGGTCAGATCCAGGCCGGCGGTATCGAGCGCTTCGGTGTTACTCATCGTTTGGACTCACTCTCAGCTCGCTCGCTACGCGCGGCACGCGCCTGCAAACGGCGCGCCCCCGCACTGTCGCCCTGGGACTCAAGCAACGCGGCCAGGTGCATCAGCGCCTGCGGGTGCTGCGGTTCCAGGTACAAGGCCTTGCGGTAAAACCCCTGGGCTTGCAGGGCACTGCCGGCCACATCGCTGAGCAGGCCCAGCCAGTAGAACACCTGGGCGGCCGGCGGGTGATTGCTCAAATAGCGCTCGCACGCGGCGCGGGCCTCGGCGCTTTTGCCTTCGTTGGCCAGGGTGGCGATCTGGCTGAGCAAATCGCCCGCATCGGACGGCGACGTCTTGATCGGCACCACCTGGGCACTGACCGTGCTGAACGGGCGCGGCTTGACCGGCTGCGAAGCTGCCGTGCGCAGCGGTGGCGGCGCTGGAATCGGCGCGAACACCGGTTCGGGCTTGAGCGGTTCGGCATGTCGGCTGAACGCAAAGGACTGCGGCACACCAATCGACTTCATGCCGTGACGCCCCAGCAGGCTACCTTCGGCGGGGCCGATGAACAGCACCCCGTCGACGTGGGTCAGCTCCTTGAGCACATCGAAGACTTGCTTCTGGGTCGGCTGGTCGAAGTAGATCAGCAGGTTGCGGCAGAACACAAAATCGTAGCTCGCCTCATTCGCCAGCAGCGTCGGGTCGAGCAGGTTGCCGACTTGCAGGCGCACCTGCTCACGCACGCGCTCGCGGATATGAAAGCCGTCGGCGGACTCGTTGAAGTGCCGGTCACGAAAGCCTATATCGGCACCCCGAAACGAATTCTTGCCATACACCCCGCGTCGCGCGCGCTCCACCGACAGCGGGCTGACGTCCAGGCCGAGCACCTTGAACTGGTGCGGTGCAAGGCCGGCATCAAGCAAGGCCATGGCAATCGAATAGGGTTCTTCGCCGGTGGAACACGGCAGGCTGAGGATACGCAAGGCGCGCATCTGCTTGATCTCGGCCAGGCGCGCCTTGGCCAGGCGGGCCAGGGTGGCAAAGGATTCGGGGTAACGGAAAAACCAGGTTTCGGGGACGATCACCGCTTCGATCAGCGCCTGCTGCTCATCATGGGAGCATTGCAGGTGCTGCCAGTAATCATCCGCCGTCTGCGCCTGCACAGCCTGGCTGCGTTGGCGCACGGCACGCTCGATGATCGCTTCGCCGACGGACGCGACGTCCAGGCCGATGCGTTCCTTGAGGAAGTTGAACACCCTTTGGTCGCTGCTCATAGGCTCGACTCGGCAGAAAACAGCAAGGCGCGCACGTCGTCGGTCAGCAGGTCGTCGACGCCAATCCACTGCATCAGGCCCTGGGGATCTTCCCGCACCGGCCCGAGGTACGGCGCCTGGTGATTGTCCAGGCCATAGGGCTGGAACTCAGCGGGATCGCAGCGCAAGGTGCCGGTGGCTTGCTCCAGGATCAACCCCAGCCAGCGCGGCGCAACCTCGGGCACGGGCTGGTAATTGACCAGCACCAGCCGCGTGCTGGTACGGGCCTGGGCCGCGCAGCCAAAGGTCAACGCACTCAGGTCGATCACCGGCACCAACGCACCACGATGGGCAAAGATCCCGGCGACCCACGCCGGCGCATGGGCGATGGGTTTGAGCGGCAGGCGCGGCAGCACCTCGGCCACTTCCGTGGCCTTGAGGGCGTAGCGTTCGCTGCCGATGTGGAACACCAGGAACAACGCCTTTTTCGCTGCCGGGACGGCGCCGCGTTTAGCCGCGAGGTCGCTCATCAGACTTTGAAACGCGACACGCCGCTGCGCAGACCCACCGCAACCTGGCTCAGTTCATCAATGGCAAAGCTGGCCTGGCGCAGGGACTCGACGGTCTGGCTGCTGGCATCTCCCAACTGCACCAGCGCGTGGTTGATCTGCTCGGCGCCGGTGGCCTGGGCCTGCATGCCTTCGTTGACCATCAACACCCGCGGCGCCAAGGCCTGTACCTGGTGGATGATCTGCGACAGCTGCTCGCCGACTTGCTGCACTTCAAACATGCCGCGACGCACTTCTTCGGAGAATTTGTCCATGCCCATCACCCCGGCGGACACCGCCGACTGGATCTCGCGCACCATCTGCTCGATGTCGTAGGTGGCCACGGCGGTCTGGTCGGCCAGGCGCCGCACTTCGGTGGCGACCACGGCAAACCCGCGCCCGTATTCACCGGCCTTCTCGGCCTCGATGGCAGCGTTGAGGGACAGCAGGTTGGTCTGGTCGGCGACCTTGACGATGGTCACCACCACTTGGTTGATGTTGCCGGCCTTCTCATTGAGGATCGCCAGCTTGGCGTTGACCAGATCGGCGGCGCCCATGACCGAGTGCATGGTTTCTTCCATGCGCGCCAGGCCTTGCTGGCCGGAACCGGCGGCCACCGAAGCCTGGTCGGCGGCGGTGGAAACTTCGGTCATGGTGCGGACCAGGTCCTTGGAAGTGGCCGCGATCTCACGGGAAGTGGCGCCGATCTCGGTGGTGGTCGCCGCGGTTTCAGTGGCGGTGGCCTGTTGCTGCTTGGACGTGGCGGCAATCTCGGTGACCGAGGTCGTGACCTGTACCGACGAGCGTTGGGCCTGGGAAACCAGGGCCGTGAGTTCGGTCATCATGTCGTTGAAGCCGGTTTCGACGGCGTTGAATTCGTCCTTGCGCTCCAGGTTCAGGCGCTTGCTCAGGTCGCCGTCGCGCATGGTGCCGAGGATTTCGACGATGCGCTGCATCGGCGCCATGATCGCGCGCATCAGCAACAGACCGCACAGGCCGGCGGCCAGGATCGCCACGACGAGGGACAGGAACATGCTGATTTTCGCCGCCGATACCGCGTCATCGATGGCATTGGTCGCACGGTCGGCGACGTCTTTGTTTTGGGTGATGATGTCGTTGAGCTTCATGCGGCCTGCGGTCCAGGTCGGCGTGAGCTGGGCATCGAACTCTTTGCGGGCGCCCACCTGGTCACCGCGCTGCAGGCTGTCGAGCACTGTGGCCAGGCTCTTGTTATAGGCCTGGTGCAGGGCTTCGAATCTGTCGAACTCGACCCGATCTTCAGTGGTGGCGATGGTTTTTTCGTAATTGCGCAGTTCCTGCAAGACGCGCCCTTCATAGGACTTGAACTCGGCCCGGTCGGCGTCGCTCAGCTGCTTGTCGGCGCGCAGGCCAAGCAATTCCAGGGTTTGCAGGTAACTGTCGACCCAGGCGCTGCGGATCATCGAACTGAGATAGACCCCCGGCACCGCGTCGTCACGCACCGCGACTTCGCTGGTTTCGATCTTGAGCAACCGTGAATAAGAGACCACAACCATTAACAGCATGATGGCGATAATGACCGCAAAACTTGCCAAGATCCGTTGGCGCAGGGTCCAGTTCTTCACAGTAATTCCTCGAAGGGCCATTCAAATGGAGGGGAGTATAGCTGAGCAGAAGCCCTCATTAATCAACGGGTTTTGCTGGAATGCTCACATAATCCAAAAACTACCCGGGTAACCGATAGAGACGGGAGCCGCCCTCCTTCGGAACAACGCCTGACTCGGAAAAAAATGTGGGAGCGGGCTTGCTCGCGAAGGCGGTGGATCAGTCAGCACATTCAGTGACTGAAACAGCGCATTCGCGAGCAAGCCCGCTCCCACAGTTTAATCGGTGTTTTGCAGGGAGTTATTGGCTCAGGCGCACCTGTTTTTCCAGCTCGGCCTTCAAGCCGGGCTCTAGCTTGAGCTGACGGGCCAATTCATCCAGATAGGCCTTTTCCATAAAGTTTTCCTCGTCCACCAGCATCACGCTGGCGATATACATCTCGGCGGCCATTTCAGGGGTGCCTGCGGCACGGGCCACGTCGGCCGGGTCCAGGGGTTTGTTGAGCTCGGCGTGCAGCCAGCCCTGCAGCTCGCGGTCGTTGTCCAGCTTGGTGAACTCGCCTTCGATCAGCGCGCGCTCGCGCTCATCGACGTGGCCATCGGCCTTGGCCGCCGCCACCAGTGCCTTGAGGATGGCCTGGCTGTGCTGCTCGATCTGGGCCGGGGGCAGGCGGTCGACGGTCTGTGGCTCGCCCTTTGGCGCATTGGCCTGTTGCGCCTGCCAGTTGCCATAGGCTTTGTAGGCAATCACACCCAATGCAGCCAGGCCGCCGTAGGTCAGGGCCTTGCCGCCGAACTTGCGCGCCTTTTTATTGCCCAGCAACAGGCCCATAGCGCCCGCCGCCAGGGCGCCGCCGCCCGCACCGCCCAACAGGCTGCCCAGACCTGCGCCGCCGAGCAGGCCGCCCAATGCGCCCTTTTCGTCTGATTTACGCTGCCCACCGGCCTTGTTTTGCAGCATGTCCTGGCCAGACTTGAGCAGTTGATCGAGCAATCCACGGGTATTCATTCGTAGCCTCCAGACACTGGGTTCGTAGGACCAATAGGCCACCAGCGTAAAACTAAGTGCCAAAAACCCCCGATCTAGAGTGCTTCCAGATGTAACGCGGCTACCCTTCGCTAAAACCGATATACACTCGGGTAAATCTATAAAAACACCCCACTGGTAATTCCAGCATGATGACCTTGCGTCAAATCCGGCACTTTATCGCCGTGGCCGAGACCGGCTCGATCTCGGCCGCCGCACAGACCGCGTTTATTTCCCAATCGACTCTGACCCTCGCTATCCAGCAACTGGAGCAGGAAATCGGCGTCAACCTGTTCAATCGCCACGCCAAGGGCATGACCCTGACTCACCAGGGCCATCAATTCCTGCGCCAGGCCCACCTGATCCTCGCAACCGTCGATAACGCCAAGCGCAGCCTGCAACAGAGTACCGACCAGGTGGCCGGGCAGTTGATCATCGGCGTGACCAGCCTGGTGGCCGGCTATTACCTGGCGGACCTGCTCACACGTTTCCAGCGTGCCTACCCCAACGTGGAAATCCGCGTGATGGAGGACGAGCGCCCATATATCGAACATTTGCTGGTCAGCGGTGAAATCGACGTGGGCGTGCTGATCCTCTCCAACCTCGAAGACCGCCACGCCCTGCAGACCGAAGTGCTGACCCACTCGCCGCACCGCCTATGGCTGCCGGCGCAGCACCCCCTGCTGGAACACGACAGCATCAACCTCGCCGACGTAGCGCGCGAACCGCTGATCCAACTGAACGTCGACGAAATGGGCCACAACGCCCAGCGCCTGTGGACCAGCGCCGGCCTGCAGCCGCGGGTAACCCTGCGCACGGCCTCCACCGAGGCCGTGCGCAGCCTGGTGGCCGCGGGCCTGGGCGTGTCGATCCAGCCGGACATGACCTACCGCCCCTGGTCACTGGAGGGCGACATCATCGAAGCACGGCCGATTGCCGACCTCAGCCAGACCCTCGATGTGGGCCTGGCCTGGCGCCGTGGCACCGCACGCCCGGCGCTGGTGGACCCGTTCCTGACGGTCGCCCGCGAACAGCCGCACCCACGCAAGCCATCTATTTAATCGAATGCTGCATTCAGTATTTAGTATTTGTTGACCTCGTGCCTGACCTCTAGTCTCTGTACATCCATAAGAGAAAGGTCAGGCCCTCGTAAGAGAACGCCCATGGCCACACAAGAAAAGAGATCGCGAAAAATGTCCGGCGCGCCCACCCCGCTGCTCACTGCGTTGCTGATCGACGGCGAACTGGTCCAGGGCCAGGGCTTTGTCGAACCGATCCTCAACCCGGCCACCGGCGAAGTGCTCACCCAGATCGCCGAGGCCAGCACCGAGCAGGTCGAAAGCGCGATCCTCGCGGCCCACCGCGCCTTTGCCGGTTGGTCGCGCACCACGCCGCAACAACGTTCGAACATTTTGCTCGGCATTGCCGATGCCATCGAGAAACAAGCCGACTACCTGGCCCGCCTGGAATCCCTGAACTGCGGCAAGCCCTTGCACCTGGCGCGCCAGGATGACTTGAGCGCCACCGTCGACGTGTTCCGCTTCTTTGCCGGTGCCGTGCGTTGCCAGACCGGCCAGCTCAGCGGCGAGTACCTGCCGGGCTACACCAGCATGGTGCGCCGCGACCCGATCGGCGTTGTCGCGTCGATTGCACCGTGGAACTACCCGCTGATGATGGCCGCGTGGAAAATCGCCCCGGCCCTGGCCGCCGGCAATACCCTGGTGTTCAAGCCGTCGGAACACACGCCGCTGTCGATCCTGGCCCTGGCCCCAGCCCTCGGCCAATGGCTGCCACGCGGGGTGATCAACATTGTGTGTGGCGGTGGTGAAGGCGTCGGCAGCCATTTGGTCAGCCACGCCAAAGTCCGCATGGTCTCGCTGACCGGCGACATCGTCACCGGGCAGAAAATCCTGCAAGCCGCGTCAAAAACCCTGAAACGCACGCACCTGGAATTGGGCGGCAAGGCCCCGGTGATCGTATGCAACGACGCCGACCTGCAAGCCGTGGTCGAGGGCGTGCGCGCCTATGGTTACTACAACGCCGGCCAGGACTGCACCGCCGCCTGCCGCATCTACGCCCAGGCCGGGATCCACGACAAACTGGTCGCCGAACTGGGCGCCGCGGTCAGCAGCCTGCGCTTCGCCGGCAAGCGCGACGCCGACAACGAACTCGGCCCGCTGATCAGCACACGCCAGCGCGATCGCGTGGCCAGTTTTGTCGAGCGCGCCCTTGGTCAACCGCACATCGAGCGTGTAACCGGCGCCGCCGTGCATTCCGGCGCGGGTTTCTATTACCAGCCGACCTTGCTTGCCGGCTGTAAACAAAGCGATGAAATCGTGCAGCGTGAAGTGTTCGGCCCGGTGGTCACCGTGACCCGCTTCGAAGAACTGGAACAAGCGGTGGACTGGGCCAACGACTCCGAATATGGCCTGGCCTCCTCGGTCTGGACCCAGAACCTGGACAAGGCCATGCAGGTGGCGGCGCGCCTGCAATACGGCTGCACCTGGATCAACAGCCATTTCATGCTGGTCAGCGAAATGCCCCACGGCGGCTTGAAGCGTTCGGGGTATGGCAAGGATCTGTCCAGCGATTCGCTACAGGACTACAGCGTGGTGCGCCACATCATGGCGCGCCACGGCCAGCATCTTTAAAACAACAACTAAGCTCATGCGTCACCGGCTGCAAAAAACTGCCCCGACCATAATTAAAGAAGAGGGAACCCCCATGTCCGCGCACAAGACCGCACTGCTCAGTGCCCTGGCCACCGCGCTGCTGGCCAGCGCCAGCCTGCAGGCCGCCGAACCGCTCAAGGCCGTAGGCGCTGGTGAAGGCCAGCTGGATATAGTCGCCTGGCCCGGCTATATCGAGCGTGGCGAAAGCGACAAGGCCTACGACTGGGTCACAGGCTTCGAGAAGGAAACCGGCTGCAAGGTCAACGTGAAAACCGCTGCCACTTCTGACGAAATGGTCAGCCTGATGGCCAAGGGCGGCTACGACCTGGTCACCGCCTCGGGCGATGCGTCGCTGCGTCTGATCGTTGGCAAGCGCGTTCAGCCGATCAACACCGCGTTGATTCCCAATTGGAAGAACATCGACCCGCGCCTCAAGGATGCGCCGTGGTATGTGGTCGGCCAGCAAACCTTTGGCACCCCGTACCAGTGGGGCCCGAACGTGTTGATGTACAACACAAACGTATTCAAGACCGCGCCCACCAGTTGGAACGTGTTGTTCGACGCGCAGAACCTGCCGGACGGCAAGCCGAACAAGGGGCGCGTGCAGGCCTATGACGGCCCGATCTACATCGCCGACGCGGCGCTGTACCTCAAGTCGACCAAGCCCGAACTGGGCATCCAGAACCCCTACGAGCTGACCGAAACCCAGTACAAGGCCGTGCTCGACCTGTTGCGCGCCCAGCAACCGTTGATCCACCGCTACTGGCACGACACCACCGTGCAAATGAGTGACTTCAAGAACGAAGGCGTGGTGGCCTCCAGCGCCTGGCCGTACCAGGTCAACGGCCTGCAAAACGAGAAACAGCCGATTGCCTCGACCATCCCCAAGGAAGGCGCCACCGGCTGGGCCGACACCACCATGTTGCACAGCGAGGCCAAGCACCCGAACTGCGCCTACAAGTGGATGGATTGGTCGTTGCAACCGAAGGTGCAGGGTGATGTGGCGGCCTGGTTCGGCTCGCTGCCGGCTGTACCTGCGGCGTGTAAGGAAAGTGAACTGCTCGGCGCCGAAGGCTGCAAGACCAATGGCTTCGATCAGTTCGACAAGATCGCCTTCTGGAAAACTCCGCAGGCTGAAGGCGGCAAGTTCGTGCCGTATAGCCGCTGGACCCAGGACTACATTGCGATCATGGGCGGCCGCTAAGCCCTCCAGATAACACAGGCCCCATGTGGAGCGGGCTTGTGTGGGAGCGGGCTTGCTCGCGAATGCGGTGTGTCAGCCAACACATCCATAACTGACCCAC
>NZ_JAPFHC010000022.1:0-100971 GCF_059803535.1 Pseudomonas sp. RP-B7
GCAGTGAAACGATGCATCGCCGATGGTAGTGTGGGGTTTCCCCATGTGAGAGTAGGTCATCGTCAAGATTAAATTCCGAAACCCCATTTGCGAAAGCAGATGGGGTTTTGTTTTGGGCGCGAAAAAAGCCCAGTAAGGGCCGGTTGGTCCTTTCATCGACGTTTTCAGTCCCGGGCAAGTTTATGATTTTTGAGTGCGTTTCGGTCGCTGCTGGAGTCAATCTACCCGGCACTCCGAAGCGCTCTCCAGCGGGTCCTTGGGGGCTCGTAAGTGGCGATGAGCGGTAGGGGAAAGGGTCGTGTTGCCTTGAGGTGTCTGGGCGCTCCTGGGGAGGGCTCGGCACGATAGATCGCCTGCTAAAGGAAGGCTTGATGCGTTCCGCGCTTTTCTGCAGGCGAAAAAAAAGACCTTGAATTTCAAGGTCTTTTTTTAAGATGGTGCCCCGAGGGAGACTCGAATAATAGCATAACTGTATAATTAATATAGTTTTTTGCATGTGTACACTTCCACGTTGTACCGTGAAGTGTACACCCTACCAGCCTCCAATAAGGGCTGGTGTCGATGGAAGCCTGATTGGATTTCTCCATCCAATTTCCGACGAGCTGTGAATAATATCTACAAAAAATTGGTTACGGATAGACTCCCTGGTCTGCCAAAAAATGTCGAACTGATACATGGCGAACTTTCGCGATTAGTCGGGCGTCATGAGCACAGCAAGCGTTATCTTGATGAACTCCTCGTTTCGATCGATCGTGTCTAGGGCGCCCCGAACATTGTCGGCGACGTCCGCCGATCCGCGCATCTCTACCCAGTTCGAAAGCTCCATGATGGCGGCCTCCAGGGCGAGCTGGTTTTCGTTGATCTTAAATAGCAGGGAAGGGAGTAAGTCTGAGTTTGGCGTTGTGCAATCCTCCGTGAAATTTTCAGCGTAGCAGGAGGATTACTGACCTCGGTAGGGAGTTGCGCATGGTCGGAAGGACACCGGGAGGAGGGTGCATCCACAGTCGACTGCTGCCAGTCATGAAGGGCCGCAGTCGACCGATTCTGTTGAAAAAGTCGACCATGGTTTCCACGGCAGAAAAGTACGCGTCCGAGATTGAAATTTTTACTTTTGGCAGAGGTTTCCAGACGCAGATTTCACGCAGCAGCTTGCAAAAATGGTGTTCTCACTAGGCAATGGCCAGGCAGTTTTGGATAACCGACTTTTTCAACAGAATCGACCCGGAGCGGACATTGGCGAAACTTATGTGTACGAGTACTGAGTAAGCGTCCGGAAACTCACTTTCCGAACGGTAAGCACCAGTGGAAATTCGCTAGCTGGCCCAGTTTTTGTTGCTGGCGCTTGCTGTAGCGTATGCCTACACTCCAAAAGCCTATCGTACCAGTGTAGGAAGACGGACAAGCTCTGCAAGGGCGTTCACAAGGATATGTCGAGTTGGATCGTGAGCAATTACCTACCAGTAGATGCATTTTGAAAACAAAGCCGCGCTGGGGAGCGTTGCTTGCGCTGGGAGGCTTGTTGGTGCTGAGCATGCCATGCGTGGAAGCACGTACGCTGTCCCAGATTCGGGAAAGTGGCGTCCTGCGCATATGCGTGGCTGGCTCAAGCGCTTCCTTCTACCGGACCAATGCGGAGGCGTTCGCGCAATCACTTGGTTTACGCCCACAGGTAACGGAACTGCCGAGTTTCGATGCGCAGTTTCACGACGATCGGGGCGAGACCGTACGCGAGGCAAGCTACGACCCGAAGCTACTCGCCGACGGCAGCTGTGATCTTTATCCAAATGACTTGCAGATCGTCCCTTGGCGCGAAACGAAGATGTTGCTCGTGCCCTACTACCGGGTCCGCAACCTGGTCATCGCCCATCGCTCCAACCAGTCCCTGGGCAACGAGGTGTCTGATTTGCTCGGTCTGACGGCGGCAGTGCAGAAGGGCACGGGCTACGAGCAGTGGATCGATGAAGCCAACCGCGGTCCTCTCTCCAGTCAGCCGGTCAGAATAGTGTATGCGCCAACCGAACAGGCGGTGAAACTGGTCGCCGATGCGAAGGTGGATTTCACGGTGTTGGGTAGTGAAAGCGCGCTGCGCTGGGCTCGTGAAGATCCCGAACGTCTCTCCATTGCGTTTCCGGTCAGCGAAGCGACCAGCGTTGGGTGGGGTGTTGCGCGCAACGCGCCGGATCTCGCACGAGCGCTGGAGCAGTTCTTCCAGTCCAGCAATCGCATTGATTCGCCGCTCGATGCGAGCTGGCGGCGGTACTATCGCGTATCGCTCATGGAGTACCGGCTGTTCGAGGAGTCCCTCAACGAGGACGGCCTCGATATTAAAACCGTAATGAGCTGGGCGATACCGAGCTTGGTCGCGGTCCTGCTGTTGCTCGGCGCCATGCTGGCCTGGAACCGACGCCTCAACCGGGAAGTAGACGAGCGCAAGCGCGTTGCCGCAGAGCTAGCCGAGCGCGAGGCTTTCACCCGCGCGCTCATGGATACCAGCCCCGCCAGCCTGGTGCTGGCAGATCGGAACGGAGCTGTCAGGGAAGTAAGCCAACGCTTTTCACAGGCGACCGGTTATGTCAGCGAGGACCTGCTCGGGCGCAACGCCACGAGCCTGTATTTCGACCCTGAGGAGCGCGAACGCTTCCTCGAACTGCTGACACGAAACGGCAAGGTCGAAAACTTCGAGACCCGCCTGCTGCACAAAAATGGATCAATTCTCTGGGTTCTGGTCGGTGCATCATTCGTGACAATCCACGGTGAGACCCTGGTCGCCAGTTGGGTGCGCGATGTCACGGATCATCATGCGGCAGCAGTGGCGCTTAGCGAAGAACGCGCGCGGCTGCAGGCAATCCTCGATACGAGTCCAATCAACATAGCCTTTTCTACCCAGGGCGTGATCCGCTTCGCCAACCCCCGCTTTTGTGAAACGTTCGGCGTAGGCGTCGGTGACGCTGCTTCGCAGATTTACGCGAATGGGCATGATCGCGAAGCCATCGTCGAACGCCTCACGGACGACGGCATCGCAAAGGACCAGGAAGTACCGATGCGTGACCGGCAGGGGCGCGAACGCACCATACTTGTCACCTACCTGCCAATCCAGATCCAGGGGGAGCAAGGGCTGCTCCACTGGCTGCAGGACATCACCGAGCGCAAGGCAGTAGAGCAGGTGCAACAGCGGGCGAAGGAGATTGCTGAAGAGGCGACGCGGGCAAAAAGCGACTTCCTTGCAAACATGAGTCACGAAATCCGCACGCCCATGAATGCGATCATCGGCATGTCCTACCTTGCGCTGAAGACTTCGCTGGACCAGCGGCAGCGCGATTATGTCTCGAAGATCCACAACGCGGGCACTTCGCTGCTTGGCATCATCAACGACATCCTCGACTTCTCCAAGATCGAGGCCGGAAAGCTCAGCGTCGAGGCCGTGCCGTTTGAGATCGATGCGGTGCTCGACAACGTGTCCTCGCTGATTGCGCAAAAGGCCTACGACAGGGGTATTGAGCTGCTGTTCGACCGGGCGTCGGACGTTCCCGGGACGCTGCTTGGAGATCCGCTGCGCCTGGGCCAGGTCATCCTGAACCTGGTAGGCAATGCAGTGAAATTCACCGAGCATGGGCAGGTGACGGTCGTGGTTCGCAACCTGGGCCGCACCGGCGACAAAGTTCAACTGCAGGTTCGTGTACGCGATACCGGTATCGGCATGACTCCCGAGCAGGCCGGGCGACTCTTTGAGGCCTTTGCCCAAGCCGATAGCTCCACCACGCGACAATTCGGCGGTACCGGCCTGGGCCTTGCCATCTCGAAGCGCATCGTCGAGCTGATGAGCGGAACGATCGCGGTGGACTCCGAACCGGGCAACGGCAGCACGTTCTCTTTCAGCGTCTGGCTTGGTCTTGACCAGCACATGCGTACGCAGCGCCAGATTGTCCCTTCGGAGCTCGCCGGAGCGCGGGTCCTGGTCGTCGATGACAATGCCGACGCGCGCCAGATCCTTTCCGATATGCTTCGCGTAGCGGGACTTTCACCGGTCGCGGTGGCGTCAGGCGAGGCTGCTCTGCAGACCCTTCGCGCTGCGGCGGCCGACGACCCGTTCCGGGTGCTATTGGTGGATTGGCAGATGCCAGAGATGGATGGCATCGAGACGACGCGCCGGGCGCTTGGCCTGCAGCCTACATTGTACGCCGTCATGGTCAGTGCATTTGGGCATGACGAAATGCACGCCGCTGCGCAAGCGGTCGGCATTCGCGCGTTCCTGGTCAAGCCGGTCAACCAGTCCTCGCTGGTAGAGGTACTGGTCAACTTATTCGCGCCGCAAACGGGCGTGGTGGCGGTAACCGTACCCATTGCGCAGGCGCAGGTGCTCGCCGGAGTGCGCCTGCTCGTCGCGGAGGACAACGAAATCAACCAACAGATTGCCAGGGAGCTTCTCGAGGCTGCCGGTGCCCTGGTGGAAGTTGCCGGCAACGGCTGCGAGGCGCTGTCGATGTTGGCTGCAGCGCAATACGACGCGGTGCTGATGGACGTACAGATGCCGCAGATGGATGGTCTCGAGACGACCCGGCGTATTCGCGTCGAGCCTCACTGCGCACAGATCCCGGTGATTGCTATGACCGCACATGCCAGGGTCGAGGACCGGGAGCGCTGCATCGAGGCGGGCATGGTCGACCATGTGACCAAGCCCGTGGATCCGCAAGCACTCATCGCCACGGTTCTGCGCTGGGTCGTACCTCGGTCGGCGGCAGTGGAGCCGTCCAGCGTCGCATCGGGCGAGGAGCGCCTACCGGACATTCCAGGGCTAGATAGCGCCGACGGACTGAGGCGAGTGGCTGGCAATCGCCAGCTATACATCAAGCTGCTGGGTCAATTTGCCGACCGCAGGGCTTTGGAAGGGCAAGCGCTGGGGAACGCGCTGCGCGCGGGTGATCGGGCGACGGCCGAGCGAATGGCCCATACCGTTAAAGGCGTTGCAGGCAACCTCGGCTTCAGCGGCCTGCAAGTCATGGCCGGTAAGCTGGAAACCGCGATCAGGGCGCACGCCGAGTCGGACGCATTAGTGAATGAATTGATCGAAGCGCTCTCGCTGGCCGTGCATGCGATCCGCCAAGCGCTGGGTAGCGGCCAGGCAGCACCGGCGGTGGTATCGAGCGTCGACTGGGCACAGCATGCCATAGCGCTCATGCACCTGCTGGAGGCCAATGACGGAGCAGCGCCGGATTATATGGAGCAGTATGCGGATTCGTTGCGCGGAGCACTCGGCCAGGACAGTTTCGAGCAGTTGCTGAATGAGGTGAACAACTTTGACTTCGAGGCCGCACGGCTAACACTCAAACGTGCATCGACGGCCCGCGATACCCCGTGCTGGAGGGAGCATCATGAGTGAAACGCTAAACTACTCACTTAGCCCGATCATCCTCATTGTCGATGATACGCCGGAGAACATTACGCTGATCAATGGCCTGCTGAAGGACATCTACCGCACGCGGGTGGCCATCAGCGGTGAGCGCGCGCTGAAGGCAGCGGTGCAGGAGCCTCGCCCGGATCTGATTCTGCTCGACATCATGATGCCTGATCTGTCGGGGTATGAGGTGGCAGAGCAGCTCAAGCGCGATCCGCGCACCGCTGATATCCCGATCATCTTCATCACCGCCATGGCGACAATGGAAGACGAGATCCTGGGTTTGCAGATGGGCGCCGTGGACTACATCACCAAGCCGATCAATCCACCCATCGTGCTGGCACGGGTGGAAACCCAATTGAAGGTCAAGGCGGCCGCCGACTTTTTGCGTGATCAGAAGGCTTACCTTGAGCAGGAAGTTCAGCGCCGCACCGCCGAGGTCATCGCCATCCAGGATGTGACCATTCAGGCCATGACCTCGCTGGCCGAAACCCGCGACAATGAGACGGGTAACCACATTCGACGAACTCAGCACTACGTCAGACTACTGGCCGAGATGCTTCGCGAACATCCGAGGTTCCAGCATTTTCTCAATGACGAGAGCATCCGCCTGCTGTTCAAGTCGGCTCCACTGCATGACATCGGCAAGATCGGCATACCCGATGGCATACTGCTCAAGCCGGGGCGCCTCACGCCGGAAGAGTTCGAGACGATGAAGACCCATACGGTACTGGGACGCGATGCCATCCGGAATGCCGAAGAGCAGTTAGGCACCTCGGTGGCATTTCTGCGCCTTGCCAAGGAGATCGCCTACAGCCACCATGAAAAGTGGGATGGTACCGGTTATCCCGACGGGCTGAGTGCCGATGACATCCCCATCAGCGCCAGGCTCATGGCGGTGGCGGATGTCTATGACGCGCTGATTAGCCGACGCGTATACAAGAAGGGCATGTCACACGATCAGGCGCTGGAGATAATCCGCCAGGGATGTGCTACGCATTTCGATCCAGAAATCTGCGAGGTTTTCCTGGCCAACCATGAGCAATTCCAGGCTATCGCGGTGCGTTTTGCTGATAGCGGTCAGGATGGCTAATCAACGCGTCGCCGTGAAATCAATGCCCAGGGCTTTTGGTCATTTTTTTTGAGGTTTTGAAATACCCCGTAGAGGCAATGCGCACTCCATCGATCATTTGGCATCACATCTGCTTGAACGTCCGTCATGGGTCGTTTTCTGCCTCTCGCGATGGACAGAAAACGGCCAGAAGCGGACAGCGCTTACCTAGAGCTTTGCACGGTAAAAATACTCTAATAGCCTGCTGAACAAACTTCGCTCCTGGCCCTCAACATATGCTCCCTTCCGACATCGAAGAATGGCTCCAATCTAACTCTTCCTCTGGCTATAGAGCACATTTGCTAGCTCACCAAGCTGACGTCTGGTTTTACGTCACCACGTTGGAAATCGAGGGTACTGAGCTAGCCGATCTTTATTTTCGTCACGGCGCAATGCCTGTTCGGGGATGGTATGAGTTGATCGAAATCGATCAGGTTGAGCAGGTGACTACCTACGCGATCAACGAGCTTGGAGTACCAGTTGGTTATCTGGCTCTTACCGGAGTAGTGGGGCAAGGCATCGTGCTCTACAACCGCTCATCCCAAGCTGTGTTTGATGTAGAGTTCGGTCAGTTCGACCTTCTTCTAAAGGGCGAATTAGCACCTATCGCAACTACGTTTAGTGGCTTCCTCCGGTGGTGTCGTGACCGCGATCAGGACGACTAAAGCAATGGGGAGCGGAAATAGTTTTTCGTCCGCTTCTGGCCGTTTTCTGACCTTCGCTTAGTGGGTGAGCTGCCAGGATTTTCCTAGACGATGAGTGAGTAATTGTATGGTCAACAAATAGTAATAGCGCGTCGATTCAGTGCGCTGGTTTAGATGGTGATTCAAAAACCATGCAAGGTGTTTTCTCTGCCAAGTCCATGGATTGTCGCATTGCCAGCGCTCAGCGATCGCTGTTTGGATAGTCTTCGCCTGACGCAGGTGGCGTTGGCGTGTGGTGTGTGATCCGGTCAAGACGCCCGCCAGGAACAGCTCCATATCGAATGCCGTGTTCATGCTCGACCACCAATGTAAGCCGATACCACGCCGATACGGCCGTGCCCCAGCTCATAGTTGATTTGTACTCGGGCCTCCTGATCGAGGTGTCGGTTGAGCTGATAGCAATGGCCACCGTTGATAGGCGCGGGATGATGGGTGATTTGCTCGTAACGTTCGCATGCATAGGCTGCCCGCAATTCATGGAAGCCTTTGAGGTTGTTCTTATGGAGGATGTCCCGTGCGGGGCCGACGATTCCCTGCAAGAAATCGAGGTAGCGTTCGTTCGGTGCAAGCAGGTTGCGGCTATCGTCGGGCGAGACCTTTTCGGCAAACTTCAGTGCGTCCCGAATATGATCATCCTCCCCGATCCAGCGAGGTGCTGACGCGCCTGAACGGCCACCTTTGGTACCGTCCTGGATGTTGATCTTGCCGTATTGTTCGGCCTCATGCTTCAAGCGCGGAAGGTCGGCCAAAATCGCCTCGCGTAAGCGCATGCCTGTGGCTCGTGCCAGCTGCACGATGGCAGCCGCGCGCGGTAGTTGGTATTCGCAGAGCGCCTCGACGATCCGCTTCACCTGTTCACGATCCTGGCCTTGCGGGGCTGCTGTGCGGACGGTTGTGCGCTGCAGTCCTAAAGCCTTGCTCGGACTCGACACCTTCACATACTGATCACCTCGCAGCGCGGCCATGGTCCGATTCGCACTGGATAATCGGTTTTGTGCAGTCGCGATAGCGAGCTCACCTTGTTCAACTTGCTGGCGCAGATACCCGGCGTAGTCCAGCAAGGTCTGCCGATCAATTTGTCGCGCATCGTTAAACCCTGGTCCATCCTCCGACCGACACCAGCGTACAAACGCCTGCCAGCGATCACTGTGCGCCTTTACCGTGCCGTAATGCCCACCGCCGAACATGTCTTTCAACGCCTGCGGCCCGGCGTAGCTCAATTGCCGGCCATAGCCAAAATTGCGCTCGTCCCGTTTACCGACCAACGCCATGATCAAACTCCTCTCGAAGTCAAAACGTTGAAGCTTTTCCCCACGTCATCCCGCCAAGAATGTTGAGTGTTATCAGGGATCAAGGCCCCTGCGACCTGTGAGGGTTGTCCACTAACGCGGGACTGGCGGCTCTTTACGACCGGGAGCTTGGGCATCTCATGATCTGGCCTCCTGAACACCGTTACCGGTGGGCGGGTGGAGGCTGCACTGGCTGACGAGACCAGTGCCGCGAGATCCTGAGTCAGGTGAAGGCAGTGAAGCGATGACCGGGGCATGCCTGACTGTCAGTCAGGTGCAGTCAATCCCGTGGGCTGCAGCACCATCATCTGCATCGCTGTTGCTGGTGACTTCGGTGTTTGTCATGCCGATTGTCACGTGGGGAAATGCCGCAATGCCTTGTACGAGTTGGGTTGCAGTAGCGGTAGGAGCGCCCGTCTCTTTCCGGGAGAAAGAGACGGGCGCAGGTTGGCGCAATGAAATGGCCAAGCGGATAGGTTGCTGCAGGGCAGCTATGAAAGGGAATGAGTTGCCGCAGTGGGCACGCTGGTAAAAGTAGGCATCCATCACATCCCTGTGACCGTGCGAACCGCCGGACGCTAATCGCACTTTGGGAGAACCACCACGGTGTGGCGTAGCCTTAAAGGTTCTGGCTACCTGGGTTGCTGTCAACGACAGCGCTTTGCCCGATCTTTTCTACGCCTGTGGATAATTCGGGTCAAGTCTCGAGTTTTGGGAAGTTCTGCGGCGGTGGATGAAATTATCCACCGGTGGAAATCAGTGGTTTTCCACAGATAGCTGTATGGGCTTTAGGTTTTTTAAGTGAGGTCCATCCAAGCAGGGCGGCTTTGCAGCCCTGCTTGGATGGACCCGCGTGGAAGGCTGGGCTGTGAGATCTCACCGACTTACCAGTGTTGGAATGCGCCTCGGTAGTTTTGCAAGGCGATGATGTTGTCGTCGACCGGGTCGAATTGGTTAGGCGTCACGTGATCACTGAGTCGCCGTTGAGTCTGTCTCGATAGGCAACTTTTGGAGGTGATCATCTTTGTGTGCATGGGATGCTGTTAGAGGCGGTGCAGGAGGGCGTGCGAGGAACTGATTAACGCGAGTATCAAATTGATCGCGAAGGTTGGCTGTAATGCCTTCTTTGAGGGCGTCGAGATAGTCTGCATACCACTGCATCATGATCCGACGTTGCGGCAGGTATAGGGCTTGATTGTACTCGCCAGAGATGCCGCCCTCGACGTGAGCCAGCTGGCTTTCGACATGGTCCTTCAGCCAGCCATGTTCGCGCAGCAGCGTGCTTGCGGTATGACGAGTGCCATGGCTGACGAGTCGTCCTTTATAGCCGATCTTGGCGAACACCAGGTTGATCGTGTTTTCACTGATGACTGGCTGCTTTTCACCATTGCCTGGGAATAGATACCGACTGCGGCCAGTGCTTTGGTTCAGTTTGGTAAGCATGGCGATCAATTGATGAGGTAGAGGGCTGACGTAGTCTCTGCGCATCTTCATGCGGGCGGCCGGGATGGTCCATATCCCTTCCTCAAAATCGATTTCCTCCCATTTTGCGTAGCGAACCATGCCAGGGCGGCTCGCCGTCAGAATTGTCATCCATGATGCAATCCTCGCTGGTAGCCGGCTGGTGGTCTTGCTTAAGGCCCGGAGAAACTCAGGTAGTTCGTGTTCGTGCAGATGTGGGTAGTGTTGAGTGGGCGGTGGGGCTATCGCAATGGCATGGAGTTCGGAGGCTGGATTGTGTTCGCACAGGCCGCGTGCAATCGCTTGACTGAAAATCTGTTTCAGCCAGGTCCGGGTCTTGTCCGCAACATTGAAGGCGCCTCGTTTTTCGATGCAGGCCTGCAGTTTTGCGCAGTCGCTTCGCGTGATGAGCTCCAGTTGCTTCTCGCCGAGAGCGGGCAGTAGATCCTTATCGAGATAGTCGCGGATCTTCTTCAGCGTCGCGCTGCTGCGGCCGGAGTCCGATTTGAATTGGTACCAGTACTCCGCGGCTCGCCTGAAGGTGTTGAGCCCGGCCTCCTGCTGTCGCAGTTTGTCATCGCGGCGTTTGGCGCCGGGGTTGGTGCCTTGCTTGAGTAGGTTGCGGCATTCTGCAGCTCGTTCACGGGCTTCCTGTAAGGAGATATGCGGATACACGCCCAGTGACATGCGCGCCGCCCGCCCCTGATAGGTGTACCGGAAGTGCCAATACTTGCTGCCGTTGGGTTTCACCAGCAAGGCAAGACCCGAACTATCACTCAACGTGAACGGTCTGTCGGCAGGCTTGGACGCTTTGATTTGCAAGACGGTCAATGGCATCGCTGTACACCTCCGGTTCTCGAACTGGAATATGTACAGAAAATGTACCAAAAAGAGGCTGGCTTGCAAGAGAAGGGGGTGGAACCCCAGAGACCAAAAAGCCCGCAGTTAGCGGGCTCTAGGGGTGTTACGTAGACGGTGGTAGTCGTCTATGTACTGCAAATGGTGCCCCGAGGGAGACTCGAACTCCCACTCCTTTCGAAAACGGATTTTGAATCCGCCGCGTCTACCAATTCCGCCATCAGGGCTCAATGGCGGCGAAGTATAGAGATGAGATTACCGTTGGTCAATCACCTTTCATGGTCAATTTTCACTATTTCCGCTAGACTTCCCGGCCCTGCTAGACGAACTCCATCATGCGCGTTGCTGACTTTACTTTTGAGCTTCCTGATTCGCTGATCGCTCGCCATCCTTTGGCCGAGCGTCGCGCCAGTCGACTGCTGACCCTGGACGGGCCCAGCGGTGCCCTCGCACACCGTCAATTCACTGATTTGCTGGAGCAATTGCGCCCAGGCGATCTGATGGTGTTCAACAATACCCGGGTGATTCCGGCGCGGCTGTTTGGCCAGAAAGCTTCCGGCGGCAAGCTGGAAATCCTGGTAGAGCGCGTACTGGACAGCCATCGTGTGCTGGCCCATGTGCGCTCCAGCAAGTCGCCGAAACCGGGCTCCTCCATCTTGATCGATGGTGGTGGCGAAGCCGAGATGGTGGCGCGCCATGACGCACTGTTCGAACTCAAGTTCGCAGAAGAGGTGTTGCCTCTGCTGGAGCGTGTCGGCCATATGCCGTTGCCACCCTATATCGATCGCCCCGACGAAGACTCGGACCGCGAGCGGTACCAGACCGTCTACTCGCAGCGCCTGGGTGCCGTTGCCGCGCCGACCGCCGGGCTGCATTTCGACCAGCCACTGCTGGATGCGATTGCCGCCAAGGGCGTCGAGACCGCCTATGTGACCCTGCACGTGGGGGCCGGCACGTTTCAGCCGGTGCGTGTGGATAACATCGAAGACCACCACATGCACAGCGAGTGGCTGGAAGTCAGCCAGGAAGTTGTCGACGCTGTGGCCGCCTGCAGGGCGCGTGGCGGGCGAGTGGTCGCGGTAGGCACCACCAGCGTGCGCTCCCTGGAAAGCGCGGCACGTGATGGCGTGCTCAAGCCGTTCAGCGGCGACACCGACATCTTTATCTTCCCGGGCCGACCGTTCCATGTGGTCGATTGCCTGGTCACCAATTTCCATCTGCCCGAATCCACGCTGTTGATGCTGGTCTCGGCATTTGCCGGCTACCCGGAAACCATGGCCGCTTACCAGGCCGCCATCGCCAACGAGTACCGTTTTTTCAGCTACGGTGATGCGATGTTTATCACCCGCAACCCGGCGCCACGCGGCCCAGAGGAACAACTATGAGTCGTATGTCGTTTGAATTGCTCGCTACCGACGGCAAAGCCCGTCGCGGTCGCCTGACTTTCCCGCGCGGCACCGTGGAGACCCCGGCGTTTATGCCGGTCGGCACCTATGGCACCGTCAAGGGCATGTTGCCGCGCGACATCGTCGCCACCGGCGCCGAGATCATCCTCGGCAACACTTTCCACCTGTGGTTGCGTCCGGGCACGGAAGTGATCAAGAAGCATGGCGACCTGCACGACTTCATGAAGTGGCAAGGCCCGATCCTCACCGACTCCGGTGGTTTCCAGGTGTTCAGCCTGGGGGCCATGCGCAAGATCAAGGAAGAGGGTGTGACCTTCGCCTCGCCGGTAGACGGTTCCAAAGTGTTCATGGGCCCGGAGGAGTCGATGCAGGTGCAGCGCGACCTGGGCTCCGACATCGTGATGATTTTCGACGAGTGCACACCGTACCCGGCCGATGAGGACGTCGCGCGGATCTCCATGGAGCTGTCCCTGCGTTGGGCCCAGCGCTCGAAGAACGCACATGGTGACAACACCGCGGCGCTGTTCGGCATCGTCCAGGGGGGCATGCACGAAAGCCTGCGCAAACGCTCGCTGGAAGGCCTCGACAAGATCGGCTTTGACGGCCTGGCCATCGGCGGCTTGTCGGTTGGCGAGCCCAAGCACGAGATGATCAAGGTGCTGGATTATCTGCCGGGCCTGATGCCTGCTGACAAACCTCGTTACCTTATGGGCGTTGGCAAACCGGAAGATCTCGTAGAGGGTGTGCGCCGCGGTGTGGACATGTTCGATTGCGTGATGCCAACCCGTAATGCCCGCAATGGGCATCTGTTCATCGATACAGGCGTGCTGAAGATCCGTAACGCGTTCCATCGCCATGATGATTCGCCGCTGGATCCCACCTGTGATTGCTACACCTGCCAGAACTTCTCCCGTGCTTATCTGCACCATCTGGACAAGTGTGGGGAAATGCTGGGTAGCATGTTGAATACCATCCACAATTTGCGTCACTACCAAGTCCTGATGGCTGGTTTGCGCGAGGCTATTCAACAGGGTACATTGGCCGCCTTCGTCGATGCCTTCTATGCCAAGCGCGGGCTTCCTGTGCCGCCCTTGGACTGAGTTTTCCGACCCTAAGATTCACTATTTGCAACTGGAGTGCTAAATGAGCTTTTTTATCTCTAACGCCATGGCTGATGCCGCTGCGCCTGCCGCTGCCGGTCCTATGGGCGGTGGTTTCGAGTGGATTTTCCTGGTCGGCTTCCTGGTCATCTTCTACCTGATGATCTGGCGCCCACAGGCCAAGCGCGCCAAAGAGCAGAAAAACCTGCTGGGCAGCCTGCAGAAAGGTGACGAAGTCGTGACCACTGGCGGCATCGCCGGCAAGATCACCAAGGTTTCCGATGCTTTCGTGGTACTGGAAGTTTCCGACACTGTGGAAATGAAGTTCCAGAAGGGCGCCATCGCCGCCACGCTGCCAAAAGGCACGCTCAAAGCGATCTAAGTAACAACCTTTACCAATCGACGGGGCGCGCAAGGCGCCCCGCGTCATAAGCGGGCGGCGTGATGCTGAACAAATACCCTCTGTGGAAATACGTACTGATCCTGGCGGTGCTGGCGATCGGTTTTATTTATTCCGCTCCCAATCTCTACCCTGATGACCCTGCGATCCAGATCACTGGCGCCAGCACTTCGCTGCAGGTCAATCAGGCTGATCTGGAACGCGCGAGCAAAGCGCTCACTGACGCAGGTATCCAGGTCAAGGCGGCAACGTTGGCAGCTGATGCGAAGGGCGGCTTGTTGCGCCTGACCAAGCAAGAAGACCAATTGCCGGCCAAAGATGTCGTGCGCAAGGTCATGGGTGACGACTACGTTGTCGCGCTCAACCTGGCACAGACCACGCCAAAATGGCTGCGCAGCATTGGCGCGCACCCGATGAAGCTGGGTCTGGACTTGTCCGGTGGTGTGCACTTCCTGCTGGAAGTCGACATGGACAAGGCCCTCGACGCACGCCTGAAAGTCTATGAGGGCGATGTGAAGAGCCTGCTGCGCAAAGAGAAATTGCGTTATCGCAGCCTGCCGCAGCTCAACGGTGCCATCCAGCTGGGCTTCTCTGACGAGGCTTCCCGCGAACAGGCCCGTGCACTGGTACGCAAGAACTTCACCGATTTCGACATCGTACCGGCCGACCTGAACGGTCAACCTGTACTGCGTCTGGCGATGACCCCGGCCAAGCTGGCGGAAATCCGCGAATACTCCATCAAGCAGAACTTGACCACGGTACGTAACCGCGTCAACGAACTGGGTGTGGCCGAGCCGATCGTTCAGCGCCAGGGTGCCAACCGCATCGTGGTTGAATTGCCGGGCGTACAGGACACTGCTGAAGCCAAGCGTATCCTGGGTAAAACCGCCAACCTGGAATTCCGCCTGGCCGCTGAGCCGGGAGCTTCCAAGGCCACCTCCGAGGAATTCGAGTTCCGCGAAGGCAACCGCCCGCCTGCACTGATCGAGCGTAGCCTGATCATCACCGGTGACCAGGTGACCGACGCCAAAGCCGGTTTCGGCGAGCACGGCACGCCTGAAGTGAACATCCGCCTGGATGGCCACGGTGGTGAACTGATGAGCCGCGCCACGCGCAGCAACGTCGGTCGCAGCATGGCGGTCATCTTCATCGAGCAGCGTCCGGTCACCACCTACACCAAGCAAGTGGTCGACGGTGTAGAGAAAGATGTGCCGGTACAGTCCTTCAAGGAAGAGAAGAAGATCATCAGCCTGGCGACCATCCAGTCGCCGCTGGGTGCTCAATTCCGCATCACTGGCCTGAACGGTCAGGGCGAGTCGTCCGAACTGGCGCTGTTGCTGCGTGCCGGCGGCCTGGCGGCGCCGATGTACTTCGCTGAAGAGCGCACCATTGGCCCGAGCCTGGGTGCCGACAACATCACCAAGGGTATCGATGCGGCCTTGTGGGGCATGCTGTTCGTGTCGCTGTTCATCATCGCCATCTATCGCTTCTTCGGCATCATCGCCACCGTGGCCCTGGCGGGCAACATGGTGATGCTGCTGGCTCTGATGTCGCTGCTGGGCGCTACACTGACCCTGCCAGGTATCGCCGGTATCGTACTCACCATGGGGATGGCGGTAGACGCCAACGTGCTGATCTTCTCGCGGATCCGTGAAGAGATCGCCGCCGGCATGACCGTACAGCGTGCAATCAACGAAGGCTTCGGCCGGGCATTTACCGCGATTCTCGACTCCAACCTGACCACCTTGCTGGTCGGCGGGATTCTCTTTGCCATGGGCACTGGCCCGGTCAAAGGTTTTGCGGTGACCATGTCCCTCGGTATCTTTACCTCGATGTTCACGGCCATCATGGTGACCCGCGCAATGGTCAACCTGATCTTTGGCGGGCGTGACTTCAAGAAGTTGTGGATTTAAGGGGCTGCCATGTTACGTACAATCAACTTCATGGGCGTTCGCAACGTTGCGTTCGGCGTCACTGTGCTCCTTACCGTTCTGGCGTTGTTCAGCTGGTTCCATAAGGGCTTGAACTACGGTCTGGACTTCACCGGCGGTACGCTCATCGAGCTGACCTACGAGAAGCCCGCCGACGTCACCCTGGTGCGCAACGAGCTGGTCAAGGCCGGCTATCACGAAGCCATCGTGCAGAGCTTCGGTGCAACCACCGACCTGCTGGTGCGTATGCCGGGCGAAGACCCGCAACTGGGTCACCAGGTAGCCGAGGCCTTGCAGAAGGTCGGCGGCGACAACCCGGCGTCGGTCAAGCGTGTCGAGTTCGTCGGCCCGCAGGTGGGTGAAGAACTGCGCGACCAGGGCGGCCTCGGCATGCTGATGGCGCTGGTCGGCATCATGATCTACCTGGCGTTCCGCTTTCAGTGGAAGTTTGGCGTCGGCGCGATCGTGTCGCTGATCCACGACGTGATCGTGACTGTGGGTATCCTGGCGTACTTCCAGGTTACCTTCGACCTGACCGTACTGGCAGCCGTGCTGGCGATCATTGGTTACTCCCTCAACGACACCATCGTGGTATTCGACCGGGTTCGTGAGAACTTCCGCGTACTGCGCAAGGCGTCGTTGATCGAGAACATCAACATCTCCACCACCCAGACTCTGCTGCGGACCATGGCGACATCGATCTCCACCTTGCTGGCGATTGCCGCGCTGATGATCTTCGGTGGCGATAACCTGTGGGGCTTCTCCCTGGCGCTGTTCATCGGCGTTCTGGCGGGTACCTACTCGTCGATCTACATCGCCAACGTGGTGCTGATCTGGCTGAACCTCAACAGCGAAGACCTGATCCCTCCGGCCAGCACTGGCAAGGAGGTCGACGACCGCCCTTGATAGGCCGTTGTTGATCCGCTGTGACAAGAAAGGCACGAGTATTGAACTCGTGCCTTTTTTTTTGCTCCAAGGCTGGGTATAGCGCGGACGTTTCCGTCCGTTTGTGATGGTCAGGAGGTTCATGTGAACAAGTCGTTGCTGGTTGGTGCGGTATTGGGTGCTGTCGGTGTGACTGCCGGGGGTGCTTTTGCCACCTATAGCCTGGTAAAAAGCGGCCCTGAGTATGCGCAAGTGCTGGCGGTGCAGCCGGTGAAAACCCAGATCAAGACACCACGCGAGGTCTGCAAGGACGTCGCTGTGACCCGGCAGAAGCCGGTACAGGATCAACATCAAATAGTCGGCACCGTGGTCGGTGCGCTGGCCGGTGGTCTGTTGGGCAACCAGGTCGGCGGCGGTAACGGTAAAAAGCTGGCCACCGTGGCCGGCGCGGTCGGTGGCGGTTATGCCGGTAACAAGGTTCAGGAAGGCATGCAGAACCGCGATACCTACACCACCACGCAAACCCGCTGTAACACCGTCAATGACATTAGCGACAAAGTGGTCGGTTACGACGTGCGTTACAACCTGGATGGCAAGGAAGGCACCGTGCGTATGGATCGCGATCCGGGTGGCCAGATTCCTGTGGATAAAGAAGGGCGTCTGATCCTCGGCCAGAATCAGCAGTAACCCATAAGCCTGGTGCAGTTCAAAATGTGGGAGCGGGCTTGCCCGCTCCCACATTGAGTATGTGTTGTGGCAGGAAATACAGCATTACCGCAATCCCAGGCAAAAAAAAGCACCCCGAAGGGTGCTTTTTTGTGCTCGCTCGCTTAGCGCTTCAGCGAAGCTGGCAGGTGCGGCTGGATTGCCGTCAATACTGCCTTGAAGCATTTGGTGTTACCCGCAACCACGTGACCTTTCTCAAGGAAGTCGTGACCGCCAGTGAAGTCACTCACCAAGCCGCCTGCTTCCTGGATCAGCAGGGCGCCTGCAGCCATGTCCCACTCGGACAGGCCCGACTCCCAGAACGCATCAAACCGGCCGGCGGCCACGTAGGCCAGGTCCAGGCTCGCTGCGCCAGCGCGGCGGATGCCGGCGGTCTGGCCAACCAGGGCGCGGAACATGCCCAGGTAGTTTTCCAGGTTGTCCATCTGATCGTCACGGAACGGGAAGCCGGTACCCAGCAGGGCGCCGTCCAGGCTGGTGCGGCCGCTGACCCGCAGGCGACGGCCATTGAGTTGGGCGCCACGGCCACGGCTGGCGGTGAATTCTTCCTGACGGACCGGGTCCAGTACGACTGCGTGTTCCAGGCGGCCACGGTATTTGCACGCGATGCTCACGGCAAAGTGTGGAATGCCGCGCAGGAAGTTGGTGGTGCCATCCAGTGGGTCGATGATCCACAGGTAGTCTTCGCCTTCGCCGCTACCTTTGTGCAAACCGGTTTCTTCACCGAGGATGCCGTGGGTAGGGTAAGCCTTGCGCAGCGCGTCGATGATTTTCTGTTCGGCGGCGCGATCCACCTCGGATACGTAATCCTTGGCGTCTTTTTCGTCGACCTTGATGGTATCCAGGCGCTCGATGGAGCGGAAGATCAATTCACTGGCGCTGCGGGCGGCGCGCAGCGCGATATTCAGCATGGGCTGCATGGATGTGTCACCTAAGGTTGTTAAAGAAAGCCGGGCATTCTAGCAGAAACTTTCTTCAGGTGAAGGACGACGTTCGCTTTCATGGCATAACCTTAGGCGGTTCTGTAAGATTTGCTCCCCTTTCCTGTGTCCGAGAGCGCCTCCCTTGCTGCAAAACATTCGTGTCGTCTTGGTCAATACCAGTCATCCCGGCAATATCGGCGGGGTGGCGCGAGCCATGAAAAACATGGGGCTGACGCGCCTGGTGCTGGTCGAGCCGCGCGTGTTCCCGCACCACGAGGCCGATGCCCGCGCTTCGGGCGCCAATGACATCCTTGCAAATGCACAGGTGGTCGCCACGCTGGAAGACGCCTTGGTCGGCTGCAACCTGGTGCTCGGCACCAGCGCCCGCGACCGCCGCATCCCCTGGCCGTTGCTGGATCCGCGCGAATGCGGAACCAAAGTGGTGGAGGAGGCCGCTGGTGGCGCCGAAATCGCCCTGGTATTCGGTCGTGAAGATTCCGGCCTGACCAATGACGAGCTGCAGCGATGTCATTACCACGTACACATTCCATCAGATCCCGAGTTCAGTTCCTTGAACCTTGGGGCGGCGGTGCAGGTGTTGACTTACGAAGTGCGCATGGCCTGGCTGGCCGCTGCTGGCCAGCCGAGCAAAGTGGAAAAGGAAGAAGTCGCTTCGACCAAAAGTGGCGAGCTGGCCACCATGGACGAGCTGGAGCGGTTCTATGAGCACCTGGAGCAAACCCTGGTGGACATCGAGTTCCTCGATCCTGAAAAACCACGGCACTTGATGGCGCGCCTGCGTCGCTTGTACGGACGCAGCTCGGTCAGCCGGGCGGAAATGAATATATTGCGTGGCATCCTCACGGAAACCCAGAAAGCGGCCCGTGGTGAGCTTCTAAAGCGGAAGGATTAAAAAATGTTCGAGCGTTTGCGAGAAGATATCCAAAGTGTTTTCCACCGGGACCCGGCGGCGCGCAACGCCTTTGAAGTGCTGACCTGCTACCCGGGCATGCACGCTATCTGGATTCACCGCTTGTCCAGCGCGTTGTGGGGCATGGGCTGGAAATGGCTGGCGCGGCTGGTGTCGAACTTCGGGCGCTGGATGACCGGGATCGAGATTCATCCGGGGGCCAAGGTGGGGCGTCGCTTCTTTATCGACCATGGCATGGGCATCGTTATCGGCGAGACCGCAGAAATCGGCGACGACGTGACGCTCTACCAGGGTGTGACCCTTGGCGGCACCAGCTGGAACAAGGGCAAGCGCCATCCGACCCTGGAGAATGGTGTGGTGGTTGGAGCGGGCGCCAAGGTGCTCGGCCCGTTTACCGTTGGTGCCGGCGCGAAGGTCGGGTCCAACGCCGTCGTGACCAAGGCCGTGCCGCCTGGCGCCACCGTTGTCGGCATTCCCGGGCGCATTATCGTCAAGCCCGAAGTCGGCGACGAGCAGGAAGCCAAGCGCAAGGCCATGGCCGAGAAGATCGGCTTCGATGCCTATGGCGTCAGCGAAGATATGCCTGACCCGGTGGCGCGTGCCATCGGCCAGTTGCTCGATCATCTGCAAGCGGTGGACGGCAAGCTGGAGGGTATGTGCGGTGCGTTGAAGGATCTGGGGAGTCCTTACTGTGCGAAGGAGCTGCCTGAGTTGCGCGAAGAAGACTTCGCCGAAATCAAGGACGAAGCGGCTACCAAGGCTGGCTAGTTCCAAAGGCCAATACATAACCCTATGGGAGCTGGCATACCGCTATCGCAGGCAAGCCAGCTCCCACATTTGACCTCCATTGGTCTCTCCATCCCAATCCTGCAGCCTTCCCGCTGTTCGTCACCACCCCATCCTGCTATGATTCGCGCGCCCTTTTTACGGGTAATCCTGACTAAAGTACTAGGTCTTATAGTTGACTTAAATACTCGGGAATCGCATACTCGCTCCCATTCTGAAACACCTTGGTACTTGTCCATGAGACTGACTACAAAAGGCCGATACGCGGTGACTGCCATGCTTGACTTGGCTTTGCACGCGCAAACTGGGCCGGTGTCCCTGGCCGATATCTCCGAGCGCCAAGGCATTTCCCTGTCCTACCTTGAGCAACTGTTCGCCAAATTGCGCCGCAGCAATCTGGTTTCCAGTGTGCGTGGGCCGGGTGGTGGCTATCAGCTGTCCCGCGATATGCAGGGCATCCAGGTCGCCCAGGTGATCGATGCGGTCAACGAATCCGTCGACGCCACCAAATGCCAGGGTCTGGGTGATTGCCATGCCGGCGACACCTGCCTGACGCACCACCTGTGGTGTGACTTGAGCCTGCAGATCCATGAGTTTTTGAGTGGTATCAGCTTGGCTGATCTTGTGACTCGCCGTGAGGTGCAAGAAGTAGCCCAGCGTCAGGACCAGCGCCGTTGCAATACCAAGGCGCCGCGTCTGGACAAGATCGAAGCGTCCGCCGTCGAGTGACAGCCGAAGAGCTAACGGCACGCCAGCCAGCCTGATTTAGGAGAAAGTCCATGAAATTGCCGATTTACCTTGATTACTCTGCGACCACCCCGGTTGATCCGCGTGTCGCGCAAAAGATGAGCGAGTGCCTGCTGGTTGACGGAAACTTCGGCAACCCTGCCTCCCGTTCCCACGTATTTGGCTGGAAGGCCGAGGAAGCGGTCGAGAACGCTCGTCGCCAAGTCGCTGACCTGGTCAATGCCGACCCGCGCGAAATCGTCTGGACCTCCGGTGCTACCGAATCCGACAACCTGGCAATCAAGGGCGCCGCGCATTTCTACGCGACCAAAGGCAAGCACCTGATCACCACCAAGATCGAGCACAAGGCTGTCCTCGACACCATGCGCCAACTGGAGCGTGAAGGTTTCGAGGTTACTTACCTTGAGCCAACCACCGACGGTATCGTCACCCCGGCCATGATCGAAGCCGCGCTGCGTGAAGACACCATCCTGGTTTCCGTGATCCACGTGAACAACGAAATCGGCACCATCAACGACATCGCGGCCATCGGCGAGCTGACCCGCTCCAAAGGCGTGTTGCTGCATGTCGATGCGGCCCAGTCCACCGGCAAGGTCGACATCGACCTGTCGAAGCTGAAAGTCGACCTGATGTCGTTCTCCGCCCACAAGACCTATGGCCCTAAAGGCATCGGCGCGCTGTACGTGAGCCGCAAGCCTCGCGTACGCATCGAAGCCACGATGCACGGCGGCGGTCACGAGCGCGGCATGCGTTCGGGCACCCTGGCAACCCACCAGATCGTCGGCATGGGCGAAGCCTTCCGTGTAGCCAAGGAAGACATGGCTGCCGAAAACATCCGTATCAAGGCTCTGAGCGACCGCTTCTACAAGCAGGTCGAGAACCTTGAAGAGCTGTACATCAACGGCAGCATGACCGCCCGTGTACCGCACAACCTGAACTTGAGCTTCAACTACGTCGAAGGCGAGTCGCTGATCATGGCGCTCAAGGACCTGGCGGTTTCGTCCGGTTCGGCCTGCACCTCGGCGTCCCTTGAGCCGTCGTACGTACTGCGCGCCCTGGGCCGCAATGACGAACTGGCACACAGCTCGATCCGCTTTACGTTCGGCCGCTTCACCACCGAAGAAGAAGTCGACTACGCCGCGCAGAAAGTCTGCGAAGCCGTCAACAAGCTGCGCGTTCTGTCGCCGCTGTGGGACATGTACAAAGACGGTGTCGACATTTCCAAGATCGAGTGGGCGGCACACTAAATATAGAAGCCGCCACCCCGGCTCTGTAGGCACGTGGCGGAAAACGCAGGCGTGTCTACAGGGTTCCAGAGCGGCCCTGATGAGTGAGGATTCAGTACCATGGCTTACAGCGAAAAGGTCATCGACCACTACGAAAACCCGCGTAACGTCGGCAAGATGGACGCGGAAGACCCAGACGTCGGCACCGGCATGGTCGGCGCCCCGGCGTGCGGCGATGTCATGCGCCTGCAGATCAAGGTCAACGACGCGGGCGTTATCGAAGACGCCAAGTTCAAGACCTACGGCTGCGGTTCGGCCATCGCCTCCAGCTCCCTGGCGACCGAATGGATGAAAGGCAAGACCCTGGATGAAGCTGTCACCATCAGCAACACCCAGCTGGCCGAAGAACTGGCCCTGCCGCCAGTGAAAATCCACTGCTCCGTACTCGCAGAAGACGCCATCAAGGCGGCCGTTCGCGACTACAAGCAGAAGAAAGGCTTGATCTAAGCATTTGGCGACGAGTAAGGAGTCAACGATGGCTATCAGCATGACAGAAGCGGCTGCGCGGCACGTGCGACGCTCCCTGGATGGGCGCGGTAAAGGTGAGGGGATTCGTCTGGGTGTGCGCACCACGGGCTGTTCCGGCCTTGCCTATGTGCTGGAGTTCGTCGACGAGGTGGTTGCGGAAGACCAGGTGTTCGAAAGTCACGGCGAGAAAGTGATCATCGACCCTAAAAGCCTGACCTACCTGGACGGCACCGAACTCGATTTCGTCAAGGAAGGGTTGAACGAAGGCTTCAAGTTCAACAACCCCAACGTACGCGGTGAATGTGGCTGCGGCGAAAGCTTCAACATCTGAGGCTATTCGTGGGTACTCCTTGTCATTTCGCTTTATTCGAGCTGCAGCCGAGTTTTCGGCTGGACCTTGAGCAGCTTGCCGCGCGCTACCGAGAATTGGCGCGTGGTGTGCATCCGGACCGCTTTGCTGACGCTACCGAACGTGAGCAGCGCTTGGCGCTGGAGCAGTCGGCCAGCCTCAACGAAGCCTATCAGACGCTCAAAAGCCCCCCGAAACGCGCGCGCTACCTGCTCGCGATGAACGGTGGCGAGTTGCCGCTGGAAGTGACCGTGCATGACCCGGACTTCCTGATGCAGCAGATGCAGTGGCGCGAAGAACTCGAAGACTTGCAGGACGAGGCCGATCTGGCCGGTGTCGCAGTCTTCAAGCGTCGTCTGAAAGCGGCCCAGGATGAGCTCAACGAAAGCTTCGCAGCCTGTTGGGATGACGCTGCGCAACGCGAACAGGCCGAACGCCTGATGCGGCGCATGCAGTTCCTCGACAAGCTCACCTACGAAGTGCGCCAGCTAGAAGAGCGCCTCGACGATTAACCCCGTGTGCTGCCCGTGATGCACGCCTGATAGACAGATAAGACCTGATTACCATGGCCCTACTGCAAATCGCCGAACCCGGCCAAAGCCCTCAACCGCACCAGCGTCGCCTGGCGGTCGGGATTGACCTGGGCACCACCAATTCCCTGGTCGCTGCCTTGCGCAGCGGCCTGTCCGAGCCGCTGCCCGACGCCGATGGCCAGGTGATCCTGCCGTCCGCCGTGCGTTACCACGCTGACCGTACCGAAGTGGGTGAGTCAGCCAGGCTGGCGGCGTCTACCGATCCGTTGAACACCGTGCTGTCGGTCAAGCGCCTGATGGGGCGTGGTTTGTCCGACGTCAAGCAGTTGGGTGACCAACTGCCGTACCGCTTTGTCGGTGGCGAATCCCACATGCCGTTCATCGACACCGTCCAGGGCCCGAAAAGTCCGGTGGAGGTGTCGGCCGATATTCTCAAGGTGCTGCGCCAGCGTGCGGAAACCACCTTGGGCGGCGAACTGGTGGGGGCGGTGATCACCGTTCCGGCGTACTTCGATGACGCCCAGCGCCAAGCCACCAAGGACGCGGCAAAACTCGCCGGTCTGAACGTGCTGCGCCTGCTCAACGAGCCGACGGCGGCAGCGGTGGCTTATGGCCTCGACCAGCATGCCGAAGGCCTGGTTGCGATCTACGACCTGGGCGGCGGCACCTTTGATATTTCGATCCTGCGCCTGACCGGCGGCGTGTTTGAAGTGCTGGCCACCGGAGGCGACAGTGCCTTGGGCGGTGACGACTTCGACCACGCCATTGCGGGCTGGATCATCAGCAGCGCGGGCTTGTCTGCCGACCTGGACCCGGGCGCGCAACGCAATCTGTTGCAAACCGCCTGTGCCGCCAAGGAAGCACTGACTGACGCTGCATCTGTTGACGTCTCCTACGGCAATTGGTCGGCCCAACTGACCCGTGAAGCCTTCGATTCGCTCATCGAGCCAATGGTCGCCCGCAGCCTCAAGGCCTGCCGCCGCGCCGTGCGTGATTCCGGTATCGAGTTGGAAGATGTCGGCGCCGTGGTCATGGTCGGTGGTTCAACTCGCGTGCCGCGCGTTCGTGAGGCGGTCGCTGAAGCCTTTGGTCGCCAGCCGTTGACCGAAATCGACCCGGATCAAGTCGTCGCCATTGGCGCCGCCATCCAGGCCGATACCCTGGCCGGCAACAAGCGTGACGGCGGCGAACTGCTGCTGCTTGACGTGATTCCATTGTCCCTGGGGCTGGAAACCATGGGCGGCCTGATGGAGAAGGTGATTCCACGCAACACCACCATCCCCGTCGCCCGCGCCCAGGATTTCACTACGTACAAAGATGGCCAGACGGCCATGATGATCCATGTGCTGCAAGGCGAGCGCGAGCTGATCAGTGACTGCCGCTCCCTGGCGCGCTTTGAATTGCGTGGCATCCCGGCGATGGTGGCGGGTGCGGCGAAGATCCGCGTGACCTTCCAGGTCGACGCCGACGGCCTGCTGAACGTGGCCGCGCGCGAGATGGGTTCGGGCGTTGAGGCGAGCATCCAGGTCAAGCCGTCCTATGGCCTTACTGATGGTGAAATCGCCAAGATGCTCAAGGATTCGTTCCAGCACGCCAGTGACGACAAGGTCGCCCGCGTACTGCGTGAGCAACAAGTGGATGCCCAGCGTCTGCTCGAAGCGGTGCAGGGCGCCCTGGATGTCGACGGCGAGCGTCTGCTGGACGCCGAAGAGCGCATGGTCATCGACCTGCAGATGCAGGAACTGGCCGAACTGATGAAGGGCACCGATGGTTATGCCATCGAGCAGCAGACCAAGCGCCTGTCGCAAGTGACCGATGCCTTTGCCGCCCGCCGCATGGACCAGACGGTAAAAGCCGCCCTGGCGGGACGCAACCTGAATGAAATCGAGGAATAATTAATGCCGCAGGTCATTTTTCTGCCACACGCCGAGCATTGCCCGGACGGTATGGTTGTGGAGGCTGAGACCGGCAAGTCCATCCTCGAAGTTGCCCATGACAACCACATCGAGATCGAAAGTGCCTGCGGCGGCGTCTGCGCCTGCACCACTTGTCACTGCATCATCCGCGAGGGGTTCAACTCCCTGGAAGAGGCCGACGAGCTGGAAGAGGATTTTCTCGATCGCGCATGGGGCTTGGAGGCGCATTCGCGCCTAAGCTGTCAGGCCAAGGTCGGGACTGAAGACATCACCGTCGAAATTCCGAAATATTCGCTCAACCATGCGGCCGAAGCGCCGCACTGATTGGTAGTACTGTCATGAAATATGGTTGGAATGATGTACAGCGCATTGCTGAAGAGCTCGCTGAAGCGAAGCCGGATGTGGACCCGTTGAAGGTCAACTTCGTTGATCTGCAGCGCTGGATCATGGAGCTTCCCGATTTCGACAACACCTCTGGCCGCTGTGGCGAGAAGGTATTGGAAGCGGTCCAGGCGCTCTGGATCGAAGAAATCGACTGATCATCCCCGCAGGTTAGGCAATACCCGATAACCCGCGTATAATTCGCGGGTTTAATTTTTCGTAAATTACCGTTTCTGGAGTTACACCATGGCTGTTCAACGTACTTTCTCCATCATCAAGCCTGACGCTGTTGCAAAAAACGTCATCGGCGAGATCACCACTCGTTTCGAAAAAGCCGGCCTGAAGGTTGTAGCTTCGAAACTCAAGCAACTGTCCAAAGCCGAAGCTGAAGGCTTCTACGCTGAGCACAGCGCTCGTGGTTTCTTCGGCGACCTGGTTGCCTTCATGATCTCCGGTCCTGTTGTTGTTCAGGTTCTGGAAGGCGAAAACGCTATCGCTCTGAACCGTGAGCTGATGGGCGCTACCAACCCTAAAGAAGCTGCTGCCGGCACCATCCGTGCTGACTTCGCTGATTCCATCGACGCCAACGCTGTTCACGGTTCGGACTCCGAAGCCGCAGCTGCTCGTGAAATCTCGTACTTCTTCGCAGCTACTGAAGTAACCACTCGCTAAGCATTGGCTTAAGAGTGAAGGTGAATCCATGACTACATCGACTGTTAAAACCAACCTGCTGGGTCTGACCCAGCCGGAAATGGAGAAATTCTTCGACTCAATCGGGGAGAAGCGTTTCCGTGCCGGTCAGGTAATGAAATGGATTCACCACTTTGGCGTCGATGATTTCGACGCCATGACGAACGTCAGCAAGGCCCTGCGCGACAAGCTCAAGGCTATTGCCGAGGTGCGTGGTCCCGAAGTGGTCAGCGAGGACATCTCCAGCGACGGCACCCGTAAGTGGGTGGTGCGCGTGGCGTCCGGCAGCTGCGTCGAGACCGTATACATTCCCCAGGGCAAACGTGGCACCTTGTGCGTTTCGTCCCAGGCAGGCTGTGCCCTGGATTGCAGTTTCTGCTCCACCGGCAAGCAAGGCTTCAATAGCAACCTCACCGCTGCCGAAGTCATCGGCCAGGTGTGGATTGCCAACAAATCCTTTGGCAGCGTCCCGGCGACCGTCGACCGTGCCATCACCAACGTGGTGATGATGGGCATGGGTGAGCCGCTGCTGAACTTCGACAACGTCATCTCCGCCATGCACCTGATGATGGACGACCTGGGCTACGGCATCTCCAAGCGCCGCGTGACCCTGTCGACCTCCGGCGTGGTTCCGATGATCGACGAGCTGGCCAAGCACATCGACGTCTCCCTGGCGTTGTCGCTGCACGCACCCAATGACGCATTGCGTAACCAATTGGTGCCGATCAACAAGAAGTATCCGCTTAAGATGCTGCTCGAATCCTGCCAGCGTTACATGGCGACCTTGGGTGAGAAACGCGTGTTGACCGTTGAGTACACCCTGCTCAAGGACATCAACGACAAGGTCGAACACGCCGTCGAGATGATCGAGTTGCTCAAGAACACCCCGTGCAAGATCAACCTGATCCCGTTCAACCCGTTTCCCCATTCTGGCTACGAGCGGCCGAGCAACAACGCGATCCGCCGTTTCCAGGATCAACTGCACCAGGCTGGCTACAACGTCACCGTCCGCACCACCCGCGGTGAAGACATCGACGCCGCCTGTGGCCAACTGGTCGGGCAGGTGATGGACCGCACCCGCCGCAGTGAACGTTATATCGCCGGGCGCGAAGTGAATGCCGCCGACGATTTGCCGCTCATTGCCGTGAATCGAATCTGAGAGAGGATATCTATGCCCTTGCGCCTTGCGCTGCTTTTGCTTGTTACCGGCCTTGTGGCCGGTTGTGTTTCATCGGGCTATGAGAGCCCTTTGCAAACCGGCAAAGGCCGTGATGAAGCGCGGGTTGCCTATGTGCAACTGGGGTTGGGTTATCTGCAACAGGGTTTGAGCGAACAGGCCAAGGTGCCGCTGAAGAAGGCGCTTGAACTGGACAGCGACGATGCGGACGCCAATGCCGCGCTGGCCCTGGTGTTCCAGGCCCAGGCCGAGCCGGAACTGGCCGGCCAGTATTTCAACAAGGCCCTGGCCGCCCGTCCTGCCGACCCACGGCTGCTGAACAACTACGGCAGTTTCCTGTTCGAGCAGAAACGTTATGACCAGGCCGCCCTTTATTTCCAGCAAGCCAGCGCCGATACCCTCTATCCTGAGCGTTCCCGTGTCTTCGAGAACCTCGCAGTGACCTCGCTGCGCCTAGGCCAGCGCGACAGCGCTCGCCAGCAACTGGAAAAAGCCCTGCACTTGAATGGGCGTCAGCCGCGGGCCTTGCTCGAAATGGCTGAGTTGTCCTACGAAGACAGGCATTATGTGCCGGCACGTGACTATTACGAGCGTTTTAGCCTGCTCAGCGGGCAAAATGCACGTAGTCTATTGCTCGGTGTGCGGCTGGCGACGGTTCATGAAGAACACGACACGGCCGCACGTTTTGGCCAGCAACTCGAACGACTCTATCCCGGTACGCCGGAATATCAGCAATACCTGTCGGAGCAATGATGAAAGCGGCGCACCCGGAAGTTGTAGCAGCTAATCGCGTAAACCCAGGCGACACCTTGCGTCAGGCCCGCGAAAGCAATGGTTGGTCGCTGGCGGAAGTGGCCCTCAAGCTCAATTTGACCACCACATCCCTGGCCAACCTGGAAGCCGGCGCGTTCGACAAGTTGCCGGGGCATACCTTCGCCCGTGGCTACATCCGCGCCTACGCCAAATTGCTCGGCATCGACCAGGCCATACTGGTCCAGGAGTTCGACCAATTCACCGGTACGGATTCCCAGGGCAGCAATGTCCACGGCTTGGGCCGTATCGAGGAGCCGGTGCGGGTTTCCCACACGATTCTGCGCATTGTCAGCCTGTTGCTGCTGATCGCCGTGATCGGCGGTGGTTTTGTCTGGTGGCAAGACCAGACCTCCCAGCGCACCAAAGACATGACCAGTAACGCCATGGAGCACGTCGAGGTCGAAAGCGCCGACGGCACCACCCAGATTCATCCACTGGATGAGCCGGAAGACCAGGCTGTTGCCGAAGGCCAGGCTGCCCCCGAAGCGCCGGTTGCCACCGAGCAACCCGCGCCGGAAACCGCGCCAGCCGCGACCGCCGCTGCACCGACTCCCGCGACGCCGACTGCACCGGCTCACGCCCAGGCCACCCCAGCCGCTCCGGTTGCGCAGGCGCATACGCCAGCCGCACCGGCACCAGCGCCTGCTCCAGCCACGCCTGCCGCCCCTGCGATTTCCGCGCCGACCACCCCAGCGTTGATCGCCGGTGATGGCCGCGTACAGGTCACTTTCATCGCCGACTGCTGGACGCAAGTCACCGATGGCAATGGCAAGGTGCTGTTTAGCGGTCTGAAGCGTAAGGGAGAGACGCTCGACCAGGCCGGCAAGCCTCCTTTGACGCTGCGTCTGGGCTTTGCCCGTGGCGCGCAAGTGGCCTACAACGGCCAGCCTGTGGACGTGGCGCCGTTCACCAGTGGCGAGACCGCTCGCCTCAAGTTGGGACAATAGTCATGCACGGCGAATCTCCAATCAAACGTCGCGTATCGCGCAAGATCTGGGTTGGCTCGGTGCCTGTGGGTGGCGATGCCCCCATCGCGGTCCAGAGCATGACCAATAGCGACACCAATGACGTGGCCGCCACCGTCGCCCAGATCAATCGTCTGGAAGCGGCTGGTGTCGACATCGTGCGCGTCTCCGTACCGGACATGGACGCCGCCGAAGCCTTCGGTCGCATCAAGCAGTTGGTCAAGGTGCCACTGGTTGCCGACATTCACTTCGACTACAAGATCGCCTTGCGCGTAGCCGAACTGGGTGTGGACTGCCTGCGGATCAACCCGGGCAACATCGGTCGCGAAGACCGTGTGCGTGCCGTGGTGGATGCTGCCCGTGATCGCGGTATTCCAATCCGCATCGGCGTCAACGCCGGTTCCCTGGAAAAAGACCTGCAAAAGAAATACGGCGAGCCTACGCCGGCAGCACTGGTTGAGTCGGCGCTGCGTCACGTTGAGCACCTCGAACGCCTGAATTTCCAGGACTTCAAGGTCAGCGTAAAGGCCTCCGACGTATTCATGGCGGTCGAAGCCTACCGCCTGCTGGCCAAGGAAATCGTGCAGCCGTTGCACCTGGGTATCACTGAAGCGGGCGGTTTGCGCTCAGGCACAGTGAAATCTGCGGTGGGTCTCGGTATGCTGCTCGCCGAAGGGATTGGCGATACCATCCGCATCTCCCTGGCGGCAGACCCTGTTGAGGAAGTGAAAGTCGGTTACGACATTCTCAAATCCCTGCGTTTGCGCTCCCGTGGCATCAATTTCATTGCCTGCCCGAGCTGCTCGCGGCAGAACTTCGACGTGGTGAAAACCATGAACGATCTGGAATTGCGCCTTGAAGACCTGTTGGTGCCACTGGATGTAGCGGTGATCGGTTGTGTGGTCAACGGTCCGGGCGAAGCCAAGGAAGCCCATGTGGGTTTGACCGGCGGTACACCGAACCTGATTTACATCGACGGCAAGCCGTCGCAGAAATTGACGAATGACAATCTGGTGGACGAGCTTGAAAAGCTGATCCGCGAGAAAGCGGCCGAAAAGGTCGCAGCTGACGCAGCGCTGATCGCGCGCGGCTGATTGAACGAATTTAAGGATTTGATGTGAGCAAGTCTCTGCAAGCCATTCGCGGCATGAACGACATCCTGCCGGAGCAGACGCCGTTGTGGCGCTACTTCGAAAGCACCGTCGCGCGCCTGCTGGATAACTACGGTTACAAGCAGATCCGCATGCCGATCGTCGAATTCACCGAGCTGTTCAAGCGCTCCATCGGTGAAGTGACCGACATCGTCGAAAAAGAAATGTACACCTTTGAAGACCGCAACGGCGACTCCCTGACCCTGCGTCCGGAAGGTACCGCCGCGTGCGTGCGCGCCGTGCTGGAGCATGGCCTCACCGGTGCCGGCCAGCCGCAGAAGTTGTGGTACATCGGCCCGATGTTCCGCCACGAACGGCCACAGAAAGGCCGTTATCGCCAGTTCCACCAGATCGGCCTGGAAGTATTCAACATCGACGGCCCGGACATCGACGCCGAGCTGATCGTGCTGACCTGGCGCCTGTGGGGCCTGCTGGGCATCCGCGACGCGGTCAAGCTTGAACTCAACAGCCTGGGCACCAGCGAATCCCGCGGCCGCTATAAAGTGGCCCTGGTCGAGTACCTGTCCGCTCACCTGGACAAGTTGGACGAAGACAGCCAGCGCCGTCTGAAAACCAACCCGCTGCGCGTGCTCGATACCAAGAACGCCGACACCCAAGCCGTACTGGTCAACGCGCCGAAAATGGCCGATTACCTGGACGACGAGTCGCGCATTCACTTCGAGGGCCTCAAGGCTCGCCTGGATGCTGCCGGTATCCCGTTCGTGATCAACACCAAGCTGGTGCGCGGCCTCGATTACTACAGCAAGACCGTGTTCGAGTGGGTCACCGACAAACTCGGCGCCCAGGGCACCGTGTGTGCCGGTGGGCGCTACGATGGCCTGGTCGAGCAGATGGGCGGCAAGCCGACCACTGGCGTGGGCTTCGCCATGGGCATTGAGCGCTTGATCCTGCTGCTGGAAACCCTGGAAAAGGTCCCGGAAGAAATCTCCCGTCAGGTGGATGTGTACCTCTGCGCCTTTGGCGAGGCCGCCGAACTGGCCGCCCTGGCCTTGAGCGAGAAGGTGCGTGACCAACTGCCGAACCTTCGCCTGCAGGTCAATGCCGGCGCCGGCAGCTTCAAGAGCCAGTTCAAGAAGGCCGACAAGAGCGGCGCGCTGTATGCGCTGATCCTTGGCGATGACGAACTGGCCCAGCAAGTGATAGGTTTCAAACCCCTGCGTGGCCAGGGCGAGCAACAGAACATTGCCTTTGATGCGCTCGCTGCGCACTTGGCCACCTGCGTCGTGCAGGGTTGAAGCTGTCGAACAGCCGAATTTAGCGATTAAGGAGTATTGGGGTGTCGAGTACTGATGATGAGCAACTGGCCGAGTTCAAGGACTGGTGGCAGCGTAACGGCAAGCCCCTGGTTACTGGCGGCCTGCTGGCTTTAGTGGTGGTGTTCGGCTGGCAAGCCTGGCACAAGTATCAGGCCAACCAGTCCCAAGGCGCCTCGGTCCTCTACCAGCAGTTGCTGGAAACCACGCTGACTCCGGATGGCAAGCCTGACCCGGCACAGGTTGCAGACCTGGCCGGCAAGCTGAAAAACGAATTTGGCGGTAGCACCTACGCCCAGTACGGCAGCCTGTTCGTCGCGAAAGTCGCGGTCGACACCGGCAAGCTGGATGACGCCGCCTCCGAGCTGAAGGCCATCGCCGACAAGCCGAAGAACCCGACCTTGGGTGAAATCGCACGTCAGCGCCTGGCTCAGGTACTGGCAGCACAGAACAAGGCCGACGAAGCACTCAAACTGCTCGACGGCGATGCTGACAAGGCATTTGTAGCCACTCGCGAAGAGCTCAAGGGCGACCTTCTGGTCCAATTGGGTCGTACCGACGAAGCCAATGCTGCGTACAAAAAAGCCAAGGCGGCGCTGTCTGATGAAGCGGCGGTCGGTGGCTTACAAATCAAGCTCGACGACTTGGCCAAAGGGGATGCGTGACGTGATCCGTTGGAAACATGCAGCATTGCTGGCTCTGGCCGTTCTGGCCGCGGGTTGCAGCAGCAACAGCAAGAAAGAACTGCCTCCTGCGGAGCTGACCAGCTTCAAGGAAGAAGTGGTCCTGCAGAAGCAGTGGAGCCGCTCCATCGGTGATGGCCAGGGCGAGACCTACAACATGTTGGTGCCGGCGATCGACGGTGACAACATTGTGGCCGCCGACGTAACCGGCGTGGTGATCTCCATGGATCGCCTCAACGGCGACGTGAAATGGAAGAAAGACCTCGAACTGCCTGTCTCCGGCGCCGTCGGCGTAGGTTACGGCATGGTGATGCTCGGCACGCTGAAAGGCGAAGTCGTAGCCCTGGATTCCAGCACCGGTGAAGAGAAATGGCGCGCTCGCGTGACCAGTGAAGTTCTCGCACCGCCTGCCACCAACGGTGACATCGTCGTGGTGCAAACCCAGGACGATCGTGTGATTGGCCTCGACGCCAGCACCGGCCAGCAACGCTGGTTGTACGACAGCACCCCGGCGGTACTGACCTTGCGCGGCACCAGTGGTCCGGTTGTGACCAATAATCTGGCCGTTGCAGGCCTGTCGACCGGTAAAGTAGTCGCCCTGGACACCCAGAACGGCGTACCGGCCTGGGAAACCCGTGTAGCTATCCCACAAGGTCGTTCCGAGCTGGATCGCGTTGTGGACATCGACGGTGGCTTGCTGCTGTCGGGCGAAACCCTCTACGTCGCCACTTACCAGGGCCGTGTCGCGGCACTGGACCTGCAGAGCGGTCGTGTGAACTGGCAGCGTGATGCTTCCAGCTACGCCGGTGTCGCCCAAGGGTTTGGCAGCGTCTACGTAAGCCTGGCGTCCGGCACCGTTGAAAGTGTCGACGAGCGTTCCACCACTGCACTGTGGAGCAACGACTCCCTGGCCCGCCGTCAACTGTCGGCACCGGAAGTGTTCTCCAGCTACGTAGCGGTTGGCGACTTCGAAGGCTACCTGCACCTGCTGAGCCAGGTGGATGGTCGCTTCGTAGGTCGCGAGCGTATCGACAGCGACGGCCTGCGTGCGCGTCCGCTGGTCGTGGGTAACATGCTTTATGTGTTTGGCAACAGCGGCAAGCTGGAAGCCCTGACCATCAAGTAAGAACTATGCTTGGGGTAACACCCAGGCGGCCCCGCTTCGGCGGGGCATGCGGCATTTGATTATGCTGCCCCGAGCACCAGCCGCTGCCATGCAGCGGCTTTTGTATTTTCTGAAATAACGAAGTGGAGAGCCGCATGGTTCCCGTAATCGCCCTGGTGGGCCGACCTAACGTCGGCAAGTCCACCTTGTTCAACCGCCTGACCAGGACTCGCGACGCCATCGTCGGCGACTTGTCCGGTCTGACCCGTGATCGCCAATACGGTGAGGCAAAGTGGCAAGGGCGCTCCTACATTATTGTCGACACCGGTGGTATCTCCGGTGACGAGCACGGCATGGACGAAAAAATGGCCGAGCAGTCGCTGCTCGCCATTGAAGAAGCCGACGTCGTGCTGTTCCTGGTGGACGCCCGTGCGGGCTACACCGCTGCCGACCAAATGATTGGCGAGCACCTGCGCAAGCGCAACAAGCGTTCCTATCTGGTCGCGAACAAGATCGACAACATCGATCCTGAAGCTGCCCGTGCCGAATTCAGCCCGATGGGCCTGGGCGATGCGATCCCGGTCGCCGGTGCCCACGGTCGCGGCATCACCCAGATGCTGGAAATTGCCCTGCGCGATTTCCCCAAGGATGACGTCGAGGAAGAAGAGGGCGAAGAGGAAATCGTCGCCGAAGGTGAGGAAGCCAAGCGCATTCCTGGCCCGAGCGAAAAAGACGGTATCAAGATCGCTATCATCGGTCGTCCCAACGTCGGCAAGTCGACCCTGGTCAACCGCATGCTCGGTGAAGACCGCGTCATCGTCTACGACCAACCCGGCACCACCCGCGACAGCATCTACATCCCGTTCGAACGCAACGAGGAAAAGTACACGCTGATCGACACCGCCGGTGTGCGCAAACGCGGCAAGATCCACGAGGAAGTTGAAAAGTTCTCGGTGGTCAAAACCCTGCAAGCGATCAAAGACGCCAACGTGGTGATCTTTGTGATGGACGCCCGCGAAGGCGTGGTGGACCACGACCTCAACCTGCTGGGCTTTGCCCTCGAGGCCGGTCGGGCACTGGTGATCGCGATCAACAAGTGGGACGGCATGACGCCGAGCGAGCGCGATTTCGTCAAGATCGAGCTGCAACGTCGGCTGTTCTTCGTCGAGTTCGCCGACATTCACTTCATCTCGGCATTGCACGGCACTGGCGTGGGCAACCTCTACGCGTCCGTGCAGAACTCGTTCAAGTCTGCCGTGACCCGTTGGCCGACCAACCGCCTGACCCAGATCCTGGAAGATGCGGTTGGCGAGCATGCGCCGCCGATGGTCAACAACCGCCGGATCAAACTGCGTTACGCCCACTTGGGTGGTGCCAACCCGCCGATTATCGTGATCCACGGTAACCAGATCGAGAAGGTGCCGAAGTCCTATGTGCGTTACCTGGAAAACACCTACCGCCGTGTCTTGAAACTGGTCGGTACACCGATCCGTATCGAGTTCAAGGGTGGCGAGAACCCGTACGAAGGCAACAAGAACACACTGACTGACCGTCAGGTGAACAAGAAGCGTCGTTTGATGACTCACCACAAGAAGGCCGACAAGAAGCGCCGTGACAAGAAGTAACGGCAGCTTCAAGTTGTAAGCGTCAAGCCTCAAGAAAGGGCTCCTTTGGAGCCCTTTTTTGTGCGCGAGGGTTTGTGCCTTGACCCCGTGCGATTGGCAGCTTAAAACTTGGGGCTCACCTGCAGGGGCTTTTTGATGATCACCAGCAAGCTGCCGAATGTCGGCACGACCATTTTCACCACCATGTCGCAACTCGCAGCCGAGACCGGCGCGCTCAACCTGTCCCAAGGGTTCCCCGACTTCAATGGCCCCCAAGGTTTGCTTGATGCCGTGGGCAAGCACGTCGCCAGCGGGCATAACCAGTACTCGCCGATGACCGGCTTGCCGGCCCTGCGTCAGCAAGTGGCGGCGAAGATCGTCCGCAGCTACGGCGCCAAGGTCGATGCCGACAGTGAAGTGACCGTGACCCCGGGCGCCACCGCCGCAATCTTTTGCGCGATCCAGGCAGTGATCCGTAATGGTGATGAAGTCATCGTGTTCGATCCCAGCTACGACAGCTACGAGCCGTCAGTCGAGCTGGCCGGCGGGCGCTGCGTACATGTGCAGTTGAGCCTGGATGGCTTTGCGCTGGACTTCGACAAGATCCGCGCCGCGCTGTCGCCCCGTACGCGCATGATCATCCTCAACTCTCCGCACAACCCCACCGGTGCCTTGATCAGCCGTGCCGAGCTGGATCAGTTGGCCGATCTGATCCGTGACCGGGATATTTACCTGGTCAGCGACGAGGTCTATGAACACCTGGTGTACGACGGTGTGCCCCACGTGAGCGTACTGGCCCACGAAGAGCTGTATCAGCGCGCCTTCGTGGTCAGTTCCTTCGGCAAGACCTATCACGTCACCGGCTGGAAAACCGGCTACGTGGTCGCCCCAGCGGCCCTCACCGCTGAGCTGCGCAAGGTGCACCAGTACGTCAACTTCTGTGGCGTGACCCCCTTGCAGTTCGCCCTGGCCGACTTCATGGCCGAGCACCCGGAACACGTCGAGGAGCTGCCAGCGTTCTACCAGGCCAAACGCGACCTGTTTTGCGACTTGCTGGCGCCGTCGCGCTTCAGCTTCAGTCGAGTGGCCGGCACCTACTTCCAACTGGTGGATTACTCACAGATCCGTCCGGAGCTGGATGACGTCGCCATGTCGCTGTGGATGACTCGAGAACACGGCGTGGCGACGATTCCCGTCTCGGTGTTCTACCAGAACCCACCCCAAGGCCAGCGCCTGGTGCGCCTGTGCTTTGCCAAACGCGAGGAGACGCTGCGCCAAGCAGCCGAGAAGCTATGCGTGATCTGAGTGCACTGCCGGACCTGAACATCGCCCTGGTCCAGACCACCCTGGCCTGGCACGACCGCCAGGCCAACCTTGAACACTTCGAGGCACTGCTGGAGCAGGCCAGGGGCGCCGACCTGATCGTGTTGCCGGAAATGTTCACCACCGGGTTTTCCATGGCGTCCGACACCCTCGCCGAACCGGAGAACGGTCCGACCCATCGCTGGCTCCAGGCCCAGGCCGCGAAGTACGACGCGGTGATCACCGGCAGCGTGATCATCCAGGCCGCCGATGGCAGCCACCGCAACCGCCTGCTGTGGGCGCGACCCGATGGCGAGGTGCTGCACTACGACAAGCGCCACCTGTTCCGCATGGCCGGTGAGCACAATCACTACACCCCCGGCGAGCGCCAGGTGCAGTTCGAATTGAAGGGCTGGCGCATTCGCCCGCTGATTTGCTACGACCTGCGCTTCCCGGTGTGGAGCCGTGATGCCCAGGACACCGACCTGTTGCTCTACACCGCCAACTGGCCCGGTGCGCGGCGTTTGCATTGGAACCGCCTGCTGCCGGCGCGGGCCATCGAGAACCTGTGCTACGTGGCGGCGGTGAATCGGGTGGGTACGGACGGCAAGGGTTTTGTCTACACCGGTGACAGCCAGGTGCTGGATTTCCAGGGTGAGACCCTACTCAGTGCGGGGGAGGCGGATGGGGTGTTCCAGGTGTGCCTGAATGCGGCGGAGCTGGCGGCGTATCGCACCCGATTCCCGGCGAATCTGGATGCCGATACCTTTCAGTTTGTCTGATAGGCCGCCTTCGCGAGCAAGCCCGCTCCCACATTCGACCGCGTTTATCCTGTAGGAATGCGGTCGAATATGGGAGCGGGCTTGCTCGCGAAGAGGCCATCAGCACCACCCAAGACCCAAAGCAAAAAAAGGCCCCTGGATTCACACCCAGGGGCCTTTCGCATTTCAGCAGCCGCTTACGCCGCTTTCGCTTCCAACTGGCTCAACGAGCGGTTCAGCGCGCTGAACACCGCCTTGAAGCTGGCAGTGGTGATGTTTTCATCAATGCCCACGCCATGTACCGGCCGCTCACCGTTCACACGCAGTTCAATGTAGGCCGCAGCCTTGGCATTGGTGCCGGCGCCGATTGCGTGTTCGTTGTAGTCCATGATCTCCACCTTGATCGGCAGGGCGGCAACCAGCGCTTCCAGCGTGCCGTAGCCCTTGCCGTGCCAGCGCAGGTTGGTTTCGCCCTGGCCTTTGCCCGAGACTTCCACTTCCACCGAGCTGTTGCCGTTCTCTTCCTGCAAGCGATGGCTGACCAGCGCATACGGGGTGTTGGCTTGCAGGTATTCACGCTGCAGCAAACTGTGGATCTGCTGCGCGGTCATCTCCAGACCCAGGCGATCGGTTTCACCCTGTACTACTTGGCTGAACTCGATCTGCATGCGGCGCGGCAAGCTGATGCCATATTCCTGCTCCAGCAGGTAGGCGATGCCGCCCTTGCCCGACTGGCTGTTCACGCGGATCACGGCCTCGTAGCTGCGACCAATGTCGGCCGGGTCGATCGGCAAGTAGGGCACTTCCCACAGGGCGTCGTCTTTCTGCTGGGCGAAGCCCTTGCGGATGGCATCCTGGTGGGAGCCGGAGAAGGCGGTGTGGACCAGGTCGCCGACGTACGGGTGGCGTGGGTGCACCTGGATCTGGTTGCACTCTTCGACGACTTTGCGCACGCCGTCGATGTCGGAGAAGTCCAGCTGCGGGTCGAGGCCCTGGGTGTACATGTTCAGGGCCACGGTGACGAGGTCGACGTTACCGGTACGCTCGCCGTTGCCGAACAGGCAGCCTTCGACGCGGTCGGCACCGGCCATCAGGCCCAGTTCGGTGGCGGCCACACCAGTGCCACGGTCGTTGTGGGTGTGCAGGCTGATGATCACGCTGTCACGACGGTTGATATGACGACCGAACCACTCGATCTGGTCGGCATAGATGTTCGGCGTGGCGCATTCCACGGTAGCCGGCAGGTTGAGGATCATCTTGTGCTCGGGCGTCGGGTTCCACACCTCGATCACCGCGTCACAGACTTCCTTGGCGAACTCCAGTTCGGTCGCGCTGAAGGTCTCCGGGGAGTACTCGAAAGTCCACTGGGTTTCCGGCTGCTGGGCGGCGTATTTGACGAACAGCTTGGCCGCGTTGACCGCGATGGCCTTGATGCCGTCCTTGTCCTGATTGAACACGATGCGGCGGAACGATGGCGAGGTCGCATTGTACAAGTGCACGATGGCTTTCTTGGCGCCGCGCAGGGATTCGAAGGTGCGCGCGATCAAGTCTTCACGACCCTGGGTCAGCACCTGAATGGTGGTGTCCTCGGGGATGTGGCCGTCTTCGATCAGGGTGCGCACGAAGTCGAAGTCGGTTTGCGAGGCGGCCGGGAACGACGCTTCGATTTCCTTCACGCCCACCGATACCAGGGTCTTCCAGAAACGCAGCTTCTTCGCGGCGTCCATCGGCTCGATCAGCGACTGGTTGCCATCACGCAGGTCGGAGCTGCACCAGATCGGCGCGGTGGTGATGGTTTTCGAAGGCCAGGTGCGGTCCGGGATGTCGATGGTCGGAAACGCGCGGTACTTCGAAGACGGGTCTTTGAGCATGCTCATCGGGAAATCCTTTGTTTAGGGGCCGAGAAAAGGCGGCCTGCCGTGTAACTGTTATTGGGGATAAAGCGGGGACGAGGCAGATCGATTCAGCCTGGCAGTCGTGCGCTGACGAGGCACAGGCTGCGGTGCTGACGGAGCTGAATGAGGGTGTGAGAGGTTTTCATAAGCTCAACCCTAACCGCCGGGGTGAAAGATGGCAAGCAGTCGAGAAAAATTGAGAGAAGTTCTGCTATTGGCTCGAAAAACAGGATTTTATGCCTGAAAGCTGTGAGGGCTCTTACTTTAATTGCGCGCCATTTGGCTGGCGCGCAATCGAGTCGGTCAGGGCTGGAACGCGCCGATAAAGATCGCCGGGTCGACCCGCGCATCGTTCAGGCTGACATTCCAATGCATATGCGGTCCGGTCGCGCGGCCGGTCGAACCGACCTTGCCTACCACCGCGCCGCGGGTGAGTTGATCGCCGACTTTCACGTCGATCTTCGACATGTGGCAGAACATGCTGATAAAGCCCTGGCCATGGTCGACGAACACGGTGTTGCCGTTGAAGAAGTAGTTGCCCACCAGGATCACCTTGCCGTTCGCTGGAGTCTTGATCGGCGTACCGGCCGGTACTGCGAAATCCAGGCCCGAATGCGGGTTGCGCTCCTCGCCGTTGAAGAAGCGACGCACGCCGAACTTGCTCGACAGCGGCCCGTTCACTGGTTTGTCCAGTATCAGGTTGCTGGGCAGGTTCGGGCTGAAGCTGCGGTAGGCCTTGATCTGCACCGCCAGCTCGGCCTCGATGCGCTTGAGCTGCGCCGGGTCCGGGTTCACCTGGCTCTTGTTCTTCAAGGTGATGCGCTGTTCCGGGTACTTCTTGTAGCCGACGATAAATGGCAGGTTGCGTCCACCGCTACTGATGCGTTCATTGCCCGGCTTGACCGTCAGCGGGATGCCGACGATTGCCAGCCAGTTGTCCTGCTCCCTGACCACCAACACCGGCTTGCCCAGGTAAGTGGCTTTCGGCGCCGCCGCCGATGGGCCCAACTCGACCACGGCCACACCGCCCGGCACCGGCTTATTCAAGGTGCGGGTGATGTAGCTGTCGGCGTGGGCGTTGACGGCGAGGCACAACAACATCAACAGGCTGAATAAACGTGGCATCGATCAATCCAATAACGAAAGGGTGACGGGTGTCAGGTGATTGTCTTCCACCCGCACTTGCAGTTGGCCTTCACCGAGGCGTGCGGTCAGGCGCTGGCCGGTGTGGGTTTGTGCGGCGTTGCGAATCGCCTGGCCGCGCTCATCCAGCAGGATGCTGTAGCCACGCCCGAGGGTCGCCAGCGGGCTGACCACCTGCAACGTCTGCACCTGGCTTTGCAGTTGCAGGCGGCGCGCCTTGAGGCCTTCGCGCATGGCGCGGGGCAGGCGCTCGGCGAGGCTGTCGAGGCGCTGGCGCAGCAGGGCCAGTTGACGGCCGGGGTGTTGACCGGCGAGGCGGGTTTCCAGGCGGATCAGGCGTTCGCGACGGGTGTTGAGGCTGCGCTCAAAGGCGCGGCGCAGGCGCATGTCCAGGTCATCCAGGCGCTGGGCTTGCTGGCGCAGGCGCTCGCCGGGGTGACGCAGGCGTCGGGCCATGCCCTCCAGGCGCAGGCGGTCGTGAGTCAGGCGGTTGCGCATCAGCATCACCAGGCGGCGATGCAGGCTGTCGACCTGGCGCACCAGGTTGCTGGAATCGGGGGCCAGTAACTCGGCGGCGGCGGATGGGGTAGGGGCGCGCACGTCCGCGACGAAATCGCTGATGGAAACATCGGTTTCATGGCCGATGGCGCTGACGATAGGTGTTACGCAGGCATCTACTGCACGGGCGACCGCTTCTTCGTTGAAGCACCACAGGTCTTCCAGCGAGCCGCCGCCACGGGCCAGGATCAACGCGTCAAAGCCACGGGCGTCGGCCATTTTCAGTGCGCGCACAATCTGCGGGATCGCTTCGCGGCCTTGCACGGCGGTGGGGATCAATGTCAGTTGCACCTGCGGCGCACGGCGGCGGAACACGCTGATGATGTCGCGGATCACCGCGCCGGTGGGCGAGCTGATAATGCCGATCTTCTGCGGGTGGGCTGGCAGCGGCACCTTGCGCTCGGCACTGAACAGGCCTTCGGCGCTGAGCTTTTCCTTCAGCGCGTCGAAGGCCAGGCGCAGCGCGCCATCACCGGCAGGCTCTACGGTGTCGAGGATCAGTTGGTAATCGCCGCGGCCTTCAAACAACGACACCTTGCCGCGTACCTTCACCGCCAGGCCGTCCTTCAACGCCTGGCGCACCCGCGCCGCATTGTTGCGGAACAACGCACAACGCACCTGGGCGCCGCTGTCCTTGAGGGTGAAATACACGTGGCCGGAAGCCGGGCGCGCGAGGTTGGAGATCTCGCCTTCGACCCAGATATTGGTGAACACGTCTTCCAGCAACACCCGCGCACGGCCGTTGAGCTGGCTGACAGTCAGGACTTCGCGGTCCAGGCCCAGGCGGGCAAACGGGTCTTTAATCATGAGCAGAGGTCTTTAATCATGGGCGGCAGTTTATAGGCATTCACGCAGGGTTTGACAGAATTGCTCCACCAGCGCGCTCGGCGTCTGCGCGCAGGCCAGGGCCACGGTGCTCAGGCAGTCCGGGTCGGCCAGCGGTAGAAACCGCACATTGGCGGGGGCGATGTCCTGCATGGATTTTGGTAACAAGGCAATACCGAAGCCGGCCTGGATCAACTGCAACTGGGTGGTCTTGCGCGACATGACCCGTGCCGCCTTGGGGAAAAATCCTGCACGCATGCACAGCTCGGCGGATAGATAACTCAGCCCCCCACGCTGGGGATGGGGGATCGAGATAAACGCTTCGTCCTTGAGTTGTTCCAGTTCAATCGGCGCATTGCTGCGTGCCAACCCATGGTTCGGCGGCACCGCGAGCAACAGTTGTTCACTATATAAAGGTGTCACGCGCACGCCTTCGCGCTGGCGCAATACCGGCAAACGCAACACGCCCACCTCCAGGCGGCCGTCGGCGATTTCCTCCAATTGCGCCTCCGAGGACAGTTTGACGATGTCCATCGACACGCCCGGGCAGCGTTCCAGCCACGTACTGATGCCATGCAGCAACGCGCCACTCATCGGCACGGTACTGGAATGGCTCAAGCGCAGCGTGCCGCGTTGGCCGTTGCCGATTTGCGTGGTCATCTCGCAGGCCTTGAGCAGCTCACTCAGCAGGTTGCGCGCCCGTGGGTAGAAGGCTTCACCCGCCGCCGTCAGTCGGGGCTGGCGCGCAGTGCGTTCGAACAAGGGGGTTTGCAGTCTGGTTTCCAGCTCCTTGATCTGCCGGCTCAATGCGGATTGGGCGACAAACAAGCGCTCGGCGGCGGCGCTGAAGCTGCCACTGTCGGCGATTTCGACGAAGTAGCGCAGTTGGCGGGTGGAGATCACGCGTCATGCCTTTTCGAGATGGGTGGAGGGCTTTGAAGATATTAGTCGCAACCCTCGTCGATGGCTAAAGTGAAGGCTATCTCTTTTAAGGAATAACCCATGAGCCCGGTTGAGCTGATGAGCCAGTGGTCGTTTGGCGCTGTGGATTGGCTGGTGATCGGCCTGGGCGTGGCGGTGGCCTACGTCGTGTTTGGTATCGCCGGTTTTGGTACGGCGCTGGTGGCGGGGCCGATCCTGATCCTGTTTATGCCGCTGTCCAAGATCATCCCGCTGCTGGTGCTGCTGGATTTTGTCGCGGCGTTCGGCAATCTGCTGCAATCACGGCGCGACGTGAACAAGCCGGAGTTGCTGCGCTTGCTGCCGTGCATGGCGATCGGTTGCACCCTTGGCGTGGTGTTTTTGCTCAACCTGCACTCGGATGTGTTGCTGCTGTTGATGGGCCTGTTTATCAGTGCATATGCGATCTACAGCCTGGCCGTAAAAGCCCGGCCGGCGCAATTGGCGGCGGGTTGGTCGATCCCGATGGGCACCGTGGGCGGCTTGTTTGGGGCGTTGTTTGGCAGCGGCGGTTTTTTATACGCGATCTATCTGAACAGCCGCTTGCCCAAGGACGCGGCGCGCGCCACCCAGAGTGCGTTGATCAGTTGCAGCACGGTGGTGCGCTTGAGCCTGTTCCTGATTGCCGGGGTGTATGCGGATTTGCCGCTGTTGATGTTGGCGCTGTGCCTGTTGCCGGCGATGGTGTTGGGACTTTGGTTTGGACGCAGGCTGACGATGCGCCTATCCCGTGAAACCTTTGTGCGATTGGTGACCTGGCTGGTGCTGGCCAGCGGTATTGCATTGATCGGGCGGTATTTGAGCGCTTGACCTGATTTCTTCAGGGATTAAGCTGCCAGCCTTCAGGGCCTCTTCGCGGGCAAGCCCGCTCCCACATTCGAGCGCATTTCTTCTGTTGGAATGCGGCCACCTGTGGGAGCGGGCTTGCCCGCGAAGGCGCCAGACGGCACACCGCAGGACTCTCAGGCCCCATGAACTCCCAAAGCATCCTTGTCCCGAAAATCTCCACCTTGCCCGTCCACGAACCCCGCGCCCGGGCGATTGTGCGTTGGCTGGTGCGCAAGAACATCATCAAGGAAGAACTCACCACCTGCGGGCGTACTGGCAACCGCATGGCCTACGCCATGGCCGATGGTGCCCGCGCCGTGGTGCTGTACCCCGAGGCGCTGCCGTTCAACGAGCCGATCAACGGCCTGGAGATCATCTACAAGCGCTGTATCTATACGCCGGCCAAGGGCTTCCTCGAAGAAGCGGGCTGCCCGGAATGCCGCAAGGAAGTCGGCGAGGCGCTGTTCGAAAGCCTGGAAGACTGGATGCCGGGCCACACCGACAACTTCACCTGTCCGCTGTGTGGGCATGAAGACGACATCAATGGCTTCCTCTTCCTACAGGAGTGCGGATTTTCCAACCTGGGATTCATCTTCAACAACTGGGCGGAGGCGGGGTTCAAGCAGAGCTTTATCGACGAATTTGCCGATTGGCTGGACCAGAAGATGAGTTGGGTCAAAGTCGAACTTTAATCCATCTATCAGTATTACCAAGTTTGTCAGAGTTTTACATTGAGCCCGGTGGGGTGCATGAGTATAATGGCGCGCTTCCATTTTCCCGCTCGGGAGCCCCCGCGATGCTGCGTATCAGCCAAGAAGCTCTGACATTCGACGACATTCTTTTAGTGCCCGGTTATTCCGAGGTGCTTCCTAACGAAGTCAGTCTCAAGACCCGCCTAACCCGTGGCATCGAGCTGAATATTCCACTGGTTTCCGCTGCCATGGACACCGTCACTGAAGCCCGTTTGGCAATCGCCATGGCTCAGGAAGGCGGCATCGGCATCATCCACAAGAACATGACCATCGAGCAGCAAGCTGCCGAAGTGCGCAAGGTCAAGCGTTACGAAGCCGGCGTGGTGAAAGATCCGATCACCATCGAAGCCGACGCCACCGTGCGCGACCTGTTCGACCTGACCCGCCTGCACAACATCTCCGGTGTTCCGGTGCTGCATGATGGCGACCTGGTCGGCATCGTCACTTCCCGTGACGTGCGTTTCGAAAACCGTCTTGAAGTCACCGTCCGTGAAGTGATGACGCCTAAAGAGCGCCTGGTCACGGTCATGGAAGGCGCCGACAAGAACGATGTGCGCGAACTGCTGCACAAGCACCGCATCGAGCGCGTGCTGATCGTCGACGACAAATTTGCCCTCAAAGGCATGATGACCGTCAACGACATCGAAAAAGCCAAGGCTTACCCGCTGGCCAGCAAGGATGACCAAGGTCGTCTGCGCGTTGGCGCTGCCGTCGGCACCGGTAAAGACACCGGCGACCGCGTTGCCGCGCTGGTGGCGGCTGGCGTTGACGTGGTAGTGGTCGACACTGCCCACGGTCACTCCAAAGGCGTGATCGACCGCGTGCGTTGGGTCAAGCAGAACTTCCCTGAAGTGCAAGTGATCGGCGGCAACATTGCCACCGGCGCTGCCGCCAAGGCCCTGGCCGAAGCGGGCGCGGATGCGGTCAAGGTCGGTATCGGCCCTGGCTCGATCTGCACCACCCGTATCGTTGCCGGTGTGGGCGTGCCGCAAATCAGCGCCATCGCCAACGTTGCTGCTGCCCTTGAAGGCACTGGCGTTCCGTTGATCGCCGACGGCGGCATCCGTTTCTCCGGTGACCTGTCCAAGGCCATCGTTGCCGGTGCTTCCTGCGTGATGATGGGCTCGATGTTCGCCGGTACCGAAGAAGCGCCAGGCGAGATCGAACTGTTCCAGGGTCGTTCGTACAAGGCTTACCGCGGCATGGGTTCGCTGGGCGCCATGTCCCAGGCACAAGGCTCTTCCGACCGTTACTTCCAGGACTCCTCGGCAGGCGCCGAGAAGCTCGTTCCGGAAGGCATCGAAGGCCGTGTACCTTACAAAGGCACCCTGAGCGCGATCATCCACCAACTGATGGGCGGCCTGCGCTCCTCGATGGGCTACACCGGTAGCGCCAACATCGAAGAAATGCGCACCAAGCCAGAGTTCGTACGGATTACCGGCGCCGGCATGGCTGAATCCCATGTCCACGACGTGCAGATCACCAAGGAAGCGCCAAACTACCGCGTAGGTTGATGCTTTCTGCATACGTTAAGTAACCGGGGCTGTTTTCAGCCCCGAGTTGTTTCTGATTCTCTTCACCTGAATTGCATAGACGAGACTGATCCCCATGGCCCTCGACATTCACGCCCACCGCATCCTGATCCTCGACTTCGGTTCCCAGTACACCCAACTGATTGCCCGCCGCGTGCGTGAGATCGGCGTGTACTGCGAACTGCATCCGTTCGACATGGACGACGAAGCGATCCGCGAATTCGCACCGAAAGGCGTCATCCTCGCCGGTGGCCCCGAGTCCGTGCACGAAGCCAACAGCCCGCGCTGCCCGCAAGCCGTATTCGACCTGGGCGTGCCTGTCTTCGGTATCTGCTACGGCATGCAGACCATGGCCGAGCAACTGGGCGGCAAGGTTGAGGGTTCCGAACTGCGTGAATTCGGCTACGCCCGTGTCGACGTGGTCGGCAAGAGCCGCCTGCTGGACGGCATCGAAGACCACGTTGACGCCGACGGCCTGTTCGGCCTCGACGTGTGGATGAGCCACGGTGACAAGGTCACCAAGATGCCGGAAGACTTCCACATCCTGGCCAGCACCCCGAGCTGCCCGATCGCCGGCATGTTCAGCGACGAGCGTCGTTACTACGGCGTGCAGTTCCACCCGGAAGTGACCCACACCAAGCAAGGCGGCCGCATCCTGTCGCGCTTCATCCTCGACATCTGCGAGTGTGAAGCCCTGTGGACCCCGTCGAAAATCGCTGAAGATGCCATCGCCCAGGTTCGCGCCCAGGTCGGCACCGACAACGTACTGCTGGGCCTGTCCGGCGGCGTTGACTCCTCCGTGGTAGCAGCCCTGCTGCACAAAGCCATTGGCGACCAACTGACCTGCGTCTTCGTCGACAACGGCCTGCTGCGCCTGCACGAGGGTGAGCAAGTGATGGCCATGTTCGCCGAGAACATGGGCGTCAAGGTGATCCGCGCCAACGCTGAAGATCAGTTCCTCAACAACCTGGCCGGCGAGTCCGACCCGGAGAAGAAGCGCAAGATCATCGGTCGTACCTTCATCGACGTGTTCGATGCCCAGTCCAACAAACTGGACAACATCAAGTACCTCGCCCAGGGCACCATCTACCCTGACGTGATCGAGTCGGCCGGCGCCAAGAGCGGCAAGGCCCACGTGATCAAGTCCCACCACAACGTGGGTGGCCTGCCTGAGGAGATGAACCTCAAGCTGGTAGAACCGCTGCGCGAACTGTTCAAGGACGAAGTGCGCCGTCTGGGCCTGGAACTGGGCCTGCCGTACGACATGGTCTACCGCCACCCATTCCCGGGCCCGGGCCTGGGCGTGCGTATCCTTGGTGAAGTGAAGAAGGAATACGCCGACCTGCTGCGTCGCGCCGACCACATCTTCATCGAAGAACTGCGCAAGGCCGACTGGTACCACAAGGTCAGCCAGGCGTTCGTGGTGTTCCAGCCGGTGAAATCCGTTGGCGTTGTAGGCGATGGCCGTCGTTACGCGTGGGTCGTGGCCCTGCGTGCCGTAGAAACCATCGACTTCATGACCGCCCGTTGGGCACACCTGCCATACGAACTGCTGGAAACTGTCAGCGGCCGTATCATCAATGAGATCGAAGGCATTTCGCGCGTTACTTATGACGTGTCGAGCAAGCCGCCGGCGACGATTGAGTGGGAATGATCCTGCGCTAGCAGGTGAATGCTGAATGACAAAACCCCGGCCTAGTGCCGGGGTTTTGTATTTTGGAATAAGGTAAATCAAATACAACTGATCTAATTGTGGGAGCTGGCTTGCCTGCGATGGCATCACCTTGGTATGACTTGATACCTAGGGCCTGCATCGCAATAAGGCCACACATTTGATCTCTGTTTGGCCTTACGGCGGTGCGATATCCGAAAAGTAAGACATTGACGTTTTCAACGATCGGCACAGGCTGGCGCAGGTATTAGAGAAACTGTGATCGAATCAAATCCGTATCGAACGGTGTTATCCCTTGATCAGGCGCAAACACCGCCTGGGCCTGCTGCGGCGAAGCTACTCGTTCTCCCCGTGCTTGAACATGTAGATCGAACAAGGTCTCCAAGTCCGGCCTTGGTGTATGTACCAAGGCTCGCAACATCAACGATACCCCACTGAGGTTGTTCTCGACGTTGTTCCATCGCGCAGATGACGTGAGCCCCAGGTCGGCCCAAATCATGCGTCGTTCCTGCAAGTCCATCACGAATGGCAGACAGATCGCTGTATCGGATGCGATATCGATACGGTCGAACACGGAGCGCGGCTCGAAGACTTCACCCGATGCCGTGTCGGCGCGGGCCATCCAGCCTGCGAAGCATTCTGGAAGATCGCAGTACGGCTGCTGGGTGTATGAGTTGATTGAAGTGACGACATAGCGGATACCCTTCTCGACGAGGACATCAAGGTCGAGGTCAATGAACTCCGAAGCCCCTTCCGGCGCGTCGACGATGTCGCCGCTGTGGTAGCCGCCGAAATCTTTCAAGTTGTAGTACGCAAGCGCTTGTTTGAACACGAAGTTGGCGTCGAAAAATGCGGCGGACAAGTCAATGTCCGTGCGTCCACGGCCGTTCTTCCACCACAGGAACAGGCGAATGAAGCGTGTGTCAGGCATAGGCAACCGACTGCCCCGCACAAGCGTACGTAGCGACTTTGATGAGGCGCGCTGCGCCAGCGGCACCCTGTAATCACGCAATGCTGGATCGATGAAACAGCGGCCTAGTGGCGGTAGCGACGCAAAACGCGTTACGAGAGCGTCCTCACAGATACTGGCTGCACGAGCCAACACGTCATGAGCGAGGGGTTCGCGTCGATCCTTGATGCCATAGACTTTGGCCAATGCACCTTTCGGTGTGAAGGCTCGCAAGGGGAGGGGGCGCGGCGCACTTACTTGGGCCAGTAACTGCAGCAGGACAGGTGAGGACACTTGTGTCGCAACCGCCTCGAACGCGTCGAGAACCGACTCTGGTTCCGTCGCGCGTCGCAGTGTCGCGTCCATCCGTCGTGCGAACTCACCAGGACGGCTCTGTAGTAGGGGCGTAAGCGTGGTGATGTCACGCTGGGCAAACAATGTTTCGACACGTGATCCAAATGAGGCTGGCGCTTCGTTGCGACGTGCTGCCGTGATGGCGGCTAGCGCTCGTGGGTACTTATCGGCGTAGTCGCCCGGATGCAGTACTTCAGCCAGGCGCTTCCAGCGCTCAGCATGGCGCATCACGTCTTCTACAGTGTTGGGTGCTTGGTCGAGCAGGCGCAACAGCAGACGGCGCGTTGAGCGCTTCATCGCGGTAAAACGTGTCGACGCTGTCGTCAGTGATACGTCTCCTCCGTTCAGCGCGACCGCGAGTCGTAGCACGTCGGTGACCGTTTCGACGTTCCGCTCCAGGAATGCTTTCACCCGTACATCGCCAGCTACGTGCAGAACAAGTGCGCCGCCAACCTGGGCACGGATCTCCCGGAACGGGACGGCTTCAGGCAGCAGGCGAAACACATCGCTTTTGTACGCTTGGATAAACCAGACGACATCGGCAGTTTCTTCTTCGGAGAGTGAGGTGCGCGATGAAACCAGTGGTTCGAGCAATGACTCGAACTCAGAGACGCTTCCCGGCTCGATAACGCGGGATATGAAGTTGCCTTCAAGCATCGCAGGTCGAGCATGTTCAGACGGTGGTAAACGCCAAAGCGTGAGGCAGTGGATGACGGCGTTAAGGTACAACTCCGCCTCTTCGGCCTTCAGCACCTGCTCTGGAAAGTCAGGATAAAATGGCTTGTGGTGTACATGAGCGCCAGTTTGCCGACGCAGGACTCCGACAATTTCGTGCATCCAGTGCTTGAGTTCTGTCGCTGACAACAAGCCGATTTGCTCAATCAGAGGCTCTGATAGTACGCATCGGAATACCGCGACTTCCCGGACAGCCGACGCGACCTGAGCGCGCGTGGCACCGCCAGTGCCCATCGGAACGTGCACTTTGCTACGGCGACGCAGGAACAGCTCCTGATTCATGCTTGTATTTCTCCCTTGGCCGCCGTCGTAGACGAGTTGCAGCATTGTTTTACAGATGATGTAAAAACGCCTGCAAGAAGCAGGCGCAGTGTGGAGAGCGAAACCCCTAGGTCATAGGAGGTTAGAAGGAAGGTGTTCCATAGCCACGATCGCATTCTACGTATGGACGTATCTGTTTGTCAGGTGGCTGCGTATCTGAACAGTAACAAGCTGCTTCGCCAGGCTACGTTTTTATACCAGCCTGCTTGGCCGCAGGTTTGTGTTTCTGGTGTGTAAACGCTCAAGTAACAGCCGTACGCGAGTAAAGGACTATTCAACTTTAAGTGCATCGTATAGGGTGCATTAACGTAATATTATTTAATTTTGCATTGCATTGGATGCATTTAGGTATGGACGATTTAGGAATACTGATCAAGAAGCTCCGCAAGTCCGCCGGTCTTTCTCAGAGCCAGCTCGCGCAACGGCATGGCATGAGCCGGGCGACCATCTCGGGGATTGAAAACAATACCATTCCAGAAGTGGGTATTCGAAAAGTCGCAGCGATTCTTGAGGGCTTGGGGTATGAGTTGGCTGCCATTCCCATGCGTCGGCGCAAGACCCTTGATGAGCTGAAATCGGGAAACATCCATGACGAGTCAAAGTGAGCGGCTGTATATCGGTGCAGGCGGTGTGCCGGCTGGAATGCTCGGACGGAGTGAGGAAGACCGACGCGATTCGGTTTTTTCGTACAACGACACTGTCGGCGAAGAGAATGCTGTTTCCCTGACCATGCCGGTGCGCCTGGAGAGTTACAACTGGGAGTATGGGGTTCATCCTCTGTTCGAGATGCACATCCCCGAGGGGCATCTCAAGGACGAGCTTGTGCGGCGCTTCAGCAAGTCAGTGCGCGGCTTTGACGACTTTGCGCTGCTGGGCATTGTGGGCCCGCATCAACTGGGTCGTATCAGTGTTGCCCATGACGCAGGGGGCAAGTCACTGCCTGAGGTCAAGCTTTCCGAACTGTTGGTTTATGACGGCGCCAAAGACCTGTTCGATGACCTTCTGAAAACCTACGCCGCCTACTCGGGGGTGTCGGGTGTTCAACCCAAGGTACTGGTACGCGACGTTGACGACATGGCTCCCGGCATTGAGCGTCTCACCCATCGGGGCGCAACGCACTTGGTGAAGGCGTTCAACGAATCTGACTTCCCACAATTGGCGGCCAATGAGTTTTTCTGCATGCGGGCTGCATTCCATTGTGGCCTTGAGGTGCCTGAGTGCCAGCTCAGCCAGCAAGGGAAACTCCTGGTGGTGAAACGGTTCGATGTCGGTGAAAACGCCTACCTCGGATTTGAGGATATGTGTGTGTTATCTGGATGGGGAACCGCGAAGAAATACGACGGCAGCTACCAGGGATGCGCGAAGCTGATCAGATCATTTGTCACGCCCAACCGTATCGCCAGAACGCTGGAAGACTTCTTCTTGATGGTGGCGCTTTCTGCGGGCATCCAGAACGGTGATGCACACCTGAAAAACTACGGCGTGTTGTATGAGAGTTGCGCCGAGGACGCGGACGTTTGGCTAGCACCAGCTTACGATCTGGTGACCACCACCGTGTACAGCAGCAACGACATCATGGGGTTGCTGCTCGGCGGTTCGAAGGCTTGGCCCAAGCGCAAGATGTTGGTCCAGTTCGGACGCAGTTCGTGCAGTTTGTCTGAGGCGCGCTGCAACGAACTGCTCGCCAGAGTGCAAGAAGGCATGACTCGCGCGATGGCAGAGCTTTCAGCGTATCAAAGCACTCACCCAGAGTTTGCGGTGGTCGGGGAGAAGATGACTGCAGCGTGGGCGGCAGGGCTGGCCAAGAGTATCGCTGGGCAGTGATCTCCCCGGTTGATACTCACCGCCGCGCAATATCCGAAAAGTAAAACTTATCCAACGTATGCCGCGACTCGGTGTACTCGAACTGCCGCCCATCCTGCAAAAACGTCTGGTTGCTCACCACGATCACATGGCTTTGGCCTTCGAGGTCGAGGTGTGCCTGGTCGTCCTTGCTGCGGGGCAGGGCTTCGATGGTGCGCTGGGCGTAGGCAATTTGCAGTTGCAGGGTCTGTTCGATAAACGCGTAGATCGACTGCTCGGCGATGCTGCGGTCCAGGCCGGGGATCAGCTCGGCGACGAAATGGTTGATGTCGAGGATCACCCGTTTGCCGCCGATGCGCCGCACCCGTTTGATGCGGGTGATCAGAGTGCCGGGTTCGGCTTCGATATGTTGCAGCAGTGAACCTTCCAGCGGGAACTGGGTGAACTCGACGACGTCGGTGCGTACGTCATCGCCCAGGTCGGCGTGGGTTTCATGGAAGCTGACGATGCCGCCCAGTTGGAATTCAATCGGGTTGGGCGACAGCACGAAGGTGCCCTTGCCGTGGATCTTTTGCGCAAAGCCGCGCTCCTGCAACTGCTCGATAGCCCGGCGCACGGTGCCGCGGCTGGCCTGGTAGCTGTGCATCAGTTCGGTTTCGGAGGGGAGGCGCGTGCCGCGTTGCAGGCGTTCAGTGGTGATGCTGGCAAGCAGATCGGTATAGATCTGGTTGTATTTGCTCATGGGGATGGCTCTGTGCCTTTGCGTTCAGGCAGGAACCTTAGTGGCATGGGTGGGGTTTGTCCATTCGACCTACAGTGAGTCGGGTCCTACACCGAATAAACTTTTTGTAACTCGTCTGTACGAGTTGTTGCTTTAACTCGTACAGACGAGTACTTTTGCCCTCGGCGTGCTGCCAATGACTGCCCCCCAATAAAAAAAACCAAAGTGGAAACCAAGCATGAGCCACGACTATTCGAACATTGCCCGCGAGATCCTCGAACACCTCGGTGGCAGCGACAATCTTGAGCAAGCCGCCCACTGTGTGACCCGCCTGCGCCTGGCGTTGAAGGACCCGAGCCTGGTCAACGGCAGTGCGCTGAACCAGGTTGATCTGGTCAAGGGCTCGTTCTTCACCGGCGGCCTGTTCCAGGTGGTCATCGGCCCCGGCGAAGTGGAAAAGGTCTACGCCGCCCTGCGCGAACAGACCGGCCTCGCCGCCGCCACCATCGCCGACGTGAAGAAAAAAGGCGCCGACAAGACCAACGCTATGCAGCGCCTGGTGCGGGTGTTCTCCGATGTGTTCATGCCGATCCTGCCCGCGCTGATCATCGCCGGCCTGTTGATGGGCGTGAACAACCTGATGGGTGCCAAGGGCATGTTCATCGAGGGCAAGACGCTGCTGGAGGCGTATCCGAACCTGGATGGCCTGTGGAGCCTGATCAACCTGATGGCCAACACCTCGTTCGTGTTCCTGCCGGCGCTGGTGGGTTGGTCGGCGGCCAAGCGCTTTGGCGGCAGTGAAATCCTCGGCATCGTGCTGGGCCTGATGCTGGTGCACCCGGACCTGCTCAATGCCTGGAACTACGGTAAAGCTGTCGCCGGCCTCGACGGCCAGAGCCTGCCGTACTTCGATATTTTCGGCTGGTTCAAGATTGAAAAAGTCGGCTACCAGGGGCAGATCCTGCCGATCCTGATGGCCGCCTATGTGATGAGTGTCATCGAGAAATGGCTGCGGGCGCGGGTGCCCAACGCGATTCAACTGCTCGTCGTACCGATCACCACCATCGTTGTCACCGGCGTGCTGGCCCTGGCGATCATCGGCCCGGTGACCCGCCACCTCGGCATCCTGATCACCGAAGGCGTAGTCACCCTGTTCGACCTGGCGCCGATGGTCGGCGGGGCGATTTTCGGCCTGCTGTATGCGCCGTTGGTAATCACCGGCATGCATCACATGTTCCTCGCCGTGGACCTGCAACTCATCTCGACCCAGGGCGGCACCTTTATCTGGCCGATGATTGTCATGTCCAACCTGGCCCAAGGCAGCGCCGCGCTTGGGGTGTTCTACATGACCCGCAATGCGCGGGACAAAAGCATGGCGTCCACCTCGGCGATTTCCGCCTACTTCGGCATCACGGAGCCAGCGATGTTCGGGGTGAACCTGCGCTTCAAGTTTCCGTTCTACGCCGCGCTGCTGGGCTCGGCGCTGGGCAGCATTTTCCTGTCGCTGAACAAGGTGCAGGCGTCAGCCATCGGGGTCGGTGGCTTGCCTGGGTTTATCTCGATCATTCCGCAGTACATCCCCAGTTTCGTGATCGGGATGGTGATTGCGATCGTGGTGCCGTTTGTTCTGACCTGTGGGTTGAGCATGAAGATTGTCCGGCCGGGTTATCGCGTCGCCTGATCTATCGCCTTCGCGAGCAAGCCCGCTCCCTCCTTTGAAATGCATTCCCCTGTGGGAGCGGGCTTGCTCGCGAAGAGGCCCTCAAAGCCAGCACCAAACTCTACTCAAGGAGCCCCCATGCAAAACTGGCAACACTCGGTGATCTACCAGATCTACCCCAAAAGCTTCCACAGCCACGCGGGTAACGCCACCGGTGACCTGTTGGGCATCGTGGACAAACTCGACTACCTCCAATGGCTGGGCGTCGACTGCCTGTGGATCACCCCGTTCCTGCGCTCGCCGCAGCGCGACAACGGCTACGACATCAGCGACTACTACGCCATCGACCCCAGCTACGGGACCATGGCCGACTGCGAGTTGCTGATCAGCGAAGCCGCCAAGCGCGGCATCAAGCTGATGCTCGACATCGTGGTCAACCACACCTCCATCGAGCACGCGTGGTTCCAGCAAGCACGCAGCAGCCTCGACAACCCGTACCGCGACTTCTACATCTGGCGCGACCAGCCGAACAACTGGGAATCCAAGTTCGGCGGCTCGGCCTGGGAGTACGAGGCGCAAACCGGCCAGTATTTCCTGCACCTGTTCGACCACACCCAGGCCGACCTCAATTGGGACAACCCCAAGGTACGCGCCGAAGTGTTCAAGCTGATGCGCTTCTGGCGTGACAAGGGCGTCGGCGGTTTCCGCCTGGACGTGATCAACCTGATCTCCAAGCCCGCCGATTTCCCCGAGGACAACACCGACGGCCGTCGCTTCTACACCGACGGCCCGAACGTGCACGAGTACCTGCAGGAAATGCACCGCGAAGTCTTCGAAGGCCACGACCTGATCAACGTCGGCGAGATGTCGTCCACCAGCCTGGAACACTGCATTCGTTATTCGAATCCAGCGTCGAAAGAGCTGTCGATGACCTTCAACTTTCATCACCTGAAAGTCGATTACCCGAACCTGCAGAAGTGGGTGAAGGCCGACTTCGATTTCCTCCAGCTCAAGCAGATTTTTTCCGACTGGCAACTGGGTATGCAGGCCGGTGGCGGCTGGAATGCGCTGTTCTGGTGTAACCACGACCAGCCGCGCGTGGTCTCGCGTTTTGGTGACGACGGTTTACACCGCGTGGTCTCGGCCAAGATGCTCGCCACCGCGCTGCACTTTCTCCAGGGCACGCCGTACGTGTATCAGGGCGAAGAGTTGGGCATGACCAACCCGGGCTTCGACCGCATCGAGCAATACCGTGATGTGGAGACCCTGAATATCTTCCGTCTCAAGCGCGATGCGGGCGAGTCCGAAGCCGTGAGCATGGCTGCGATCATGCAGAAGTCGCGGGACAACGGGCGTACGCCGATGCAGTGGAATGCCGGGGCCAACGCCGGTTTCAGCAGCGGCGAGCCGTGGATTGGTATTGCGGCCAATGCCTCGACGATCAACGTCGAATGCCAGCTGGATGACCCGGATTCGGTGCTGCATCACTACCGTGCGCTGATCGCCTTGCGTCGCCACGAGCCGCTGATCCAGCACGGCGTCTATCGCCAACTGTTGCCAGACCATCTCCAGGTCTGGGCCTACCTGCGCGAAGGTCACGGCGAACGCCTGCTGGTGCTGAACAACTTCTACGGCAAACCCTGCGAAATCCAACTGCCTGACAACGTGCTCAACGCGGCGACCGAGCAACGCCTGCTGATCAGCAACTACCCCGACTGCCCGCAGCGAAGCGCGACGGTGGTGTTGCGCCCCTACGAATCGTTTGTGCTGCACCTCAAGGACTGAGACCCGCTGTAACCCCGTGTGGGAGCACGGGGCGCTGCAAAAACCATAATAAAAATTCGGAGTGCGTCATGAAAACAACAATAAAACTGGGCCTCGTTGCGTCCTGCCTGGGCTTGCCCTTCGGCGCGCAGGCGCTGGAATTTGCCGGTTACCTGCGTAGCGGCGCAGGCACTTCAACAGGCAGCGGTCCGCAACAATGCTTCCAATTGCCGGGGGCGCAATCCAAGTACCGCCTGGGAAACGAATGCGAACAATACGCCGAGCTGGAATTGCGCCAGGACCTGCTGACCCTCGACGACGGCTCGGTGCTCAGCGTTGATGCCATGGCCTCGCTCTATAACAAGTACGATCGCGAGCTCAAGTTCCAGGGCGAGAACAACGGCTCGGCGCGCATGCCGCAGATGTATGCGCAGTGGTCCAACCTGCCCAGCCTCAACGGCGGCTCGATCTGGGCCGGGCGGCGTTACTACAAGCGTAACGACATCCATATCTCCGACTTCTACTACTGGAACCAGAGCGCCACGGGCGGCGGTATCGAGGACGTGCTGATCGGCGACCTCAAGTACAGCTATGCGATTTCCCGCAAGGACAACCTGTACCAGAAGGAATACGCCACCCGTCACGACTTCAACGTTGCCGGCTTCAAGACCAACCCTGGCGGTGAGCTGGAACTGGGCTTGAGCTACATCGAAAAAGCCGGTGGGCGCGACACCAACAGCGGCTGGGCGCTCACCGCGCAGCACGTGCAAAAACCTTTCCTGGGCGGCAAGAACAAGTTCGCCTTGCAGTACGGCGAAGGCCCCGGCACCGGGCTCGGCTACACCGGCAGTACATTCCTGGATAACAGCAGCAAGAGTTATCGCGCCGTGGAGTTTTTCGACTGGCAGGTGACTCCGCGTTTCGGCGGGCAGATCGAGGCGGTGTACCAGAAAGACATTCGCCCCGGCAGCCAGGACCAGACCTGGATGTCTGTCGGCGTGCGTCCGGCGTATGCCATCAGCGAGCAGTTCAAGCTGGTCACCGAGCTTGGCCATGATCAGGTCGATGCCAGTGGCGGCACGCGCAAGCTGAGCAAATTTACCTTTGCCCCGACCTGGTCACCCAAAGGCCCGGATTTCTGGGCGCGCCCGGAAGTGCGTTTGTACTACACCTATGCAACCTGGAACGAAGCGGCCAAGCGCGCGGCGAATGAGCTGGCGGCAGGGTCGGCGTTGTCCGACACCGGCTCGTACGGTACGGCGCGGCATGGGTCGAACTTTGGTGTGCAGGTCGAGTACTGGTGGAAGTAAGTATGTGGGTGTACGCGGACTAATAATGTGGGAGCGGGCTTGCTCGCGAATGCGGTGTATCAGCTATGTATTCGGTGACTGACACACTGCATTCGCGAGCAATCCCGCTCCCACATGTTGATCTCCGCCGCCCCAGGGATTTGTATCCAACCGATGATTTTTACAGAACAAAACAACAGGTGAAGTCATGACCACAACTCAACCCCTGGAACTGCTGGCACCGCTGTCCGGCGTGCTGTTGGCACTGGACGCGGTGCCCGACCCGGTCTTCTCCAGCCGCCTGATCGGCGATGGCCTGTGCATCGACCCGACCTCGCAGACCCTCTGCGCACCGTTGGCCGGGGTGATCAGCAATATCCAGGACAGTGGGCATGCGGTCAGCATCACCGATGACCACGGCGTGCAGGTGCTGATGCATATCGGCCTGGACACCGTGAACCTCGCAGGCAAAGGTTTCACCCGCTTGGTGCAGGAAGGCCAGCGTGTGGAGGCCGGGCAGGCGCTGATCGAATTCGATGCCGACTATGTGGCGCTCAATGCCCGCAGCCTGCTGACCTTGATGCTGGTGGTCAGCGGCGAGCCGTTCACCTTGCTGGCGAACGGCTCGGTCGAGATGGGCCAGCCGCTGTTGCAGTTATCCCCAGGCGCGGCGGTTGATGCAGTGGATGAGGAGGAGGGCGATGCGCTGTTCTCCAAACCGCTGACGCTGCCCAACGCCAACGGCCTGCATGCGCGCCCGGCGGCGGTGCTGGCCCAGGCGGCCAAGGGCTTCAAGGCGAGCATCTACCTGCACAAGCAAACCCAGAGCGCCAACGCCAAGTCGCTGGTGGCGATCATGGCGCTGCAAACCGTGTACGGCGACACCTTGCAAGTAAGCGCCGCGGGTGAGGATGCCGACGCGGCGATCAAGGCATTGGTGGCGCTGTTGACTGACGGTTGCGGCGAGACGGTCGCGGCAGCGGCCGAAGTGATTGCGCCGGTGTCATCGTCGACACTATTGCGCGGCGTGTGCGCGTCGCCGGGCTCGGCGTTTGGCCAGGTGGTTCAGGTGGCTGAGCCCGAGTTGAGCATCACCGAGCAGGGCGCTGGTGAAGCGGCCGAACGCGCCGCATTGCAGCGTGGCCTGCGGGCCGCGAACGCAGCGCTGCAAGCGTTGCAAGACAAGGCCGCCGGTAGCGCCCAGGCGGAGATTTTCCGTGCTCACCAGGAGTTGCTCGAAGACCCGACATTGCTTGAGCAAGCCCACGACCTGCTGGCGCAAGGCAAGAGCGCCGCGTTTGCCTGGAACAGCGCCACGCTCGCCACCGTCCAGTTGTTCCAGGGCCTGGGCAATGCGCTGATCGCCGAACGTGCAGCGGACTTGGCCGACGTTGGCCAACGCGTGCTCAAGTTGATCCTCGGCATTCAAGACAGCGCCTGGGACTTGCCCGAGCGCGCGATCCTGATCGCCGAACAGCTGACGCCCTCGCAAACCGCCAGCCTCGACACGCGCAAGGTGCTGGGGTTTGTCACCGTCGGCGGCGGCGCCACCAGTCACGTCGCGATCCTCGCCCGTGCCCTCGGCCTGCCGGCGATGTGTGGTGTGCCACTGCAAGTGCTGGCGTTGGCCAATGGCAAGCAGGTGCTGCTGGATGCTGACAAAGGTGAGCTGCATCTGGAGCCGAACCTGGCTGAAATCGAACAGCTGGAGGCCGCGCGCCAACAGCAAGTACTGCGTCGCCAGCGCGAAGTGGCGCAGGCTGGATTAGCTGCCACTACTCGCGATGGGCATCACGTTGAAGTCACTGCCAACGTCGCCTCGTTGCAAGAAGTCGAGCAGTCGTTGACCCTGGGCGGCGAGGGGGTTGGCCTGCTGCGCTCCGAGTTCCTCTACCTGGACCGCAATCGCGCGCCCAGCCCGGAAGAACAGGCGGGCACCTACACCACCATCGCCCGTGCCCTGGGCACCGAGCGCAATCTGGTGGTGCGTACCCTGGACGTCGGCGGCGACAAACCATTGGCCTACGTGCCGATGGACGCCGAGACCAACCCGTTCCTCGGCTTGCGCGGCATTCGCCTGTGCCTGGAGCGCCCGCAACTGCTGCGCGAGCAGTTCCGTGCAATCCTCGCCAGCGCCGGTTTTGCGCGCCTGCACATCATGTTGCCGATGGTCAGCCTGCTGTCGGAGCTGCACCAGGCCCGCACGATTCTTCAGGAGGAAGCGCTGGCGCTCGGGCTCTCTGAACTGCCGAAACTGGGCATCATGATCGAAGTGCCGTCCGCCGCGCTGATGGCCGATGTGTTTGCGCCCCATGTGGATTTCTTCTCCATCGGCACCAATGACCTGACCCAATACACCCTGGCCATGGACCGCGACCACCCGCGCCTGGCCAGCCAGGCCGACAGCTTCCACCCGGCGGTGCTGCGCTTGATCGCCACTACCGTCAAGGCGGCCCATGCCCATGGCAAGTGGGTCGGCGTGTGTGGGGCGTTGGCCTCCGAAGCACTGGCGGTGCCGGTGTTGCTCGGGCTGGGGGTGGATGAGTTGTCGGTCAGCGTACCGTTGATCCCGACCATCAAGGCCACCGTGCGCGAGCTGGACCTGGCCGACTGCCAGATCATCGCCCGCCAGGTGCTGGGCCTGGAAGAAGCCGCCCAAGTGCGTGAGGCGTTGCGCCTTTACCACGCGGCCACTGTTGAAACCTCACCTGTCGTGGAGCTTTGAACATGTTCGAGAAATTGCAGCGGGCGTTCTGGAAGGCGTTGACCCCGGATTTGATTGCCGAGACGGTCGCCGCGCCTGGGGTGTTGTCAACCGAAGTGCTGAGTGCGTTGGGTGGGGCGGACAACCTCAAGTCGCAGCAGCGGGTGGCACTCACAAGGGTGAGGGTGCAGTTGTTGGATGCGACGCGATTGGACGAGCAGGCGTTGACGGCAGCCGGTGTGCCGGGGGTGATGGTGCTCGCTGGCGGCGTGGTGCACCTGCTCACCGGCCTTTAAGCCTGGAGAAGATCAAAATGTGGGAGCGGGCTTGCTCGCGAATGCGGCGGTTCAGTCTACTCATGCAGTGACTGACACACCGCTTTCGCGAGCAAGCCCGCTCCCACACAAGCCCGCTCCCACATCTGGTTTTGTGGTGTGCTTACAGTTGGGGGGTGTCTTCCGGAGGCTTGGTCTTGTTCACGCCCGGCACATGCAGGTTGCCTTCGACCACCTGGTTGCCCTCCAGCTGCGGCTGGGTCACCCAGGTCAGGATGTCGTAATAGCGCCGGATGTTCGCCACAAAGTGCACCGGCTCGCCACCCCGGGCATAACCGTAGCGGGTCTTGCTGTACCACTGCTTCTGCGACAGGCGCGGCAGCATCTTCTTCACGTCCAGCCACTTGTTCGGGTTCAGGCCTTCGCGCTTGGCCAGGGTGCGTGCATCTTCCAGGTGACCGGTGCCGACGTTGTAGGCAGCGAGGGCGAACCACGTACGGTCCGGCTCGGCGATGCTGTCGTCCAGTTCATCCTTGATCTTGGCCAGGTACTTGGCGCCGCCCATGATGCTTTGCTTGGGGTCCAGGCGGTTGGACACGCCCATGGCCTGGGCGGTGTTCTGGGTCAGCATCATCAGGCCGCGCACGCCGGTCTTGGAGGTGACCGCCGGTTGCCACAGCGATTCCTGATAGCCGATGGCCGCCAATAAACGCCAGTCGACCTTTTCTTCCTTGGCATAGGCCCGGAAGTGTTTCTCGTACTTGGGCAAGCGCTGCTGCAAGTGCTGGGCGAAGGTATAGGCGCCGACATAACCGAGTACATCAACGTGCCCGTAGTAGCGGTCTTTGAGCCGTTGCAGAGTGCCGTTCTTCTCGACCTTGTCCAGGTAACTGTTGATCTCGTTGAGCAGGCTGTTGTCTTCACCGGCAGCCACGGCCCAGCTCTGGTTGCTGGCGTTGCCGAGGTCGAACGCCACGCGTACGTTGGGGAAGTAGACTTGGTTCATCGCCACTTCGTTGGAGTCCACCAGGGTCAGGTCGATTTGCCCTTCGTCCACCATGCGTAGCAGGTCGACCACCTCAACGGCGTCGGATTCTTCATATTCGATTGCAGGGTTCTGCTGTTTAAGCGCCGCCAGTTGTTCGGCGTGGGTGCTGCCCTTGAGCACCATGATCTTCTTGCCCACCAGGTCCGCCGCATTCGTCGGGCGGGACTGGCCGTTGCGGTAGATGATCTGCGGGGTCACTTCAAGATAAGGATGGGAGAAGCGCACCTGCTGCTGGCGCTGCTCGCTGCTGACCAGGCCGGCGGCGGCCAATACCGGGCCGTTGGTCTTGCCCAACTGGCCGAACAGGTCATCGAGGTTGTCGGCGGTCTCGATCTGCAACTTGACGCCCAGGTCATCGGCAAAACGCTTGACCAGTTCGTATTCGAAACCGGTTTCACCGTTGCGGTCCTGGAAATAGGTCGCCGGGCTGTTCCGGGTAATCACCCGCAATACGCCGTCCTCCTTGATTCGCTCGAGCGTGCTGGGTTTATCAACACAGGCGCTGAGCATCAGGAAGAGTCCGGTTGCGATGAGCCATTTGGCGCACCGCGGGCGCAAAGCAGTAGGGGAGAACATCTGCGCAGTATACGCAAACGGCCCACGGCGCCATATCTCGACAGCGCGGGACTTGTCTGCTAGGTGCCGAAAAAGCGTGCTGCAGCCCGCAGAAATGCGGGTTGGCGGGTGATTGTGACGGTTAAAATAACTGCGCGGAATGCCCTGGATAATGCCCCGATAGCGTGCAAACCCTGCCAACTGACGTTCGGCAGCGGCCAGCGGTGCCGTTTCGGGTGCCGTTGGCGATGGTTTACGCTAGAATGCACGGCCTCAAAGCACACCCCCTTCCCGAGGCTGTCCCGAAGATGTTGATCCTGCGCGGCGCTCCTGCCCTTTCTGCCTTTCGCCACAGCAAACTCCTTGAGCAACTGAGCCAGAAGGTTCCAGCTGTTACAGGCCTGTACGCTGAATTTGCTCACTTCGCCGAAACCACCGGCGTATTGACCGCCGACGAACAGCAAGTGCTGGCACGCCTTCTGAAGTACGGCCCAAGCGTTCCCGTTCAAGAGCCGACTGGCCGCTTGTTCCTGGTTCTGCCACGGTTCGGCACCATCTCGCCTTGGTCGAGCAAGGCCAGCGACATCGCCCGCAACTGCGGCCTGGAAAAAATCCAGCGCCTGGAGCGTGGTATTGCCTTCTATGTCGCCGGCCAGTTCAGCGACGCCGAAGCCGAGCTGATCGCCAGCAGCCTGCACGACCGCATGACCCAGATCATCGTCGGCCAGCTGGAACAGGCCGCCGGCCTGTTCAGCCACGCCGAACCCAAGCCGCTGACCGCGATTGACGTGCTCGGTGGTGGTCGCGCCGCCCTCGAGAAGGCCAACACCGAACTCGGCCTGGCCCTGGCCGACGACGAGATCGACTACCTGGTCAACGCCTTCAACGGCTTGAAGCGCAACCCGCACGACATCGAACTGATGATGTTCGCCCAGGCCAACTCCGAGCACTGCCGTCACAAGATCTTCAACGCCAGTTGGGACATCGACGGCGAGAGCCAGGAAAAAAGCCTGTTCGGCATGATCAAGAACACCTACGTGATGCACAGCGAAGGCGTTCTGTCGGCTTACAAGGACAACGCCTCGGTCATCGTCGGCTCCGTTGCCGGCCGCTTCTTCCCGGACCCCGAGACCCGCCAGTACGGCGCGGTGCAGGAGCCGGTGCACATCCTGATGAAGGTCGAGACCCACAACCACCCGACCGCGATTGCCCCGTTCCCGGGCGCAGCCACCGGCTCCGGCGGCGAGATCCGCGACGAAGGTGCAACCGGCCGTGGCGCCAAGCCAAAGGCAGGCCTGACCGGTTTCACCGTGTCCAACCTGCAGATCCCGGGCTTCGAACAACCGTGGGAAGTGCCGTACGGCAAGCCTGAGCGCATCGTCACCGCGCTGGACATCATGATCGAAGGCCCGCTGGGCGGCGCTGCGTTCAACAACGAATTCGGCCGTCCGGCGCTGACCGGTTACTTCCGTACGTTCGAGCAGTCCATCACCACCCCGCGTGGCGATGAAGTGCGCGGCTACCACAAGCCGATCATGTTGGCTGGCGGCATGGGCAACATCCGTGAAGAACACGTCAAGAAAGGCGAGATCCTGGTCGGCTCCAAGCTGATCGTGCTCGGCGGCCCGGCAATGTTGATCGGCCTGGGCGGCGGCGCAGCTTCCTCCATGGCCACCGGCACCAGCTCGGCAGACCTGGACTTCGCTTCCGTACAGCGCGAAAACCCAGAGATGGAACGCCGCTGCCAGGAAGTCATCGACCGTTGCTGGCAGTTGGGTGACAAGAACCCGATCAGCTTCATCCACGACGTCGGCGCCGGCGGCTTGTCCAACGCCTTCCCGGAGCTGGTCAACGATGGCGACCGTGGTGGCCGTTTCGAACTGCGCAACATTCCAAACGACGAGCCGGGCATGGCCCCGCACGAAATCTGGAGCAACGAATCCCAGGAACGCTACGTGCTGGCTGTTGGCGCAGAAGACTTCGCGCGCTTCCAGGCCATCTGCGAACGCGAGCGTTGCCCGTTCGCCGTGGTCGGCGAAGCGACTGCCGAACCGCAACTGACGGTCACCGACAGCCACTTCGGCAACAGCCCGGTGGACATGCCGCTGGAAGTGCTGCTGGGCAAAGCCCCGCGCATGCACCGTTCGGCCGTGCGTGAAACCGAACTGGGCGACGATTTCGACCCAAGCACGCTGGATCTGTCCGACAGCATCGAACGCGTGCTGCACCACCCGGCCGTGGCGAGCAAAAGCTTCCTGATCACCATCGGCGACCGCACCATCACTGGCCTGGTTGCCCGTGACCAGATGGTCGGCCCGTGGCAGGTTCCGGTGGCTGACGTTGCCGTCACCGCCACCAGCTTCGACGTCTACACAGGTGAAGCCATGGCCATGGGCGAGCGCACGCCGCTGGCCTTGCTGGACGCTCCGGCGTCGGGCCGCATGGCCATCGGTGAGACCCTCACCAACATCGCCGCGTCGCGCATCGGCAAATTGTCTGACATCAAACTGTCGGCCAACTGGATGTCTGCTGCCGGTCACCCGGGTGAAGACGCGCGCCTGTACGACACTGTCAAAGCCGTCGGCATGGAACTGTGCCCTGAGCTGGGCATCACCATTCCGGTGGGCAAGGACTCCATGTCCATGGCCACCCGTTGGAACGAAGACGGCGTCGACAAGACGGTCACTTCGCCGCTGTCGCTGATCGTCACCGGTTTTGCACCGGTCACCGACATCCGCCAGACCCTGACCCCGCAACTGCGCATGGACAAGGGCACCACCGACCTGATCCTGATCGACCTGGGCCGTGGCCAGAACCGCATGGGCGCGTCGATCCTCGCGCAAACCCATGGCAAGCTGGGCAAGCAGGCGCCGGACGTCGATGACGCCGAAGACCTCAAGGCCTTCTTCGCGGTGATTCAGGGCTTGAACGCCGACGGCCACCTGCTGGCTTACCATGACCGTTCCGACGGCGGTTTGCTGACCAGCGTCGTGGAAATGGCCTTCGCCGGTCACTGCGGCCTGAACATCGTGCTCGACAGCGTTGCTGAGGATAAGTCCGAGATCAACGGCATCCTGTTCAACGAAGAACTGGGCGCGGTGATCCAGGTTCGCCAGGACGCCACCCCGGACGTGCTTGCACAATTCAGCGCCGCTGGCCTGGGTGATTGCGTGGCGGTGATCGGTCAGCCGATCAACAACGGCCAGATCGACATCGTCTTCAATGGCGACACCGTGTTCGAAGGCCAGCGCCGTCTGCTGCAACGCCAGTGGGCCGAGACCAGCTACCAGATCCAGCGTCTGCGCGACAACGTGGAGTGCGCCGAGCAGGAATTCGACGTGATCCTGGAAGAAGACAACCCGGGCCTGAGCACCAAGCTCAGCTTCGACGTCAACCAGGACATCGCCGCGCCTTACATCAAGAAAGGCATCCGCCCACAAGTGGCGGTACTGCGTGAGCAGGGCGTCAACGGCCAGGTGGAAATGGCGGCCGCGTTCGACCGTGCCGGCTTCAATGCGATCGACGTGCACATGAGCGACATCCTCGCCGGACGTGTTGACCTCAACGAGTTCAAAGGCCTGGTAGCCTGTGGCGGTTTCTCCTACGGCGACGTGTTGGGTGCCGGTGAAGGCTGGGCCAAGTCGGCCCTGTTCAACAGCCGTGCGCGCGATGCGTTCCAGGGCTTCTTCGAGCGCAACGACAGCTTCACCCTGGGTGTGTGCAACGGTTGCCAGATGATGTCCAACCTCAGCGAACTGATCCCGGGCAGCGAGTTCTGGCCGCACTTCGTGCGCAACCGTTCCGAGCAGTTCGAAGCCCGTGTCGCCATGGTGCAGGTGCAGGAGTCCAACTCGATCTTCCTGCAAGGCATGGCCGGTTCGCGCATGCCGATCGCCATCGCCCACGGTGAAGGCCATGCCGAGTTCGAAAGCGAAGAAGCGTTGCTCGAAGCCGACCTGTCCGGCACCGTCGCCCTGCGTTTCGTCGACAACCACGGCAAGGTCACCGAGACCTACCCGGCCAACCCGAACGGCTCGCCGCGCGGGATCACCGGCCTTACCAGCCGCGACGGTCGCGTCACCATCATGATGCCGCACCCGGAGCGTGTATTCCGCGCCGTGCAGAACTCGTGGCGCCCGGAAGAGTGGAACGAAGATGGCGCCTGGATGCGCATGTTCCGCAACGCTCGCGTGTGGGTGAACTAAGGCGGTGTACAAGCTCGCCTTCTTTGTGCCCGACAGCCATGTGGAGACGGTGAAGACCGCCGTCTTCGCAGCTGGCGGCGGGCGCATCGGCAGCTACGACAGCTGCGCCTGGCAAGTGCTGGGCCGGGGCCAATTCCGCGCGATGGACGGCAGCCAGCCGTTTATCGGGCAAGTGGGCCAGGTTGAAGTGGTTGAAGAATGGAAGGTTGAGCTGGTGGTGGCGGATGAGTTGATCGCGGCTGTTGTGGCTGCTTTGAAATTCAGCCACCCGTACGAGACGCCAGCGTATGAAGTGTGGCAGTTGGCGGATTTCTGATTCGCATGCTGCAAAAACAACAAACCCGCTGGGCCAGTTTGGTCAGCGGGTTTTTTGTTGTCTGCTAGGGCCTCATCGCAGACAAGCCAGCTCCCACATTTCGAATGTATTCACAGATCATAAATGTGGGAGCCGGGCTTGCCCGCGAAGGGGCCTGTTCAGGCAATGATCAATCAAGCACCAGCCCCAACCTGCCGACCACTGACCAACCGTTCCAACGCCTCACCCAACCCCGACGCCTTGTCACCGATCAGCAAGTGCCAAACACCGCTATCCAATTGGCTCACGCCTTGGCAACCCAGCGCAGTCAGGTCAGCCTCGGACAGCACCGAGTCATCCCCCAGCTCCACCCGCAATCGAGTCATTGCCACCGCTTCCAACTGCCGTACATTCGTCCGGCCACCCAATGCATCCAGCCATTTCTCGGCCTCCTGCACGTTCACCGCGACCGGTTTATCCACAGGCACAACCGTCACCGGCGCACTGGCAACAAACGTAGGCATCGCCAACCGAATCTCATCGGCAATGCTATCGGCCATCGGCCCCACCACCACCTGCAGACTCCCGCCATTCCCCGGCCGTACAACGGCCATGGCGCCCAACGCTTTCAAGTCCGCATCCACTGCTTTATTGCGATCGACCATGTCCAGGCGCAGACGTGTGGTACAGGCACCCACGCTCAGCAAATTGGCGGCACCGCCCAGCGCCCGGAGATAGGCGCTGGCGCGCTGGTTATCGGTCATCACTTCAGCCTGCACTGCCTGGACATCCTCACGCCCCGGTGTTTTCAGGTTGAAACGACGAATGCAGTAGTTGAACACGCTGTAGTAGATCGCCGCGTAAGCCAACCCCACCGGGAACACCAACCAGCCATTGGTGGACTTGCCCCAACCCAGCACCATGTCGATAAACCCACCGGAGAAGGTAAACCCGAGGTGGATATTCAACATGTTGGTGACCGCCATCGACAGCCCGGTCAACAGCGCATGGATCAAGTACAGGAACGGTGCGAGGAACATGAACGCAAATTCAATCGGCTCGGTCACCCCGGTCAAAAACGAGGTCAGCGCCATCGACAGGAAAATCCCGCCCATCACCTTGCGGCGCTCCGGTAATGCATTGCGGTACATCGCCAGGCACGCCGCGGGCAGGCCGAACAGCATGACCGGGAACATGCCGGTCATGAATTGGCCGCCTTTGGGGTCGCCGGCGAAGTAGCGCGTCAGGTCGCCCGTCACCACGGCGCCGGTCGCGGGGTCGGTAAAACTGCCGAACACAAACCACGCCATATTGTTAAGGATATGGTGCAGCCCGGTAACGATCAGCAGGCGGTTGAACACGCCGAACACAAACGCCCCCAGGCTGCCGCTCTCCATCAGCAACACGCCAAAACTATTGATGCCATGCTGGATCGGCGGCCAGATCAAACCAAAGATCACCCCCAGCCCGACCGCGCTGAACCCGGTGACAATCGGCACAAACCGACGCCCGCCAAAAAACGCCAGGTACTCTGGCAGCTTGATGTCCTTGAAGCGGTTATACAGCCCGCCAGCCATCAGGCCGCTGGCGATGCCGGCGAGCATGCCCATGTTGATGCTGGTGTCCATCACCTTGAGGGTGGAGATCATCACCAGGTAACCAATCGCCCCGGCCAGACCGGCGGTGCCGTTGTTGTCGCGGGCAAAGCCCACGGCAATGCCGATGGCGAAGATCAGCGCGAGGTTGGCGAAAATCGCCTGCCCCGCATCGTGCATCACCGCGATGTTCAACAGGTCGGTGTCGCCCAGGCGCAGCAGCAGGCCGGCGATGGGCAGGATCGCGATCGGCAGCATCAGCGCACGGCCAAGGCGTTGCAGGCCTTCGATGAAATGTTGGTACATGGCGAGTCTCCTTTTTTCTTGTTGTTGTCAGCTCAGCGGCCAGTGGTGTTGACAGGCTTGGCGAACCGCCTTGGCGCTGCTCAGGTCGAGCAGGCCCTGGCTCAGTTGCCGGCATTGCGCCGCGTCCAGGTGGCGGACGCGGTCCTTGATTTCACCGATCTGCGGCGGGCTCACCGACAGCTCGCTGACCCCCAGGCCAATCAGCACCGGTGTGGCCAGCAGGTCGGAGGCGAGGGCGCCACACACGCCAACCCAGCGCCCGTGCTTGGCCGCCCCGGCGCAGGTCTGGGCGATCAGCCGCAGCAGTGCCGGGTGCAACGCGTCGACCCGCGCGGCGAGGCCTGCGTGGTCGCGGTCCATGGCCAGGGTGTACTGGGACAGGTCGTTGGTGCCGATGGAAAGGAAGTCCGCATGCCTGGCCAGTTGCTCAGCCAGCAGCGCGGCGGCGGGCACCTCGATCATCACGCCGAGTTCCGGGCGTTGGGTCAGTCCGAGCTCGACGCAGAGTTCATCCAGGCGCTGGCGGATCTGCAGCAGTTCATCCACTTCGCTGACCATCGGCAGCAGGATGCGGCAACGCGCCAGCGGCGAGACTTGCAGCAGTGCACGCAGTTGTTGATCGAGCAGTTCAGGCCGCACCTGGGCCATGCGGATACCACGCAGGCCCAACACCGGGTTGGCTTCGACCGGCAGCGGTAGATAGTCGAGTTGCTTGTCGCCGCCCACATCGATGGTGCGGATGATCACCGTCTTGTCGCCCATGGCATCCAGCACGGCTTGATAGGCCTGGCGTTGCTCATGCTCATCCGGCGCGGTGCGACGGTCGACAAAGAGGAACTCGGTGCGCAGCAGGCCGACACCATCGGCGCCGTTTTCGTACGCCACTTGGGCTTCTGCGCTGGAGGCCACATTGGCGGCGACTTCGATGTTCACGCCATCGCTGGTGTACGCCGCTTGTTGGGCTTGGGCCTGTTGCTGTTGGCGCCGCTGTTTCTGCGCGTCGCGGATCTGGTGCACTTCGGCGTGGCGCGTTTCGCTGGGGGTCAGTTCCAGGCGGCCATTGCCGGCGTCCAGCACCACGCGCTGGCCGTGGGGCACGTCGAGTACTTCGGCTCCCAGCGCGACCACGCAGGGCAGGCCTTTGCCTCGGGCGAGGATTGCCACATGGGACGTCGCGCCGCCTTCGGCCATGCAGATGCCGACGGCGTGTTGTGCGCTCAACTGCAACAAGTCCGAGGGGGTCAGTTCGTGGGCGCTGACAATGGCGCCGGCCGGCAGTTCGAAATGCCAGGCTTCACCCAGCAAGGCGCGCAACACACGTTGTTGCAGGTCGCGCAGGTCATTGGCGCGCTCGGCAAACAGCGGTTTGCCCAGGCCCAGCAACACCGCGCATTGGGCCTGGATCGCATCGCGCCAGGCGTGGGTGGCGGCGCTGCCGTGTTCGATGGCGCGGGTGGCCGCGTCGAGTAACGTCGGGTCTTCCAGCAGGGCCAGGTGGGCGGCGAAGATGTCTTCCTCGTCGACGTTCTTGCGCTGGCGGGCGTGGTCGAGGGTGCTGCGGATTTCGCTACGTACCTGTTCCAGTGCCGTGTCCAAGTGTTGCAACTGTTCGTCGGCGGAGTGCTGGCCGGGGTCCTGCGGCAGTTCGATACCGGTCAGGCGCACCAGTGGCCCGCACACCAGGCCGGGGGCCGCGCACACGCCTTGCAATACACCGGCTTCGCGGTTCGCGCGGCGCGGCGTGATAGTCACCGGCGCGTGAGGTTCTTCGCCGACCGCCACTGACAACGCCGCGACCAATGCCTGCAACGCCGCCGCCGAATCCTTGCCGCGGCAGGTGACGCGCACCTCATCGCCTTCACCAATCCCCAGCCCCACCAGCCCGATCAGGCTGTCGCACGGCGCCGATTTGCCGGCGAAATGCAGCTGCGCCTGGCTGCTGAAACCCTGGGCCGCCTTGCGGATCAACGCCGCCGGACGCGCATGCAAACCGCCCCGGTGGGTGATGCGCACACTGGCGCTGCTTTCGCTCGCGGTGTTATCCACAGGCGCTTCAACCGCAGCTGCCGAGCGCGCCACGATCTGCAGCAACGGCTCGCCAACCTTGACGGATTTTCCCGCGACCGCGCGTAGTTCAAAGTGCTCGCCGTTGGTCAGGATAATCAGGCTGACCAGGCTCCTGCACTGCCGCGCAATGCGGTCCAGATCAAACTGTATCAACGCCTGTCCCTGGCTCACCCGTGCACCGTCCTTGACCAGCAGCGCGAACCCTTCGCCATTCAGCTCCACGGTGTCGATGCCCACATGCATCAACACCTCGGCGCCGTTGTCGGCACGAATCGTCAGGGCATGCCCGGTGCGGGCGACGTGGATGATCACGCCGTCACAGGGCGCATGCAGGCAGTCGTTGAGCGGGTCGATGGCAATGCCGTCGCCGATGGCGCCGCTGGCGAACACTTCGTCGGGAACGTCGCCGAGGGCCAGTACTGGCCCGCTTAACGGGGCGCTGAGGGTCAATTCATTATTGTTGTAGGACATCGGCACGGTACTCATCAGGAAAACGCGGCAATCGACTCAGTGAGTGCGAGTGACTTTGCTCAGGTGGCGCGGCTGGTCCGGGTTCATGCCCCGGGCGACGGCGAGGCCTGCGGCCATCACGTAGAAACTCTGGATCGCCAGGATCGGGTCCAGGCTCGGGTGTTCGGCGCGGTTCAGGGTCAGGTCGCGCTCGGCGATGTCGTCCGGTGCGGCCAGCAGCACGCGGGCGCCGCGTTGGCGCATATCGGCGGCCAGGCTCAACAGGCCGGCTTGCTCGGCGCCGCGTGGGGCGAAGACCAGTAGCGGGTAGTTGTCGCCAATCAACGCCATCGGGCCGTGGCGCACTTCGGCGCTGCTGAAGGCTTCGGCCTGGATCGCCGAGGTTTCCTTGAGTTTGAGTGCGGCTTCCTGGGCGATGGCAAACCCGGCACCACGGCCGATCACCATCAGTTGCTTGCAACTGCGCAGGGCTTCAATGGCTGCGGACCAGTCCTGCCGGGCCGCTTCGCGCAGGCCGTCGGGCAGTGCCTGGCAGGCTTGCAGCAAATCCGCTTCGCCGTTCCAGTGGCCGACCAACTGCGCGCTGGCGCTGAGGGTGGCGATAAAGCTCTTGGTGGCGGCGACACTCTGTTCCGGCCCTGCGCACAGCGGTACGTGAAATTCGCAGGCGGCCTCCAGCGGCGAGTCTTCGGCGTTGACCATCGAGATACTCAGCGCGCCGCGCTTGCGCAGCAGGCGCAGGCTGTTGACCAGGTCCGGGCTCTGTCCCGATTGAGAGAAACCGAACGCCACCTGGCCGCTGACCTTCATTGGCGCTTGCAGCAACGTCACCACCGACATCGGCAACGAGGCGACCGGAATGCCCACATGCTGCATCGCCAGGTAGGCAAAGTAGCTGGCGGCGTGGTCCGAGCTGCCGCGCGCGATGGTCATCGCCACTTGCGGCGGCTGGCGCCGCAGGCGTCCGGCGATTTCCTCGAGCAGCGGCTGCAGGCGTTGCAGTTGGGCGGCGACGGCGTCGCAGGAGGCCAGGGCCTCTTCAAGCATTTTTGAAGTCAATGGTTTCTCCTTCGACCATTACGTCGGTGAGTTGCAGGGAGCGGTCCAGGCGCACGCAGTCGGCAAAGCTGCCGGGTTGCAGGCGGCCGCGTTCTTCCAGGCCCAGGTAGTCCGCCGGAAATTGCGACAGGCGTTGTGAGGCTTCGCTGATGGGCAGGCCGATTTTCACCAGGTTGCGCAGCGCCTGATCCATGGTCAGCGTGCTGCCGGCCAGGGTGCCGTCGGCCAGGCGCACGCCGCCCAGGCATTTGGTCACGGTGTGGCTGCCCAGCTTGTATTCGCCGTCGGGCATGCCGGCGGCGGCGGTGGAATCGGTGACGCAGTACAAACACGGGATCGCGCGCAAGGCCACGCGCATGGCGCCGGGGTGCACGTGCAGCAAGTCGGGGATCAACTCGGCGTACTTGGCGTGGGCCAACGCGGCGCCGACGATGCCCGGCTCGCGGTGATGCAGCGGGCTCATGGCGTTGTACAAATGGGTGAAGCTGCTGGCGCCGGCGGCGAGGGCGGCGACGCCTTCTTCGTAGCTGCCCAAGGTATGGCCGATCTGCATGCGGATGCCGCGTGCGCTGAGGGCGCGGATCAAGGCGTCATGGCCGGCGATTTCCGGGGCGATGGTGATCACGCGGATCGGCGCCAGGCGCAGGTAGGCTTGCACTTCATCCATCAACGCGGTGTGGGCGAAGTTGGGCTGGGCGCCGAGTTTTCCCGGATTGATGTAGGGCCCTTCCAGATGAACGCCAAGTACCCGGGCGCAGCCTGTAGGGCGTTGCTCGCAGAAGCTGCCGAGTTGCTCGAGCACACGGGAGATCTCGTCCACCGGCGCGGTCATGGTCGTGGCCAGCATTGACGTGGTGCCAAAGCGCACGTGGGTGCGGGTAATGGTCTGGAAGGCGGCAACGCCTTCCATGATGTCCTTGCCGCCACCGCCGTGCACATGCAGGTCGATAAAGCCCGGCAGCAGGTAGGGCAAATCGTTGCTGGCCGGGTCGCAAGGCGCGCCGTCGATGGCGACCACCTTGCCGTGTTCGTGCACCAGGCGGCCGCGCATCCAGCCGTGGGACGTGAGGATATTGTCTTCGGACATGGCAGTTCTCTAAGGCCGCAACTCGGCGGCAAAGTCATAGCGGCGCAGCTCTGCGACAAAGTCGTAGTAGTCGTTGCGGCAATAGGTGTCGGTGATTTCAATCGGCGTGTTGTCGGCGGTGTAGCCCACGCGGGTCATCAGCAGCATGGCGGTGCCGGGGGCGATGCCGACCAGCTTGGCGAATTCGTCCGAGGCGTTGATCGCCTGGATGTGTTGCAAGGCGCGCACGATGGGTTTGCCAATGCCTTCCAGGTATTCGTACAGCGAGCTGCCGACCACCTGTGGGTTGGGCAAGACGGTGGCGGGCATGGCGGTCATTTCAATGGCCATCACCGTGTCGTCGGCTTTGCGCAGGCGCTTGAGGCGCGCGACTTTGTCGGTGGGCGACAGGCACAGGCGGATCAGTTCTTCGTGGGTCGGCGGGGTGATGTCGCGCTCCAGCCATTGGGAGCTGGGCACGAAGCCCTTGAGGCGCAGCATCTCGCTGAAACCGGACAGGCGTGACAACGGCTGTTCCAGGCGCGGCGTGATAAAGGTGCCCGAGCCTTGGCTGCGGCGGATCAGGCCTTGGGCAAACAGCACTTCCAGGGCTTTGCGGGCGGTGACCCGCGAGATGTTCAACTGCTCGCACAGCGCACGTTCCGAGGGCAACGCCTGTTCGGACGTCCACTGGCCGGCATGGATCGCCGCTTCCAGTTTGCGCGCCAGTTGCAGGTACAGCGGCGTGGATTGCTTGTCGTCGGGGCGCAGGGCCAGGATGGGGTTCATCGTTCAGGTTTCCGATGCGGTTATTGGAGTGTTGTCGCCCGGTATTGGCCGGAAATTAATACCACTTAAATACCATGTCAATGCAGCCAAAATGGTGCGGGCCAGGGTTTTAGAGCCCTGTAGTGGGGCTTGTTATCAAGTGGTATTAGAGAGGTCTTTGTTGCGCGCAGAACAGCGCAGCCCGGCGCGGTGAACTGGTATTCACCGGCGGGCGTGATCTGAGGTGGGATTTTTTTTGAATTAATTTACGAACGGTCGACGATTACGGACGAATCTCGATCAGGGTGCCGTCCTTGACCAGGTTCCACACTTCCCGCATGTCGACGTTGCGCATGCCGATGCAGCCGTCGGTCCAGTCCAGGGTGTGGAACCACTGCTCCGGGTATTCTTCGGTGTCGGGGGTGCCGTGGATCATGATCATACTGCCGGGCTTCACGCCTTCGCGGCGGGCGCGTGCGGCGTCGCTGATATTGGGGTAGGAAATGTGCATGGCCAGGTTGAAGCGCTCGCTGGTCTTGCGCCAGTCGAGCCAGTACAGGCCCTCCGGCGTGCGGCGGTCGCCCTCGACCAGTTTTTGGCCCTTGGGGTTCTTGCCGAGGGAAATGCGGTAGGTCTTGAGGGGCTTGCCGTCGTTGATCAACTGCAATTGGTGGGCGGACTTGAGGACCAGGACTTTTTCGACGATTTTGCCGCCGATGGTTTCTACGGTGGAGGCCGATGACAACGTAGCGAACGACAGGCAGATAAGAGCGAGCAACAGACGCATTAAAACGGTTTCCCTGAGAAAAAGTGCTGCCTGGAATTATTTGGGCGACGGCATCATCGGCGGCACCGCTTCGCTGCGCACCGGGAACTGCTGTTGGCGGCGGTCAGCGAAAAAGCATTCTAAGGTACGCCCGACCGTGCGGAAAGCCAGCTCGGACCAAGGGATGTCGGCTTCGTCGAACAGCTGCACTTCAAGGCTTTCGGGGCCTGCGGCGAAATCCAGGTCGACCAGTTCGGCACGGTAGAAGATGTGTACCTGGTTGATGTGGGGCACATCGATCAGGGTGTAGATGCTCAGGTTGCACACACGGGCGCAGGCTTCTTCCAGGGTTTCGCGGGCGGCGGCCTGTTCGACGGTCTCGCCGTTTTCCATGAAGCCGGCGGGCAGGGTCCAGTAACCCAGGCGCGGTTCGATGGCGCGGCGGCACAGCAGCACTTTATCGCCCCACACCGGCACGGTGCCGGCCACGATATTGGGGTTCTGATAATGAATGGTCGAACAGTGATCACACACAAAACGCAGGCGGCCGTCGCCGTCGGGGATGCGTTGGGTGACCGGTTTACCGCACTGGCTGCAGAAATTCATGCTGGGGTTCCTGGAAAGTGCGTCTATCTTGGCGTGGAGGGCAGGGCGCTGCAACAAGTTGTCGTTTCGCGACACCGACAGGGTTTTGGGGTTGGGCACCCGCACGCTTTGGTGCATGATGCAAGGTAGCCAACAGACCGAGATGACTCATGCTGGACGAGCTACTTCGCCGGGTAAGCAATCACACCCCCCACACGCTGGAAACTGACGGACGTTTCCCCGAGGCTGCGGTGCTGGTGCCGATTACCCGTAGTGACGAACCTGAGCTGATCCTGACCCTGCGCGCCAGCGGCCTGTCGACCCACGGTGGCGAAGTGGCCTTCCCCGGCGGGCGCCGTGACCCCGAAGACCCGGACCTGATCTTTACCGCCTTGCGCGAGGCCGAAGAAGAAATCGGCCTGCCGCCCGGCCTGGTGGAGGTGATCGGCCCGTTGAGCCCGTTGATTTCCCTGCATGGCATTCGGGTCACGCCTTATGTCGGCGTTATCCCCGATTACGTCGAATACCTGGCCAACGATGCCGAGATTGCCGCCGTTTTCAGCGTGCCTTTGGAGTTCTTCCGACAGGACCCGCGTGAACATACCCACAGGATCGATTACCAGGGCCGCAGTTGGTACGTGCCCAGTTATCGGTTTGGCGAATACAAGATCTGGGGCCTGACGGCGATCATGATCGTCGAGCTGATCAACCTGCTCTATGACGACGCCAAGATCAGCCTGCATCAGCCCCCCAAGAGCTTCATCAATAGCTAAAAGCCATCGTTTGAATGGCATGCCGTGAGGACACACCATGAAATACCGCCTGGGCGACGCCCGCGTCGAGACGCATCCCCACAGCTGGGTGGCCCCCAATGCCACGCTGGTGGGCAAGGTCAAGCTGGAGGAGGGCGCCAACGTCTGGTTCAACGCGGTGTTGCGTGGCGACAACGAGCTGATCCTGATTGGCAAGAACAGCAATGTGCAAGACGGCAGCGTGATGCACACCGACATGGGCTACCCGCTGACCCTGGGCACCGGCGTGACCATCGGCCACAACGCCATGTTGCACGGCTGTACCGTCGACGACTACAGCCTGATTGGCATCAACGCGGTGATCCTCAATGGCGCCAGGATTGGCAAGCATTGCATCATCGGCGCCAATTCGCTGATCGGCGAAGGCAAGGAAATTCCTGACGGCTCGCTGGTGATGGGTTCGCCGGGCAAGGTGGTGCGTGAGTTGACCGAGGCGCAGAAGAAGATGCTGGAAGCCAGCGCCGCACACTATGTGCACAACTCGCAGCGTTATGCGCGTGACTTGGCTGAGCAGGAAGAATGAACCCGATTGAACGCCCCGTTGCCTCGCCGTGCGTGAGTATTTGTGCGCTGGATGACGACGATATTTGCACCGGCTGCCAGCGCACCGTGGATGAGATCACGCGCTGGGGGCGCATGGACAATGCCGAGCGCCGTGTGGTGTTGGGGTTGTGCCATGAGCGTGCGGTGGCGGCGGGGATGGTGTTTATGGTTTCGGGGAAACCAGGCGCCTGATAGATCGCTTTCGCGAGCAAGCCCGCTCCCACAGTTGAACGCATTCCTACAGAATAAACGCGGTCCAAATGTGGGAGCGGGCTTGCTCGCGAAGGGGCCCGCCCCGACGACATATTTCCAATTGTGAAGTACCCTGTGCGGCATAACCCACAGGTCCACTTTCCCATGCTCTTCCTGATCGCCTACATCAGCAGCGTCGTGCTGATCAACTTCGCCTTCTCCACCGCCCCGCACCTGGATGTCATCTGGTCCGCCTGGGGTGGCCTGGTCTTTATCCTGCGCGACATGGTGCAAACCCGCTTCGGCCACGGTGCAATCGTCGCCATGCTGGCGGCGCTGGTGCTGTCCTATGTCACGTCCGATCCGGCGATCGCGCTGGCCAGCGCCACGGCGTTTGCGGTGTCCGAGTGCATCGACTGGCTGGTGTTCAGCATCACCAAGCGTGCGCTTCACGACCGCCTGTGGATAAGCTCGGCGCTGAGCATTCCCCTCGATACCTTTATCTTTTTCGGCTTGATCGGTGCGCTTACCCCGGCCGTGGCGGGCACGGCGCTGGTGTCGAAATTCGCCGGGGTCACGGTGGTGTGGCTGATCATGGCCTGGCGCGTGCACAAGCGAGCTGTCGCCAACTGAGGCCAATTCTTGCAGTTCATGTAAAATGCCGGCCTTTCTCCCCATGATCCGCTCCCCTGAGGACCTGAGATGACCCGAATCGGAACTCCATTGTCGCCAACCGCGACCCGCGTTTTGCTGTGTGGCTGCGGTGAGCTGGGCAAGGAAGTGGTAATCGAACTGCAACGCCTGGGCGTTGAAGTGATTGCCGTGGATCGCTACGCCAATGCGCCGGCCATGCAGGTCGCGCACCGCAGCCACGTGATCAACATGCTCGACGGCGCTGCGTTGCGTGCGGTGATCGAGGCCGAGAAGCCGCACTTCATCGTGCCGGAAATCGAAGCCATCGCCACCGCCACCCTGGTAGAGCTGGAAGCCGAAGGCTTCACCGTGATCCCGACTGCGCGCGCGACCTCGCTGACCATGAACCGCGAAGGCATCCGCCGCCTGGCCGCCGAAGAGCTGGACCTGCCGACCTCGCCGTATCACTTCGCCGATACCTTCGAAGACTACAGCAAGGCCGTCCAGGACCTGGGCTTCCCGTGCGTGGTCAAGCCGGTGATGAGTTCGTCGGGCAAGGGCCAGAGCCTGCTGCGCAGCACCGACGACGTGCAGAAAGCCTGGGAGTACGCCCAGGAAGGCGGGCGCGCCGGCAAGGGGCGGGTGATCATCGAAGGCTTTATCGACTTCGACTACGAGATCACCTTGCTGACCGTGCGCCACATTGGCGGCACTACCTTCTGCGCGCCGGTTGGTCATCGTCAGGAGAAGGGCGATTACCAGGAGTCCTGGCAGCCGCAGGCCATGAGCCCGATTGCCCTGGCCGAATCCGAGCGCGTTGCCAAGGCGGTCACCGAAGCATTGGGTGGCCGTGGTCTGTTTGGCGTGGAGTTGTTCATCAAGGGCGATCAGGTGTGGTTCAGCGAAGTTTCGCCGCGCCCGCATGACACCGGCCTGGTGACGCTGATTTCCCAGGATCTGTCGCAGTTTGCCCTGCACGCGCGGGCGATTCTGGGCTTGCCGATCCCCTTGATCCGTCAGTTCGGGCCTTCGGCGTCGGCGGTGATTCTGGTGGAAGGGCAGTCGACCCAGACGGCATTCGCCAACCTCGGTGCGGCCTTGAGCGAGCCGGATACGGCGTTGCGCCTGTTTGGCAAGCCGCAAGTGAATGGTCAGCGCCGCATGGGCGTGGCGTTGGCGCGGGATGAGTCGATTGAAGCGGCTCGGGCTAAAGCGACCCGTGCTTCGAAGGCTGTTGTGGTAGAGCTGTAACCGCGTCGCGCCCTTCGCGAGCAAGCCCGCTCCCACATTCAATCGCATTCCTACAGGATAAATGCGGTCGAGTGTGGGAGCGGGCTTGCTCGCGAAATCGATCTATCAGGCAACGCGATTCAAATCATTATCCCGCGTCTCTTTCAGGCACAGCACCGCAATCAAGCTAAGCAATGCTGCCGCCGACACATACCCACCCACATAACTCAGCCCGCCCATCGCCACCAGCTTGGTCGCGAAGAACGGCGCCGCCGAGGCTCCCACAATCCCACCCAGGTTATAGGCCGCCGAAGCGCCGGTATAACGCACGCGGGTCGGGAACAGTTCCGGCAGCATCGCGCCCATCGGCGCAAAGGTCACGCCCATCAGGAACAGCTCCAGCGCCAGGAACAGCGCCACGGCCCAGGTCGAACCGTGGGTCAGCAGTGGTTCCATGGTGAAACCCGACAGGATCGCCAGGATTGCGCCGACGATCAGCACCGGCTTGCGCCCGTAGCGATCACTGGCCAAGGCCGCCAGTGGCGTCGCCAGCCCCATGAACAGCACCGCGAAGCACAGCAAGCCGAGGAACGTCTCGCGGCTGTAGCCTAGGGTGGACACGCCGTAGCTCAGGGAAAACGCCGTGGTGATGTAGAACAGCGCATAACACACCACCATCGATGCGGCGCCCAACAGCACTGGCAGCCAATGCTGGCTGAACAGCTCCACCAACGGCACTTTGACTGGCGCTTCTTTGGCCACGGCATTGGCGAACACCGGGGTCTCGTGCAGTTTGAGGCGCGCATACAGGCCAACCATCACCAGCGCAGCGCTGAGGATGAACGGGATACGCCAGCCCCAACTGCGGAACTGCTCGTCGCTCAGGCTCATGGCCAGGATCAGGAACAAGCCGTTGGCCGCCAGGAAGCCGATCGACGGGCCCAATTGCGGGAACATGCCGAACCAGGAACGTTTGCCTTTCGGTGCGTTCTCGGTCGCCAGCAAGGCTGCGCCGCCCCATTCCCCGCCCAGGCCAAGGCCCTGGCCGAAACGCAGCACGCACAGCAGGATGGGGGCCCAGGCGCCGATGCTGTCATACCCCGGCAGCAAGCCGATCAGCGTGGTGCACACGCCCATCAGCAGCAGCGAGGCCACCAGCGTGGATTTGCGCCCGATACGGTCTCCGAAGTGGCCGAACAACGCCGAACCCAGCGGGCGGGCGATGAAGGCGATACCGAAGGTCAGGAACGACGCCAGCATCTGCGCGGTGCCGGAGGTCTGCGGGAAGAACACCGGGCCAATCACCAGTGCAGCGGCAGTGGCGTAGATATAGAAGTCGTAGAACTCGATGGCGGTGCCGACGATGCTCGCCGTGGCAACCCGCGCGGTCGAGTTGGTCGGTGCAGCGGTCGCCGCTTCGTTATAGGTGGTGCTCATGAAGGTATCCCTGGCAGTCAGTGCGCGTTTGGACGCGGATTATTATTGGTCGAACACCCATGGATCAGGGTTGTGTGCGGGGCCGCTCGGGATGGGGGCGGACACCGGTCAGACACGGTAATGCGGCGCCTGTCCGCTTGGAGTGCGGGTAGCACGCGGACGGGTGGGGCTCTGGTAGGCCGCAGGGATTATAGGAAGGGCTTTGGAGATACAACAAGAGGGACTGATGCACCACAAACCAAATGTGTCAGATAGTCAGGCGGCGACCGGCACGCGATTGGTGTGCCAGATCAGCACCTTGCTCACCCGGTTGTCCTCGGTCTCGAGGATCTCCAGGCGATAGCGGCCGATCTTCAGGCACACCGCGCAATCGGGGATGGTTTCCAGCGCTTCAGTGACCAAGCCATTGAGGGTTTTGGGCCCGTCGCTGGGCAGGTGCCAGTTCAGGCTCTTGTTCAGCTCGCGGATCGAGGCGGCGCCATCGATGATATAGCGACCATCCGGTTGCGCCTCGATATGCGGGTTGTCCGCGCTCTGCTCGCTTTCGAATTCGCCGACGATCTCTTCGAGGATGTCTTCCAGGGTCACGATGCCCAGCACTTCGCCGTATTCGTCCACCACCATGCCCAGGCGCCGTTGCTGCTTGTGGAAATTCAGCAGTTGCAGTTGCAGCGGTGTGCTCTCCGGGACGAAGTAGGGCTCGTGGCAGGCGGCGAGCAACGCTTCTTTGGTCAGGCTGGCGTCGGGCAGCAGGTGCTGGATCTGGCGGGTGTTGAGCACCGCTTCCACTTGGTTGATGTCGCTGTGGAATACCGGCAGGCGTGTGTGTTGGGAGCTGCGCAGTTGCTCGATGATCGCTTCGATCGGGTCATCCAGGTTGATGCCGTCCACTTCGCTGCGCGGTACCAGGATGTCATTGACCGTGATGTTGTCGAGGGCGTGGATGCCGGGCATGCCAGGGGGACGGTCTGTGTCGGCCTGGGGCTCGGGTTCGTCGTCGTGATCAGGCAGTGGCTCGTCGCTCTTTTTCACCACGCCGGTCTTGCGGGCGAACGGGCGCAGCAACAAGAGGCTGATGCCGTTGAGCAGCCAGGCCAGGGGATAGAGGATTTTCAGCGGTACGCCCAGCAGCGTGTTGCCAAAGCCGAGCACCGCCTGCGGGTAGCGGGTGGCGAGGGCGCGGGGTAGGTAGTCGGCGAGGACCAGCAGGAGTGCACAGGAGATCAGCCAGCCCAGCCATGGACCGTTCTGCGCCCAGGCATAGATCGCCAGCAGCGTGCAGAGGATCACCACTGCGGCACGACACAGGCTGTTGCACAGGATCAGGCTATTGCGCGGAAAGTTCAGGCGGGCGGCCGCCTTGTCGCCCTGGCGAGTGCCCGGGCGCAGTGCCAGCAGGTGCTGTTGCGCGGCCTCGATAGCGGTAAACAGCGCCGCCCATAACACCAGCAAGGCGACTACCGCGAGCATCGGCCCCAGGGGCAAGTTGTCCATGATCGCGGTCCGTCAGATATGCAGGATGTATTCACGAACCAGCTTGCTGCCGAAATAGGCCAGCATCAGCAGGCAGAAACCGGCCAGGGTCCAGCGGATCGCCTTGTGCCCACGCCAGCCGAGACGGTTGCGGCCCCACAGCAGCACGCTGAACACCACCCAGGCCAGGCACGCCAACAGGGTTTTGTGCACCAGGTGCTGGGCGAACAGGTTTTCGAAGAACAGCCAGCCAGAGATCAGCGACATCGACAGCAGCGTCCAGCCGGCCCACAGGAAACCGAACAGCAGGCTTTCCATGGTTTGCAGCGGCGGGAAGTTCTTGATCAGGCCGGACGGATGCTTGTGCTTGAGCTGGTGGTCCTGCAGCAGCAGGAGCAGGGCCTGGAACACCGCGATGGTGAACATGCCGTAGGCCAGGATCGACAGCAGGATATGCGCGAGGATGCCCGGCTCCTCATCGATCACCGGTACGGTGCCGGTCGGGGCGAATTGCGCCAGCAGCACCGTCAGCAAGCCGAGGGGGAATAGCAGGACCAGCAGGTTTTCCACCGGGATGCGCGAGCAGGCGATCAGCGTCAAGGCGATCACGGCGGCAGCGATCAGGCTGGCGGCACTGAAAAAATCCAGGCCCAGGCCGACTGGCGTCATCAGGTGGGTAAACAGGCTGGCAGCGTGAGCCAGCAGGGCAAGGACGCCAAGGCCGACCAGCAGGCGTTTGTCCGCCTTGGTGCCTTGGGCCAGACGAGTGCCCTGATAGAGAGTCGCAGCGGCATACAACACGGCGGCGGCGAGGCTGGATAGCAAACTGGGTGACAAAGGGAGCATAAATCCTGTTAGGCAAGCCCGAAAGCCGCTGAGTTTGGCATACCCCCGCGTAACACGAAAGACTCTCAGGCCAGACAGCGGGTGTGCACGGCGACAGTCTTCGCTATAATCCGCGACCTGCCCACGCCGCAGGCTCGCCAAGCGCTGTTTTTAATAGCGATTTATCACAGCCTGGGCCGTCATGACCTCGGTCTACCAATGCACTTCGCTGAATAGGGCCTGAAAGGATCGCGCATGTTTGAAAACTTGACTGACCGTCTCTCGCAGACGCTGCGCCACGTAACCGGCAAGGCCAAGCTGACCGAGGACAATATTAAAGACACCCTGCGCGAAGTGCGCATGGCGTTGCTGGAAGCCGACGTGGCGTTGCCTGTGGTCAAGGACTTCGTCAACTCGGTCAAGGAGCGCGCGGTCGGCACTGAAGTGTCCCGCAGCCTGACTCCGGGCCAGGCGTTTGTAAAAATCGTCCAGGCTGAACTCGAAAGCCTGATGGGCGCGGCCAACGAAGACCTGAACCTCAGCGCCGTGCCACCGGCTGTCGTGCTGATGGCGGGCCTGCAAGGTGCGGGTAAGACCACCACTGCCGGCAAGCTGGCGCGTTTCCTTAAAGAGCGCAAGAAGAAGTCCGTGATGGTCGTGTCGGCCGACGTATACCGTCCGGCGGCGATCAAGCAGCTGGAAATGCTTGCGGGCGAAGTGGGCGTGACCTTCTTCCCGTCCGACCTGAGCCAGAAGCCGGTCGACATCGCCAACGCGGCTATTAAAGAAGCCAGGCTGAAATTCATCGACGTGGTCATCGTCGATACCGCCGGTCGCTTGCACATCGACGAAGAGATGATGGGCGAGATCAAGGCGTTGCACGCTGCGATCAACCCGGTCGAGACGCTGTTCGTGGTCGACGCCATGACCGGCCAGGATGCGGCCAACACCGCCAAGGCCTTCGGTGACGCACTGCCGCTGACCGGCGTGATCCTGACCAAGGTCGACGGCGACGCCCGTGGCGGTGCCGCGCTGTCGGTGCGTGCCATTACTGGCAAGCCGATCAAGTTCATCGGTATGGGCGAGAAGAGCGAGGCGCTCGAACCGTTCCATCCGGAGCGTATCGCTTCGCGTATCCTCGGCATGGGCGACGTGCTCAGCCTGATCGAACAGGCCGAGGCCACGCTCGACAAGGACAAGGCCGACAAACTGGCCAAGAAGCTGAAGAAGGGCAAGGGCTTCGACCTCGAAGACTTCCGCGACCAGCTGCAACAAATGAAGAACATGGGCGGCCTCGGCGGCCTGATGGACAAGCTGCCAAACATCGGCGGTGTGAACCTGGCGCAAATGGGCAATGCCCAGGGCGCGGCAGAGAAGCAGTTCAAGCAGATGGAAGCCATCATCAACTCCATGACCCCGGCCGAGCGCCGCGACCCTGAGCTGATCAGCGGTTCGCGCAAGCGTCGGATCGCCATGGGTTCCGGCACCCAGGTGCAGGACATCGGTCGCTTGATCAAGCAGCACAAGCAGATGCAGAAGATGATGAAGAAATTCTCCGCCAAGGGCGGTATGGCCAAGATGATGCGCGGCATGGGCGGTATGTTGCCCGGTGGCGGCATGCCGAAAATGTAAAGAATTCGAGCGGGAGCCTGGCTCCTGCTCCGACCCACAGGGATGTGGGATCTCCAGCAAACCCGCCGTTGGCGGGGGCTGACTCGCCGTTTTAATCGACGGCTCTATAGCAGATCTGAATGGCACGCCTATAGGCGCCAGAAAAAGACATTTGCAAAAGTCCGGATATTCCTTAGAATATGCGGCCTTTCGGGCACCTATGCCCGCTGTGCATTTAGATTTGCAGCACCGACTACAGGAACGATGTTCACATGCTAACAATCCGTCTTGCCCTTGGCGGCTCCAAAAAGCGCCCGTTTTACCACTTGACCGTAACTGACAGCCGCAACCCACGTGACGGCTCTCACAAGGAACAAGTTGGCTTCTTCAACCCGGTTGCTCGTGGTCAAGAAGTCCGTCTGTCCGTGAACCAAGAGCGCGTAGCCTACTGGCTGAGCGTTGGTGCACAACCATCTGAGCGTGTTGCTCAGCTGCTGAAGGACTCGGCTAAGGCCGCAGCCTGAGCAATATGAACGCGACGCCAGCTTTTGCTGATGATTTGATCGTTATCGGCAAGATTTACTCTGTTCATGGCGTTCGCGGCGAAGTGAAGGTGTATTCCTTTACTGATCCGACTGAAAACCTGTTGCAGTACAAAACCTGGACGCTCAAGCGCGAAGGTAGTGTGAAACAGGTCGAGCTGGTCAGTGGACGCGGGAGCGACAAGTTCCTGGTCGCAAAGCTCAAGGGTCTTGATGATCGTGAAGAAGCTCGTCTTCTGGCCGGTTATGAGATCTGCGTGCCGCGTAACCTGTTCCCTGAATTGACCGACGGCGAGTACTACTGGTACCAGCTGGAAGGTCTGAAGGTTGTTGATCAACTCGGGCAATTGCTCGGGAAAATCGATCATCTTCTGGAAACCGGCGCCAATGATGTAATGGTGGTCAAGCCTTGCGCTGGCAGCCTGGATGATCGCGAACGCCTGTTGCCGTATACCGAGCAATGCGTGTTGGCCGTCGACCTGGCAGCGGGCGAGATGAAGGTGGAATGGGATGCGGACTTCTAAGCGTGGCTAATCTGCGCATTGAAGTGATCAGTTTGTTTCCCGAGATGTTTTCCGCCATCAGCGAGTACGGCATCACCAGTCGGGCGGTGAAACAGGGGCTGTTGCAGCTCACCTGTTGGAACCCGCGAGACTACACGACGGATCGACATCACACTGTGGACGATCGCCCATTTGGCGGTGGCCCGGGCATGGTGATGAAGATCAAGCCCCTGGAAGACGCATTGGCCCAGGCCAAGGCTGCAGCGGGGGAGAAGGCGAAGGTGATTTACCTGTCCCCTCAAGGCCGTCAGCTGAAACAGGCTGCGGTACGCGACATGGCGAATGAGGAAGCACTGATCCTGATTGCCGGTCGCTATGAAGGCATTGACGAGCGCTTTATAGAGGCTCATGTCGATGAAGAGTGGTCGATTGGGGACTATGTCCTGTCTGGCGGCGAGCTGCCGGCGATGGTCCTGATAGATGCGGTTACACGACTGCTGCCTGGAGCTTTAGGGCATGCGGACTCCGCGGAGGAAGATTCCTTCACGGATGGTTTGCTGGATTGCCCGCACTACACCCGACCGGAGGTGTATGCGGATCAGCGTGTTCCCGACGTATTGCTAAGTGGCAATCACGCACACATCCGGCGTTGGCGTTTACAGCAGTCCCTTGGTCGGACCTATGAACGACGCGCCGATCTTCTGGAAAGCCGCTCGCTTTCTGGAGAAGAGAAGAAGCTGCTCGAGGAATACATCCTCGCGCGGGACGATAGTTAACAACGTATCGATGGTAGGTCCATTGACTTACCTTAGGAGCACAGCATGACTAACAAAATCATCCTTGCACTCGAAGCAGAGCAGATGACCAAAGAGATCCCTACCTTTGCCCCGGGCGACACCATTGTCGTTCAGGTGAAAGTGAAGGAAGGCGACCGTTCGCGTCTGCAAGCGTTCGAAGGCGTGGTAATCGCCAAGCGTAACCGTGGTGTGAACAGTGCTTTCACTGTTCGTAAAATCTCCAACGGTGTTGGCGTAGAGCGTACTTTCCAGACCTACAGCCCGCAAATCGACAGCATGGCCGTCAAGCGTCGCGGTGACGTACGTAAAGCCAAGCTGTACTACCTGCGTGACCTGTCCGGTAAAGCAGCTCGCATCAAGGAAAAACTGGCTTAAGTCCAGCTTCCCGATGCAGAAAAAAGCAGCCTACGGGCTGCTTTTTTGTGCCTGAAATTTGTCTATTTGCCGGTATTTGTCCATGACCTCCCGCCTTGAAGAAATCCAGCGCCGCACCGACCTGTCCGTCACCCATGTGACCAAGGCCGTGTTCCCGCCGACCACCAATCACCACAATACGTTGTTCGGTGGCACCGCCTTGGCGTGGATGGATGAAGTGTCGTTCATCACGGCCACCCGTTTCTGCCGTCTCCCACTGGTCACGGTCTCCACCGACCGTATCGACTTCAACCACGCGATCCCGGCGGGTTCCATCGTTGAGTTGATCGGTCGCGTGATCAAAGTCGGTAACACCAGCCTCAAGGTCGAGGTGGAAGTGTTCGTCGAGAGCATGAGTGCTGATGGTCGCGAAAAGGCGATCCAGGGTGTGTTCAGTTTTGTGGCCATTGATGCCGATAAGCGACCAGTGCCAGTGCTGCCTGGGTTTGTAGACTGATCTGGAACCGCGTCGCGGCCTGCGCAGGCAAGCCTGCTCCCACATTTGATCGGTGTTGGATGCAAATCAGTGGCCCAACACAAAACCCTGTGGGAGCTGGCTTGCCTGCGATAGGATCTGACAGACACTCCAGTAATCCACCTGAGCCCCCATGCCCGCCATTGACCACCCCTTGATCGACCGCTTCCTCGATGCCCTTTGGTTGGAAAAAGGCCTGTCGGACAACACCCGCCAGGCTTACCGCAGCGACCTGGCCCTGTTCAATGGCTGGCTACAGGAAAAAAATCTCGAACTGCTCAACGCCGGCCGCGAGCTGATCCTCGACCACCTGGCCTGGCGCCTGGAACAGAACTACAAGCCACGTTCCACTGCGCGATTCCTCTCCGGTGTGCGTGGTTTTTATCGCTATCTGCTGCGGGAAAAGCTGATCGCCCTCGACCCCACCCTGCAAGTCGATATGCCCCAACTTGGCAGGCCATTGCCCAAATCCCTGTCGGAAGCTGACGTGGAGGCCTTGCTCGCCGCCCCGGACCTGAGTGAAGCCATCGGCCAGCGCGACCGCGCCATGCTCGAAGTGCTGTACGCCTGCGGCCTGCGGGTGACTGAGCTGATCAGCCTGACCCTGGAGCAAGTGAACCTGCGCCAGGGCGTGTTGCGGGTGATGGGCAAGGGCAGCAAGGAGCGGCTGGTGCCGATGGGCGAGGAGGCGATTGTGTGGGTCGAGCGCTATATGCGCGACGCCCGCGGCGAACTGCTCGGCGGGCGCCCCAGCGATGTGCTGTTCCCCAGCCTGCGTGGCGAGCAGATGACCCGCCAGACCTTCTGGCACCGCATCAAGCACCAGGCCAGGGTTGCCGGGATCGGCAAGACGCTGTCGCCCCACACGTTGCGCCATGCATTCGCCACGCATTTGCTCAACCACGGGGCGGATTTGCGTGTGGTCCAGATGCTGCTCGGCCACAGCGACTTATCCACCACCCAGATCTACACCCATGTGGCACGCGCACGTTTGCAGGATATGCACGCCAAGCACCACCCGCGAGGCTGAAAACCGCCAATTTATCCCGTCACGGGCTGCCCTGCGGCCCAACTGTGGTAGGCTTTGCCGGTTAGCAAAGGGGACGGCCCATGCCCGAGTTTCCACATCGGTGCTACTGCTCCCGTCCCTGCATCTGCCTTCAGGAGTTCCCATGCGCTTGACCCAGATTATTGCCGCCGCAGCCATTGCGTTGGTTTCCACCTTTGCCTTCGCCGATGACGCTGCCGAGCAGACCATCCGCAAGAGCCTGGCCAACCTGCAGCTCGATACCCCGATCGAAAGCATCAGCGCCAGCCCGATGGCCGGCCTGTATGAAGTCAAGCTCAAGGGCAGCCGCGTGCTGTACGCCAGCGCCGACGGCCAGTACATCGTCCAGGGCTACCTGTTCCAGTTGAAGGATGGCAAGCCGGTCAACCTGACTGAAAAAGCCGAACGCCTGGGTGTTTCCAAGCTGATCAATGGCATTCCGGTGGCCGAGACTGTGGTGTACCCGGCTATCGGCGAGACCAAGACCCATATCACCGTGTTCACCGACACTACCTGCCCGTATTGCCACAAGCTGCACGCCGAAGTGCCTGCGCTGAACAAGCTCGGCGTGGAAGTACGCTACGTAGCGTTCCCGCGCCAGGGCCTGGGTTCGCCGGGTGACGAGCAGTTGCAAGCGGTGTGGTGCTCGGCCGACAAGAAAGCGGCCATGGACAAGATGGTCGACGGCAAGGAAATCAAGGCGGCCAAATGCGCCAATCCGGTTTCCAAGCAATTCGCCTTGGGCCAGTCCATCGGTGTGAACGGTACGCCGGCCATCGTTTTGGCCGACGGCCAAGTGATTCCGGGCTACCAGCCAGCACCACAAGTTGCCAAACTGGCGCTCGGTGCCAAATAAATCAGTATCGTCGAAACGTCGACGATCAAGGCGCGCTGACACGTCGGCGAGTCGTTAATTGCAAGCCGCAGTCGTGCGGCTGTTTTCCACGGCCGACCTAGCGTCGGCCGTTTCATGGGGAGTTCTTCAGTGAAACCGGTCAAAGTAGGCATCTGTGGGTTAGGGACCGTCGGTGGCGGCACCTTCAACGTACTTCAGCGTAATGCTGAAGAAATTTCCCGCCGTGCAGGTCGCGGGATTGAAGTGGCGCAAATTGCCACGCGTTCGCCAAAGCCTCAGTTCGAAACGACCGGTATTGCGATTACCAACGATGTCTTCGCCGTTGCCACCAACCCTGAGATCGATATCGTCATTGAGCTGGTCGGCGGCTACACCGTGGCCCGCGAGCTGGTGCTCAAGGCCATCGAGAACGGCAAGCACGTGGTCACCGCCAACAAGGCGCTGATCGCCGTGCACGGCAACGAGATCTTCGCCAAGGCGCGCGAGAAGGGCGTGATCGTGGCGTTCGAAGCCGCGGTGGCCGGTGGTATCCCGGTGATCAAGGCGATCCGGGAAGGCCTGTCCGCCAACCGTATCAACTGGGTGGCCGGCATCATCAACGGCACCGGTAACTTCATCCTCACCGAAATGCGCGAGAAGGGCCGCACCTTCGAAGACGTGCTGGCCGAAGCCCAGGCCCTGGGTTACGCCGAAGCCGACCCGACCTTCGACGTGGAAGGCATCGACGCCGCGCACAAGCTGACCATCCTGGCGTCCATCGCCTTTGGTATCCCGCTGCAGTTCGACAAGGCCTACACCGAAGGCATCACCAAACTGACCACCGCGGATGTGAACTACGCCGAAGCCCTGGGCTACCGCATCAAGCACCTGGGCGTTGCGCGCAGCACCCCGGCCGGTATCGAGCTGCGTGTGCACCCGACGCTGATCCCTGCGGACCGCCTGATCGCCAACGTCAATGGCGTGATGAACGCCGTGATGGTCAACGGTGACGCCGCCGGCTCCACGCTGTTCTACGGCGCCGGTGCCGGTATGGAGCCAACCGCTTCGTCGGTGATCGCCGACCTGGTGGACGTGGTGCGTGCCATGACCAGCGACCCGGAAAACCGCGTACCGCACCTGGCCTTCCAGCCGGATTCGCTGTCGGCCCACCCGATCCTGCCGATCGAAGCCTGCGAAAGCGCCTACTACCTGCGTATCCAGGCCCAGGATCACCCGGGCGTACTGGCTCAGGTCGCGAGCATCCTGTCGGAGCGCGGTATCAATATAGAGTCGATCATGCAGAAGGAAGTCGAGGAGCAAAACGGCCAGGTGCCGATGATCCTGCTGACCCACCGCGTGCTCGAGCAGCACATCAACGATGCCATCACCGCCCTGGAAGCCCTGCAAGGCGTGGTCGGCCCGGTGGTGCGCATCCGCGTCGAACACTTGAACTAACCGATTTGTTCCAGGGGCCCCGTACGTGCGGCGGCCTCTGTTCGAGAATGTTTTAGAGGAGCCAGTCATGCGTTACATCAGCACCCGCGGCCAGGCACCGGCCCTGAATTTCGAAGATGTCCTGCTGGCAGGCCTTGCCACCGACGGCGGCCTGTACGTGCCGGAAAACCTGCCACGCTTCACCCAGGAAGAAATCGCCTCGTGGGCCGGCCTGCCGTACCACGAGCTGGCGTTCCGGGTGATGCGCCCGTTCGTCACCGGCAGCATTCCGGACGCGGATTTCAAGAAGATTCTGGAAGAGACGTACGGCGTGTTTTCCCACAACGCTATCGCCCCTCTGCGTCAACTGAACGGCAACGAATGGGTCCTGGAGCTGTTCCACGGCCCCACCCTGGCGTTCAAGGACTTCGCACTGCAACTGCTGGGTCGCCTGCTGGACTACGTGCTGCAAAAGCGCGGCGAGCGTGTGGTGATCATCGGCGCCACCTCCGGTGATACCGGTTCGGCGGCCATCGAAGGCTGCAAGCACTGCGAAAACGTCGACATCTTTATCCTGCACCCGCACAAGCGTGTGTCGGAAGTGCAGCGTCGGCAGATGACCACCATCTTCGGCGAGAACATCCATAACATCGCCATCGAAGGCAACTTCGATGACTGCCAGGAAATGGTCAAGAACAGCTTCGCCGACCAGAGCTTCCTGAAGGGCACACGCCTGGTGGCGGTGAACTCGATCAACTGGGCGCGGATCATGGCCCAGATCGTCTATTACTTCCACGCCTCGCTACAGCTGGGTGGCCCGGCCCGCTCCGTGTCGTTCTCGGTGCCGACCGGCAACTTCGGCGACATCTTCGCCGGCTACCTGGCGCGCAACATGGGCCTGCCGATCAACCAGTTGATCGTCGCCACCAACCGAAACGACATCCTGCATCGCTTCATGAGCGGCAATCAGTACGTCAAGGAAACCCTGCACGCCACGCTGTCGCCGTCCATGGACATCATGGTCTCGTCGAACTTCGAACGCCTGCTGTTCGACATGCACGGTCGCAACGGTGCGGCCATTGCCGGCTTGATGGACACCTTCAAGCGCGGCGGCGGTTTCAGTGTGGATGAAGAGCGCTGGACCGAAACCCGCAAGCTGTTCGACTCCCTGGCCGTGGACGACGCGCAGACCTGCGAAACCATCGCAGAAGTCTATGCCCAGACCGGCGAGCTGCTGGACCCGCACACCGCCATTGGTGTGAAGGCCGCCCGCGAATGCCGTCGCAGCCTGGACATCCCGATGGTGATCCTGGGCACCGCGCATCCGGTCAAATTCCCGGAAGCGGTGGAGAAGGCCGGTGTCGGCAAGGCCCTGGAATTGCCGGTGCACTTGGCTGACCTGTTCGAACGTGAAGAACGTTGCACAGTCTTGGCCAATGACCTGAAGGCTGTGCAGACGTTTGTGAGCCAGCACGGAAATCGTGGCAAGCCGCTCTGATTCAATGGCTTTGCGAGGTTGCTCAAGCCCGTCTTCGTGACGGGCTTTTTTATTGGGGCAAGCCATACCCATGGATTAGCGACGTTTTTTGTTTTTGGCAAGCCCGGCCGAGCGCTATGAGAATAGCTTCTGTGCGACCTCTATTACGGTGCCGACAGCGGCATAAAAGCCTGTTGCGTAAGCATTTATGTGCGCCGTTTTTTGCCTGTCATGTTTCAAGCGCATGCTGGAACCCGTCACCCCTGACGCCCCCATAAAGACGATAAAGCGAACTTTCCTACGTCACAAACAGTCACTTAGGATAGATGCAGCTCCCGTTGAAACGATTGTTCCCGAACTATTGAGTGGTGATCGAGATGGAAAGTATCAGCCTATTGCTCGAAGAAGCACTGAGCCCTTATCAGGTTACGCTGACCACCTCTGGTGTGCAGGCCGAGTGCCTGGTAACCGTGAAGAACCCTGCTGGCGCCATCGTGGTCGAGCGTGAAGTCGACCGCGCCCAATTGATGGACAAGCGTGTGCTGGTGGATGTGGTGGATTGCCTGCTGCGCGACATCAAGATTGCCGAAGGGCGCCTGGAGCCCTCGGTCATTGCAGCCTTGCGCAACGCAGCCCAGACCCGCAGCGCCGCCGTTGCATGAAGAATTGTTTAATCATGGAAACTTCCTACGGCATGGCCGGTCAGATTTCGTAACAGCAAGAGCAAACATTGTGCTCCGGTGTTTGTGCCTTGCTGTACTGGTCTTTGTAGGCCACGTTTAACCCCGAAGTGTCTCCCCACTCTTCGGGGTTTCTTTTTGCCCGGGATTTGTCACTGCTCCGGGAAGTCCTGGAAAAAGCTCGGGTTGTCCCGCAGGTAACGTTCGCGCAAGACCGGGTCCAGCCACGACGCATACGATTGCTGCACCTGCTCCAATGGAATCTCACGCAGCACTTGATTGATTCGCGCTATGGCCTGGCGACCCAGGGGTGTATCCGAGCAGGCAATGTGCGTGTGTTGGTAAGGTGCCGTGCCCTTGATGGGATAGAAGCTCAGGTCGTCGGTGGCAATGCCCTGTTGCTGGGCGTGGTAGCGGATCTCCGGCCAGTAACCCAGTACCGCCTCCAGGCGTGCCAGGCGCTGCATTTGCAACAGGCTGCCCAAGGCATCGTTGCCGTAGTGAAGGGCGAGCGTGTGGGGATCGGCGTGCTTGAGCTGCTCATCGATGACCGGCCCGTAGCTGCGCTCCGCGATCGCGCCCACCCGTGTCTTGTGGGCATCGAGGAAGGCCTGCAGGTCAAACTGGCCCTCGATGATGTAGGGCTTCATCGCATCCAACTGGCTGTGCCGGATCGCGATGCCATTGCTGGCAACCACAAATGCCTGGCTGGAAAACACGATGTACTTGGCGCGTTCTGGCGTCCACAGCAATGACGGGTCGCAGGTGAACGTAGGTTCGCGCAGCATCTGCATGCCACGCGCGCGATTGACGTGCTGCACCTGATGCCGGTACTCCGGCAAGTGTTCGATGAGTATCGGCAACAATTGGTCCAGCGCGCCCTGGCCTTTGCCCGGCCCCTCGAAAATGGTCAGTGGCGGCAAGTCGCGCAGCAGCCAGATCAAGGTGTCTTCGGCATGCGCCGTTGCAGGCAGCCCACCCAGTATTGCGCAGGCGAGGCACCACTGGATGAACCAGCATCTGCACCGGTGAGCCATCAGATCGCGCCTTCCTCACGCAAACGCACAATGGCGGCAGGGTCGTAGCCCAGTTCAGCGAGTACCACGCTGTTGTGTTCACCCAGTTGCGGCCCGACCCATTCGCAACTGCCTGGGGTGTCCGACAGTTTTGGCACGATGCCTGGCATCTTGAAGTCCTTGCCGCCGGGCAGTTTGGCCTGGAGGAACATTTCCCTGGCGAGATATTGCGGGTCGCCCAGCATGTCTTCGGCGCTGTAGATGCGGCTGGCGGGCACCTCGGCGTTGTTCAATGCTTCGACCACCTGATCCAGCGCAAGCGAATTGACCCAGCGATCAATCACGCCATACAGCTCATCGCGGCGGCTGTCGCGCCCGTCATTGCTGGCCAGTTGCGGATCATTGGCCAGGTCTTCGCGACCAATGGCCAGCATGAACCGCTTGAAGATCGCATCACCGTTGGCGCCGATCTGTACGTGCTTGCCATCGGCGCTGGTATGGATCGACGACGGTGTAATGCCCGGCATGATGTTGCCGGTGCGCTCGCGGATAAATCCGAAGACATCGAACTCGGGGATCATGCTTTCCATCATGGCGAAGATGGCCTCATACAGCGCCACGTCCACCACCTGGCCCAGCCCGCCATTCACCTCGCGATGACGCAGCGCCATCAACGCGCCGATCACCGCCCACAGCGCGGCAATCGAGTCGCCGATGGAAATCCCCGTACGCACCGGCGGGCGGTCCTCGAAGCCGGTGATGTAGCGCAGGCCGCCCATGGATTCGCCCACCGCACCAAAACCCGGCTGGTCTTTCATGGGCCCGGTCTGGCCAAACCCCGACAGGCGCACCATCACCAGCTTGGGGTTCAGTGCATGCAAGGTTTCCCAGCTCAGGCCGAGCTTCTCCAGCACGCCGGGGCGGAAGTTTTCGATAAGGATGTCGGCGTCGGCCAGCAACTGTTTAAGGATCGCCAAACCCTGTGGGTGCTTGAGGTTCAGCGTCAACGACTGCTTGTTGCGCGCCTGCACGAACCACCACAGCGAAGTGCCTTCATACAACTTGCGCCATTTGCGCAACGGGTCGCCGCCGTCCGGGGATTCGACCTTGATCACCTCGGCACCGAACTCGGCACAGATCCGTGACGCAAACGGGCCAGCGATCAGGGTGCCCAGTTCGATGACTTTCAGCCCGGCAAGTGGTTTGGCGGTAAACGACATGAGGATCCTTGCAAGCATGAGACGGTGGTGTGATGCCTTTTAACATAGGCGAGCGGCCCAGGGATAAGGATGATGCAGCGCAGTATTCGTTGAATGGCCTCGCCATCGGTTAGACTGGCCGCCTTTCCCTGTCTCTAGAAGTCCGTTCATGGCCCAGCCGTCCACGACCTACAAATTCGAACTCAATCTCACCGACCTCGATCGTTCGGTGTACGAGAGCGTCAAACAGACCATCGCCCGGCATCCTTCGGAAACCGAAGAGCGCATGACCGTGCGCCTGCTGGCCTACGCCCTCTGGTACAACGAACAGTTGTCGTTCGGTCGTGGTCTGTCAGATGTAGACGAACCAGCCCTGTGGGAAAAAAGCCTGGATGACCGGGTTTTGCATTGGATCGAAGTTGGCCAGCCCGATGCCGACCGCCTGACCTGGTGCTCGCGCCGCACCGAGCGCACCAGCCTGCTGGCCTATGGCAGCCTGCGTGTGTGGGAAGGCAAGGTGGTGCCGGTGGCGAACAACCTGAAGAACGTGCACATCGCAGCTGTGCCGCAGGACGTCCTGGAGATCCTGGCCAAGGACATGCCGCGCGTTATCAAGTGGGACGTGATGATCAGCGAAGGCACCATGTTCGTGACTGACGACCGTGGCCAGCACGAAGTGCAGCTGCAATGGCTGGTCGGCGAACGCGGCTGAACCTGCAGCAGCAGGCAGCTCCCACAAAGGGCCTGTGCCGTTTTCACTATTCCTGTTTAACCGTTGTATCGAAGAGAAGCCTTCCTCACCCCATGCGTATCGATCCCCGCCCGTTGCCCGCCGTCCTGCCGTTTCTCGGTGATCTGCCACCGCTGTTGACCCGCCTCTACGCCGCACGCGGGGTACAGTCCGAAGCCGAGCTGGATAAAAGCCTGGCGCGGTTGATTCCCTATCAGCAGCTCAAGGGCATCGACGCGGCGGTGGATTTGCTGGTGACGGCCCTGGAACAGCGCCAGCGCATCCTGATCGTCGGCGACTTCGACGCCGATGGCGCCACTGCCAGCACCGTGGGCACCCTCGGCCTGCGTTTGCTGGGTGCGGCCCATGTCGATTACCTGGTGCCCAACCGCTTCGAATACGGCTACGGCCTGACCCCGGAAATCGTCGCCGTGGCCTTGCAGCGCGAGCCGCAGTTGCTGATCACTGTGGACAACGGCATTTCCAGTGTCGAAGGCGTGGCGGCGGCGAAAGCGGCGGGGCTGCAAGTGTTGGTCACCGACCACCACTTGCCGGGCGATGAGCTGCCGGCGGCGGATGCCATCGTCAACCCGAACCAGCCAGGTTGCGAGTTCCCCAGCAAGGCCCTGGCCGGCGTGGGGGTGATCTTTTACGTGCTGATGGCCCTGCGCGCGCGTTTGCGCAGCCTGGGCTGGTACGAGAACAAACCCCAACCGAACATCGGCGAGTTGCTCGACCTGGTGGCCCTGGGCAGTGTGGCCGACGTGGTGCCGTTGGATGCCAACAACCGTATCCTGGTGCACCAGGGCCTGGAGCGTATCCGCGCCGGGCGTGCGCGGCCAGGGATCAAGGCGATCCTCGAAGTGGCCAAGCGCGACGCGGCGCGCATCACCTCCACCGACCTGGGCTTTATCCTCGGGCCACGCCTCAACGCAGCCGGACGCCTGGATGACATGAGCCTGGGCATCGAGTGCCTGCTTACCACCGACTTCGCCGCCGCGCGGGAAATGGCGGCGCAACTGGATGGCATGAACCAGGACCGCAAATCCATCGAACAAGGCATGCAGCGCGAGGCCCTGGCCCAGCTCAAGGACTTGCCGGTGGAGTCGATGCCGTACGGTTTGTGCCTGTTCGACCCGGAATGGCACCAGGGCGTGATTGGCATCCTGGCGTCGCGCATGAAGGAGCGCTACTTCCGCCCGACCATCGCCTTCGCCGATGCCGGTGATGGCTTGCTCAAGGGCTCAGGGCGCTCTGTACCGGGCTTTCACATCCGCGACGCGCTGGCGGTGGTCGCGAGCCAGCATCCCAACCTGATCGCTAAATACGGCGGCCACGCCATGGCGGCGGGGCTGACATTGCCCGAGGAACATTTCCCACTGTTTGCCGAAGCCTTTGATGCTGAAGTGCGTCGGCAACTGCGCGAAGAAGACCTCACCGGGCGCCTGCTGTCCGATGGCACCCTGGCGGTCGAAGAGTTTCACCTGGAACTGGCCCGCGCCTTGCGCCACGCCGGCCCGTGGGGGCAGCACTTTCCCGAGCCGTTGTTTCACGGGGTGTTTCAGTTGGTGGAACAGCGCGTGGTAGGGGAGCGGCACCTGAAGGTGGTGCTCAAGAGCGAATGCGGGTCGGTGAAGCTCGATGGCATTGCGTTTGGGGTGGACCGTGAGGTGTGGCCGAACCCGACGGTGAAGTGGGTGGAGCTGGCCTACAAGCTGGATGTGAATGAGTTTCGGGGCAATGAAACGGTGCAACTGATGATTGCGCACATCGAGCCACGCTAGACCTTAATCACACCACGAAACAAATGTGGGAGCGGGCTTGCTCGCGAATACGGAGTGTCAGTCAAAGTTGCTGTGACTGATCTACCGCTTTCGCGAGCAAGCCCGCTCCCACATTGGGTTTTGCGTATGGCGCAGGATTACTCGGCCTTGGCCTGGTGCTTGACGATGATGTCCACCAAGCGCTTGGCCAGCGCCGGGTAGTTCTCATCAAAGTGATGCCCACCGGGTAGCTTCAAGGCTTCGCCTACAGCGGTTTTGTCGGTGCAGCCACTCTCGTCGACTTCTTCCGCACCGTAGATGCACACCACCTTCTCTGGCGGCAGCTTGGCCATTTCCGGGCCGGTCGCGGCTTCCTTGCCGGCGTTGCCCAGCCAGCCTTCCACTTCGATTTCAAAGCTGCCGGTACGGGCGAATGCCAGCAGGATGATCGCATCTACCCGTTGCTGTTCGTTTTCCGGCATGCGGTTGTAGATCGCTGGCAGCACGTCGGCACCGAACGAGTAACCGGTCAGCACGAAGCGCTTGGTGCCCCATTTCTGCCGGTAGTGCTGCATCAGCTCGGTGAGGTCCTTGGCGCTTTGTTCCGGGGTCTTGTGCTGCCAGTAGTAGCGCAGCGTGTCGATGCCGACCACCGGGTAGCCGATCTTGGCCATTTCACCGGCCACGTCACGGTCCAGGTCACGCCAGCCGCCGTCACCGGAGAGGAACAGGGTCACGGTGTCCTTGGCCTGGCCAGCGGGCACTTCGACCACTGGGATCGCCAGGCCGCCGTTGTCCGAGCCCACCAGTTGCTTACGCAGCTCGTTGTTCAGCACTTGCGGGTAATGAATGTCGTAGTCGCTGATGCTGGTGGTAGCGCGCGGTGTGTCGCGTACGAAACTGGCGCTTTCATCGTCAGGGTTATCGTTCCAGGCCACCAGCCAGTTGCCGTGGGCCGAGGTTTTCGGCAGTGGGTCCTTGCAGCCTTCCTGCACCAGGGCGAAACCGACGGAGATCGCGTTGGCCTTGTCGTCGTTCTGTGTCGCCAGCCAGCGCCAGGCGAGGGCTGCGCCAGGGCCGATGCCGCTGACCAGGGTGGCCGGGCCTTTGAGCTGGGCCAGGGCGCCTTGCAGCGCTTGTTCCTGCAACTTGCAGTCATCCTTTGGCAGGATCACTTGGACGATTTGTGCTTTACCACCCTGGCTCAGGGCAATCAGTTGGCTGTCGGTCAGGGTTTCTTCGGCCATCACGGCCACCGCTACGCGAGCTTTTGGCGTGCCGTTCGGGGTTACGCGGGTGATCACCGAACCGTCGGCCTGGGGCAATTGCTCCAGGGTTGGCTGCGGGGCAGGGCGGCTCCAGTACCAAAAGCCAGCGCCCGCGACCAGGGCGAGCAGCACTACCAGGGCCAATACATACCGCCAGGAACGTCGAATCATCAGCGTTTCACCAATCCAGTCAAGCCGCCCGCGATCAGGGCGGCGGTATCGGCCAGTGCCACCAGCGGATCAAGTCCTGCGGGCACGGCCATGTAACGGGGTTCCCAGTCGGGCTGGAACTTGTCTTTGAAGCGGCGCAAACCTTGGAAGTTATACAGTTGCTCGCCACGGCGGAACACCATCGAACCCAGGCGCTGGGTCAGCGGTGCGCCGCGACGTGGCTGCAGGCCCGACAACGGCACCATGCCGAGGCTGAAACGGGCGTAGCCATGACTCTTATAGTGCTGAATCAGGCCGACCATCATGAACTCCATGGTCAGCTTGGGTGCGTCCGGGTGGGCGCGCATCAGGTCGAGGCTGGCCAGGTCGTGGTTGTACGTCTCGAGCAGGTTGGCGAAGGCCACCGGGCGCCCTTCGAAGCGAATGATCGCAATGCGAAAGTGCTTGAGGTAGTCGTCGCTGAACCGGCCCAGGGAAAAACCCTTTTCCCGCACGTTCTTGCCGGTCAGCCAGGCGTCGGAAATGACTTTGAGCTCATCCATCGGCGCGGTGCCCGGTTCATGGATCTCCAGGGACAGGCCGTCCCGGGTACCACGGTTCCAGGTGTAGCGCAGGTCCTTCATCTCTTTGCCCTTGGCTTCCAGGTCAAAGCGTTTCAGGTCGACGCGGGCTTCTTCGCCCAGTTTGATCGCGGTCAGGCCGATGTCCATGTAGTACGGCAGGTTTTCCGCACGCACCTGATAGAACACCGGGCGGGCGTGGTGGATGTCGCATAGGTCACGGAATTGCCAGATCATTTCGGCGCGAGGTTGGGTCGGGCCGATCGGATCGTACAAGGCTACCAGGCTGCGGCCACGACGGGCGTACATGAGGAAAGCTTCATCATTGGGATGAAACAGCAGCGCCTTGTCGCCGGTCAGCGCCAGGCCGCCGTCGGGCTGGGACGAGGCCATCAGGATCTTGCTGGCGCGCTCCAGTTCGTCAGGTGTCGGCAGGTGGATCACCGGGCGCGCAGTACGCAGCAGCCAGGTCAGGGACACGATCACCAGCAACACGGCGGCACCCAGCAGCGAGCGCAGGCCGCGGGGGGCGTTGGCGTCCAGGGTGAACTGCCACCACAGCTGATGGCTGTACGGTACGTCCTGGTAAGCGAACAGCAGCAGCCAGATCGACGCCCCGAGCACACAGACGCTGGCCACCAGGTACAGCGGCGAGAACGGCAGTTCGGTGAGGCGGCTGGCGCGATAGAACGAGCGTCGGAAGATCGCCAGCAGGATCGCGGTCATGGTCATCAAGCTGGCTTCTTCCCAATCGAAGCCTTTGAGCAGCGAGAGCAGGGCGCCCGCCAGCAACAGCACCATGGTCAGCATCCAGGCGGCCGACAGGCGTCGACGCAGGCCCTGGGCCAACAGCAGGCACAACACGCCGATCAGGCTGGCGCCAAAGTGCGAGGCGTCAATCAGGCGGTGGGGAATCAGGAAGCCGATGTTTTCCAGGCGTGAGTCGATTTCTGGCGTGGCGCCGGAAAACAGCAGGACCACGCCGGACAAAAAAACCAGCACGGCCAACACCGGTGCCGCGAGGCCTGAGGCAACCCGCAGGCTTTGCTGGGTCTGGAACAGGCGCTGGGCTTCGTTGACCAGCAGGAATACGCAGGCGATCAGCAGGGGCAGCACCACGTAGATCATGCGGTAAAGCAGCAGAGCGGCGGCCAGCGGCGCGGCGCCGAGCTTATCGGCAAAGGCCGCGAGCAGGATGGCTTCGAAAACCCCGACACCCCCCGGCACATGGCTGAGCACACCGGCGGCGAGGGCCAGCAGGTACACCAGCAGGAACGGACCAAACGGTGGCGCTTCCGGCAGCAGCATATAAAGGACGGTGGCGGCAGCGGCGACGTCGAGTGCGGTGATGACCAGTTGCAGGAAGGTCAGACGCGCGCCGGGCAGGCGCAGGGTGCGGCGGCCGATCTTGACCAGCAGGTTATCGGCAAACGGTTGCTCCGGCAGGCGGCGGCGATAGAGGCCGACGCACAGTGCGATCGACAGCAGCAGCACCGCACCGGCGACGCCGCCGAGCAAACCTTGCGACAAATTCAGTGCCGTGGCCGCGGCGGGCAGGTTGCTCAAGGTGGCCAGGGCGGCGAGAGGGGGCAGGGCACAACCGAGCGCCAGGCTGGCGAACACGGTCATGCGGGCGACTTCCGAAGCGCCAATACCGTGGCGAGCATACAGGCGGTAACGCACCGAGCCGCCGGAGAGCATCGACAGGCCAATCGCGTTGCCAATGGCAAAGGCGGTGAAACCGCCATGGGCCAGGGTCTTGGCCGGTAACTTCACCCCGGCATAGCGTGCGCCGGAGAATTCGTAGCCCAGCAGAATGACGAACCCGGCCACCGCTGCGGCAAACGCACCCAGCAGGGCAGGCTTGGGCACTTCCAGGATCGAGTCGTGGAGAGCGTAGAGATCCAGTTCCAGCAGCAAGTGTCGGCAAGCGATCAGGGCGATAGCAAACAGCAACAGGGTGACGGCCAATCCGATGGGCTGGCGGTATTTGCTCAACAGATCCAGCCAGCGCAAACGGGTGGGAGTGATCGGTTGTTCTGCTGTGACGGTGTCTTGTGGTTCAGACGAGTTGGCGCGCATCAATCACCTCGTGGATTGTGCGCGACAGGATGGAGGTATCCAGCCAAGTTACCAATCCCTATGGACAAAATAATTACAAATATTAACGCGTATCGCCGGGGGCGGCGACTGCGGCCATTGGTCGTAGAGGATTAAGCATAGCGTGCGATGAAATGGACTCTACAAACCGTGTACGGTTTCATGAAAGATGCCATGTCATTGTTTCAGAAGAACTTTTTCACCGGATACAAAAAAGGCCACTCTTTCGAGTAGCCTTTTTTGATGTTTGGTTGCGGGAGCCGGATTTGAACCGACGACCTTCGGGTTATGAGCCCGACGAGCTACCAGACTGCTCCATCCCGCGTCTGTGGGCGGCATTCTACAGCCAAGCGGCGGGGTGTCAACCGTTAATCAACTAATGGGTCAAATAAGTGTGAATTGACTGTCATCGGTTGGCCGTGCGCGGTAAGTGCGCGATGGGGAAAGACTTTTTTGTCTTACAATTTTCATACATCCCCAAAACAGGCGCGCACAAAAAAGGCCACTCTTTCGAGTAGCCTTTTTTGATGTTTGGTTGCGGGAGCCGGATTTGAACCGACGACCTTCGG